>NZ_WBKM01000038.1 GCF_015714725.1 Nostoc sp. WHI
TTTTTTTTCAATCCTAAAGGAATTCGACTTTTCAATGCTTGATTAATTTGTATCTCTAATTCCTCAAAATTGTTAATTTTATTAAGATGATATCTAATATCATTAGCTGTAGGGACATTCTTTAATGATTTGGCTGTATTTTCGATACTATCTCCATTGCTAGCTGCCTTTATAAGAATCTCGAATAAAGTCTTTTGATCACATAGTCCTTGAGAATCAAAAAGAAAAATTTTCTACTAAGCATTCAATAACCTCTTCAAGGGTTTCTGAGGCGGTTATTGCCAGTCCTTCTAATGAAACAGTCAATTTTTTCAGCCAATATGCTACACAATACTTTCATCATTTCATTTTTTGAAATTTTTCAGATTAGTATAAGCATTAATTATAATGTAAGTAGCTTATCTTACTTTAATATACGTAGTCGCGACTAGCGATCGCTCTTTGGGAAAAACTTTTTGGTTTACTGATATTTAGTAGGGGTCTTAAACCCATTTATTCAGACGCTCGAAGACTCGCTAACGCTACGCTATCCGCTTTTTTGGTCAGAATTAATGCTGAATTCTGACTCCTGACTTCTGAATTCTGTTTGATAATGCTCAATTTTTCACAAAAGACGGCGAGAAAGCCCATTACATTTGCATGGAGCGATAAACCAAAGGTAGGGGGGAATCCAAGTTTTCCTGATTTGCCTGCTTTGTAACTGTAGTAATCAGGTGATGGTGTGGTGACAGATGACAAACAGGATCAGTGGCAGCAGCATTGTTCGTTAGAAGTAAGGCTTGACAACGGCAACCACCAAAATCAAGCTGGCGGCGATCGCAACTTTGGCAAGGTTCAGACATCCATTCTGTTCCCCGGAAGCGATTAAAAGCAGATGATTCAAACCAAATCCAATCTAGTGAATGGTTACGGACGTTAGCAAATTCTAGTTCTGGAATTGAACTGGCGGCTTGGCAAGGTAACACATCGCCATTGGGAGCGATCACTAAAGCTCGATTACCCCAGCCACTCATACATGGTTTGGGGTAATCTTCATAGTAGTCTGGAAGCACATATAAGATACCCATTGGGCAGATATTGCGCTTTCTAGCTAATGCTACTGCGGCATCTGCTCGTTCTAACTGCTGGCGGGTGGGTAGTAAAACAGTACGGTTGCGATATGCCCAGCCATAATACTGAGTGTTTGCTAATTCAACTCGGTCTGCTTTTAAAACCTCACACAGCTCTAAAATCTCATCAATTCTGTCTAGGTTTTGCCGATGCAGAACAAAATTAAGTGTTAACGGAAAACCTAAAGCTTTTACTAATCTTGCTGCTTCTAGTTTTTGATTAAAAGAGGGAGTTCCAGCAATATAGTCCGACTCAGCAGCACGACTATCTTGGATACTAATTTGTACGTGATCGAGTCCGGCATCACGCAGCTGTGTAGCTCGTTCTGGAGTTAACAGTGTAGCAGCAGTAATCAAAGTAGTATATAGTTCGGCTTTGGCTGCTGCTGCCACAAGTAATTCTATATCTTTTCGTAGCAGTGGTTCGCCGCCGGTTAAGCCAAGCTGTAACACACCCAAGTTTGAGGCTTGCTGAATTACTCGCAACCAATCCTCGGTGGAAAGCTCTTGACGATAATTATGATCGCCACAATTAAGCGGGTTGGAGCAGTACGGACAACGCAGTGGGCAGCGATATGTTAATTCTGCAATTAAGCTTAAAGGTCTATCAGTCGTCATTGTTAGTAATAGTGTTTAGTTTAAATCTGCTCCACTTGAGAAATTACTTTTTTCATTTGGAGGTAAAGGTTCTGGTTCTATTCCTTCTACAGTTAATAGTCCTCGTTCACTAATTCGAGAGAGCAGATGGCGCACGTCCTCTAGCATATTTTCGCCTTGGTACTGTTTGTTCAACTCCTGTGCGATCATATTCAGAGTTCGTTTACCGTTACAAAGTGCTAAAATTGCTGCTGCTGTGGAGTTTAATTTTAGTGCCCCTTCTGGAATCAGGAGCCAATGCTGCTTTCTCAGATCATCCCATCGTAAACGCACACCACGAACTAGCCGAGGTTGGGCATGATTCTCTATAATACTCATTTAATTCGTAATTCGTAGTTAATTTTATAGGGATTAGGGACAAAGAGAATTAACTGTTAACTTTTGTCTGTTGTCCCCTATTCTCTATATCCTTCTTGAGGTCTAGTATCGCCCCGTTCAATCGCCTCTAATTGGCTCCACAACAAATTGCACTTAAATATTAAAGCTTGTACTGCTCGTTCCTGAGACTCACGAGTTCTACAGTGTTTGAGGACTTGGTTGAGGGCATATTGAGCATCTCTGGGTGCTTGGTGAAGACGTGCCCGAAAATAGTCAAATCCAGCAGGATCGATCCACGGGTAATGCTGTTCTAATGCAACTAAGCGTACTCGAATTGCATCTGGGCCAAACAGTTCAGTCAGCGATGCAGCCACTGCTTCAATCCAGGGTCGAGTGCGGCAAAAGTTAACGTAGGCATCCACTGCATATTGAACTCCAGGCAGTACGTGCTGGTCTTCTAAGAGTTCTTGACGAGACAATCCTACAGCTTTACCGAGTTTTAACCATGCCTCAATACCACCTTCGCTCTCACCTTGACCGTCATGATCAATGATGCGTTGAATCCATTCCCGCCGCACTTCTAAATCAGTGCAGTTTGACAAGATAGCAGCATCTTTAAGAGGAATACTTTTTTGATAGTAAAATCTATTTGCTACCCAGCGCCGTACTTCTGTTGACGTTAAATCACCACTGTTCATCCTTGCATGAAATGGATGCAGATGATGGTAGCGGCGATGTTGCGATCGCAATACAGCCTCTAGTTCTGTCTGAGTCCACGGGAGAGGTTCTTTAACTAATTCCAACACGCTTTTTCTTACACCTCAAAATTACAATTCGATGGTTAGACCATCGTAACCAACTTCTATTCCTGCGGCTTCAACAATTTTGCGCTCCTCTGAATCAGGTAAAAGTATTGGGTTAGTGTTGTTGATGTGAACCAGAATTTTCCGAGGACGGCTGAGTTTAGCAAGGCTTTTTAAACTAGTGTTAAGGGGTAAGTGTCCCATATCGCGGGCTTGCAGCTTGGATATTCCTAAAGCCAACAACTCATCATTGTCCCAGCAAGTGCCATCTACTAAAATGCAGTCACTAGACTCAAACCGCTCTAAGATTTTTTCGTCAAGTTCAGCTAAACCTGGAGCATAAGTAGCAACTTTGCCAGTTGTATGATCGCGAAATGTTAAACCTATAACCCAAAATCCATCTAAATTTGTCTTGTGGCGCATATATTTTGGTGGTTTGGCTGCTAGTGGAAATACCTCCACTTCCAAACCATCTTCTCCATTCAACCCCAAGTTTATAGGTACATGAGGTTCAAGTACAGACCATTCCACACCACAATAGCTTGCTAACGTAGATAGCAGGGGATAACCCTCTGTCAGAGCCATGTGTACTGTTTCTGTACCATAGACACGTAGTTTTTCCGTAGATTCTCTGAGAATAATCAGCCCAGTGGTATGATCAATCTCTGCATCAGTTAACAGAACACCAGCGATCGGGCTTGACCGAATTGTAGACGGCTGTCCTTCCCGCAATTTCTCCAACTGCGGACGTACATCTGGAGAGGCATTGACCAAAAACCAGGGCTGATTGTTTTTCCTCACTGCAATTGATGACTGGTTGAGCCAATTTACACCTGCACGACTTGTGCGGACTGCTTGGCAATTAGGACAGTTACAATTCCATTGGGGAAAACCACCACCTGCGGCAGTACCAAGAATTTTTAGGAACATAAAAACAGAAAGCAGGTAGAGGTTTTATTCAGCAATTAGACTTGTTAGTATCTACAATTATTGCTCATTGAAAATGTATGTGGTAATTTCCATACACAAGTCAAGTTCATCAAAATCTGGTTTTTCCCAATCAATTGCTGACTTAACATTTGGAGGATGAAATGAGCTTCTAGCAGAGGCATCCTCCCTTAATTTTGAGCTATTGCTTTCTTGTTGCATAGAGTGATTGTTTGTTTTCCGAATCATTATTGGCTCCTATTGAAATAAATGTTCAGTTTTTTATTTGGCCTGCAATTAATTCTAGTAATTTTAATTACTATCTGTCTTATTTGCTGGCTCAAAATATCTTTGCTTTAGGCTAAACTGTGCTACACAAGAAGTATACAGTATTTTTACTGCTCTTTCCTTATTTTTCATTATACGTAAAAGTAAGGGGGCGTTTGAAAAGTCTGAGAAATAGTAAAAATCTTTCTCAGTATATGCTAATAGAACTTTCAAGAAACACATTCCGTGGAGTGAGAAATAGGGATGAGTTCTAAGCCAAAAGCCTGAGCTTTTTTCTTCAAGTTTTTCAACGTGCGCTCTCGGTACTGTTGCTCACAAGCATCAAGACCAGGGTCAGAGTAGGCACTTCCAGAAGTCCAAAGGTGATAAAAAAGACGTGCCAGCTTGTGAGCGGTGGTAGTAATCGCCTTTGGCGTGTCCAAACGGGACTGTATTCGACGGTAGAAAGCACCGAGAGCAGAATGACTAAATATTGGCGAGTATTTTTGCAAAGCTGAAAAAGGACAAGGGCGGTCGATCCTATTTCAGAAAAAAGCCCCGTTTATTGATAATCGAAAGTGCGATTGCACAACGTCAACAGAGTTGAGGAATTGATGCAGCGAGGTTTGATGGCTCAAGGAGTAATTGCAGCCTTTGCTATTTTGATGTTTTCGTTCATCGACATCTACGGTGTTTATCGTTACATCGGTCAACAAGTTCAACAAATTCAGGAGACGTATAGCAATGTTAGGTAAATGGCTTCCTGGTTTATTTGGTAGTAAAAATGACGGTATAGTTTCAACAGATTTAAGAGTGGGAGATGCTACCCAAATTGAAGGAAACCTCCCTTCATCAATCCGCGATCGCTACACATTACCTGCTTACACTACAGCACAGCAGGTTCTGGATGAAGCAGAAGTGACTGGCACTTTAAAGGCGCAGAAGTGGCTACATACAAAATTTTCCCGCCACAAGCTCAAGCAGTTACAATCCTTGGCAGAGATGTATAAAAACCAACTGGCATATTCTCAAGAAGCCCTGAAGGTTGAGGAGGATTTACAGCGAACCAGGTGATATTTACGAGTGTGTTCTTGATGTTGGTTAGTGTAGTTCTAAAAATAATCAGCAATCCTCACAACAGCAGATTGACTGGTATGAAGAAATTATAAAATGGGCAACAGAATTAGGAAGAAGACCGCATTTCCAAGAAATCAAACAGAAGTGGCACGAATTAAGGGGGCAAGAGTTAAACGAAAGGGGGGTGACTCTATTACTAGAAAATCTCGGCTACCTAGATAATTAAACTGGAACGCTCGATATGGTAATCCGAAAGAGTACAGAAAGCAAGTAGCGAAGCCAAGTGCCGGGACTGGCTTAATAGCCCAATTTGGGAAACTACAAGGCGCAAGTCTGATGCTCAACGAGCTTGCACCCGATAGATCAAAGATTCTGCGTCGGTTGTTTCCAGACACTCCACTATTTGGGGTCAACGCCGAACAAATCAACGATTATTTAGCCCGCATTTCTCAGCCTTCGGTTGTTCTGATGAATCCACCGTTTTCGTCGTCCCCGAAAATCAACAGTCGCAACCCTGATGCCACCCCTCGCCACATCAACTCGGCATTGCAAAGACTGGTTGACGGTGGACGGCTGGTAACAATCACAGCCACTCTCGAAATTGAGTTAACGCCCACGCAAGAACGGATTTATAATAGCTACTCCGATGCTTTTCAAGTTATTCATAATAATTTAGAGAAGGCGTTAGAAGCTTGCAATATTTCCGGTGCAAAAACGTACAATCGCGCTGCTAAGATGTCTGCCACTAATTATTTGATTGACGTTATTTGACCGAAAAAGATGTAGATCATTTTTAATAAAAGTAGTAAATAAAAATATTTAGCGGAGATTGAAATAGTCTTGGCTAAAATTATCATGTTGATTTTATCGTCAATTACTGGCTTATTTGAGAGAGGCAATCTATTTTTAAAGCCCATAAAATTAATTTACTTAATCTTCTCTATTTTTGGGCTTTAAAAAGTCAACCTCAACCAGAAAAATTAAGTAGATAAAATTTTCCTGGCTGTTTTTTCAAAAATATCAATAATCTGAGTCACATCTGCGGAATGTGGGTCATATATTGACTTGAAAATTGCTGTAATAATTAATATCACTGCCCATTAGTAGTCGTTGATGGTGGCAATTGTGGAGACTCAAGCTCAGGCTGAGGCTGCGGTTGAGGATTGAGAAATTCCTGCCAAGTTCTAATTTGCTCTCGCGCCGCACTATAAGCAGCACTACCGCGTGGAATCAATTTGGCAATTTCAATTCCTCTGGAAATATCAGACTGACCTTGAGAGCGTGCTATTTCTAACAATTGCTGACTCCACTGGTCAATAGCCTGATTCGCATCCATACGTAAGATGCTATTGTTTGAAACCCGATCCGCCAGTCGTATTGCCTCAAGCAAGGCTTCGGGCGTGCCAACTGCCCCCACTTCCTGCGCTTTTCTCCAGTTTTCTGTGGTGCGGATTTGCCCTTGCCACTCATCTATAGCAGCTTGTGCTTCCCCAGAAAGTGCCCTTCCCGACGATGCAATTTGTTGAGCTGTGCTAATGGCGGCGGTAAGATTTCCACTCTGAGCCAGTTCTTGTGCCTGATCTAAGTAAGGCTGGTCTTGAATTCGCTGAATCTTTCCTGTCCAAGTGCGAATTTTGTTCCGTGCTTCTGGATATAATGCCCGACCTCTACGGATTTGACTGGCTTCAGAGATAGCAGCTTGCAATGAGTTAATATCCTCGAATATTGCTATCTGTTCGGCGCGTTCTAAGTAAGGTTGGTCTTCAATTGTCTCCACTTGTACACGCCAGCGACCCATCTCTTGCCTAGCTTCTGTGGCCCTGGGGTTACTCGCAGGGATGAGCTGTACTTGGGCGATCGCTGCTGTTAAATTATTGACTGTTCCTTGGCTAGCCAATATTCTCGCTTTTTCTAGATTGGCAACATCTTCAATTTCCAACTGCCAACGAGCAATCAATTCTTGTGCTTCGTTATACACTGGTCTTGTGGGTTCAATTTGTTGTGCTTGGGCGATCGCTGCCTCTAAACCAGAAACATTACCTATCCAAGCACTTCTTTTGGCGTCAGCTATGGCGATAAAGTCATCTGTTTCGCCTTGTAGTTTCGTACTTTCCGGTATTTGTCTAGCAATATTCAGTGCTTCATCCGCATCCTGCTTATCTAGTTTCGCCCGTGCCAATTCCAGCATTTTGCGTCCAAATGCAGGAATCGCCTCCTGAGCTTTTTGATAAATGTAACTTTCCTGACCAATGGACTCGGCTAACTTGATAGCTTCTAATAAATTATCAACAACTTTGCTACTTGCTAAGTTTTCAGCTTTTCCTAACTTATCGCCATCTTCCCGCGCTGTGATAATTAGACGATTCAATTGGTCGTATTTAGTACCCGCCCAGTATTGATTATCTACGCGCAGCATTCTGGCGGATAACATGAATGCCGATTGCCAACGCCTTTCCCGCACTTCGGCGATCGCACCGTTGTATGTTTTTTCTGCTTTTGACCAAATCGACTGCCATTTGTCGATTTGCTCATTAACTAATTTATAAGCTGTTACGTCTTCGGGTATTTTCTGAGCAGTAGCGATCGCTTCCTCTAAATTCCCTGTTTGGAAACTTTGATCAGCTAACTTCAAAATATCTCGTGACCATTCCTCGATGAAACGATCAATTTCTCCATGCAACGGGTGATTTTTTGGTAGTTGTTTCACCAAAGCGATCGCTTGCAATAAATCGTTGACTGTCTCCTTGGAAGCCGCCAACTGAGCGCAGTGTAGCCGCACCGAAGCACTTGCTAGGGGCCAAAAAATTGATGGGCAGTTAGGAGCAGTTGGCAGTTTTAGCAGCATTGCCATTGCCAAGAATCCTACACTGCCGGGAATCAACATTAGTAGTACTAGCCACAACGTCCAGCTTTTCATCCAGCGTGGCCATTTTCCAGAAGTACTACTGAGTTGGGCAGTTTCTTCTGAATCGTTTTTTTTTCGCCGCTTCACTGACTTAGAGGTAGAACCAGTAGTTGGGCCATCAAATGGCTGAGTTTCACCGAATTGTTCTGTTCGAGATAATCTTGTATTTTGATCTGGCTCGCTTCCACTGGCTGAAGACCAACTGTCTGGAATATCCCGCTCTGTCATCTTTCACACCAAAATAATTGAATAGCGCTCTATTTTAGGTCGATAATTCCATTGTTGTCATAGTAACTTTCTGATCATTAAAAAGCTACTTTTTTGATTATCCCTCTCCACAGAATACCATTATCAATCGAAAAGTTCAGTGCTGTTTTATACTTTATTCTGAAACGGTAGATTCAGCTTGCAAATCGGCAATTAGTTGAGCTAAGTCATCGCTACTTGCCTGATAAACGTTGCCGCAAAAGTCGCAAGTTGCCTCAGCACCATTATCTTTAATAATCATATCTTGTAGTTCGGCTTCTCCCAAAATCTTGAGTGCCCCCAAAACGCGATCAAAAGAACAACCACAGTGGAAGCGCAATATTTGCCTTTCTGGAAAGATTACCAGTCCCATGTCTCCTAGCAGATCATTAAAGATTTCAGTCAAAGTCTTCCCAGCTTGCAACAACGGTGTAAATCCTGCGAGACTTGCTACCCGTGATTCCAACTTTTCTACTAGGGCTTCGTCTCTAGCAGCTTTGGGCAATACTTGTACCAACAATCCTCCAGCAGCTGTAACTCCACCTGCTCCCACGAACACACCCAAAACTAAAGCTGAAGGTGTTTGTTCGGAATTCATCAGATAATGAGCCACATCATCGCCAATTTCACCAGAAACTAGTTCTACTGTACTAGAGTAAGGATAACCATAACCGATATCCCGGACAACGTAGAGGTAGCCGGCACCCACTGCACCACCAACATCTAGCTTTCCTTTGGCACTGGGAGGCAATTCCACAGATGGATTTCCCACATACCCGCGTACCGTGCCATCTAGTCCGGCATCTACCAATATGCCGCCCAAAGGCCCATCGCCCTTGACCCGAACATTGACCTTCGACCCAGTTCGTTTCATACTAGAAGCCATTAACAAGCCTGCTGCCATAGTCCGACCTAGTGCTGCCGTTGCCACATAGGAAAGCTTGTGACGCCCCCGTGCTTCTTCTGTTAAACGCGTGGTGATCACACCTACGGCACGAATCCCACCTTCGGCTGCTGTTGCACGAATTAACTGATCCGCCATGAATAACCTTACATTTCTTAACAAGTTCACCTTTTCTATTCTAAGTTCTCCGCTCGTAGAAAAGTGACGCGGTAATAATCAGTGATTGTATTTGCAATATTAGAAATAGCGATGTCTCACCTTTAGGTAATCGGATAAAAATGCTGGGTAATTTTCAACAAAGTCAACTGCGGATCGAAATCGAAGCACCAACAGATGCAATTCGTGACAGTCTACTGCATCCGGTGCAACTAGAAAAATGGCTCTTAGGGCAGCGCTTTGCCCCAGGAATGCCAGAAGAACTGCTTCCTGGATTTCAGTTTACTAGCTGGACTGGCCCAGTCCAGATTCATCATCAAGTAGACATCGTAAAATCCAACTGCCTCCGCTTCTTACTCAGTGGAGGCATTGACGGGTTTCACGAATGGTACTGGGGAGAAGGTTGGGTACAGTCTCGCTTAGAAGGAGTTTCAATTTTGCCCTTGAATTTGGGTCAAACCTTAAGTTTGTTGAGATTGCGTCAGTTTTTGGCAACTCAAGGGCGTTGAATTGACTGAATGTAGGGACAAGGGGATTTTCCTTGTCTCTATCCCAGATTTCTGAATCAGCCGACAAATCTATGAGCAGCCTTGCTTTTCTCAAAATAAATTTACTGCTTGACCAAGGTAAATTGAAAATGTAAGCGTCTCTAAAAAAGTTACGCACCAACTAAGTGAGCATTTAAATTTTCAAATCATTAAATTATTTTTAATTGTCGGCTGTTAACACTTGTTCAGCTGTTAATTCTAACTCTGGAAAAGTTTGAGATTGAATGCGATCGCTACCAACAAACTCTATCGGTTCGTATAATTCTTCAATTAACATAAAAATAGTCACTTTGTTCGTTAATGGATCGACAATCCAATACTCTGGAATATTTAAAACGTTATATTCAACTCGCTTGGCTCGATAATCTACAATCTTTGTTGATTCACTAACTACTTCCACCACTAACAAGGGGGGTGGTTCGTTGAGTTCAATAACTGCCTCTCGGTTTCTCAACTCTCGCCACTGAGGCAATGGAATCACAACTACATCTGGAATCCTTGATGTATCCCATCTGCCAGCAGGGGGGAACGAATACCGATAACCATTTGTTTGGAAGTCCAATCCAACCTTAGCCGGAGAATTTCGGCTCGGAAACAAACATTGAGAAATTCTGCTAACGCCCCATGTTGCCCACTTCCTAGACTCATGGGAATTAGTTCTCCATTGACCAATTCGTAGCGGGTATCAGTGCCATCATCATATTTCAGGTATTGATCAAAGGTTAGTTTTGGGGTGGTTATAGTCATTGCTTCCCCTGTAAGTTTTTACCCTGGTTTGACGACTAACACCGAACAATTAGCCTCTTCCACAACTTGACTGCTAACAGAACCCTGAACAATTCGCTTCATCCCAATCAACCCCCGACTACCAATTATGATCAAGTCAGTTTTGTAAATATTACCAAGGCGAATAATTTCTTCGGCAGGATCACCAGTTACCAGTTCTAACTCACTTGTGACTGATAAGTTTTTCTGATAAGATTGTAGTTGTTTTTCAATATTAAAATAAGAAAATGTTGGGGACTCTGGCTGAGGCCGATCAGCAGGTAGTTCCATTTCTGACTCTGGCGTGGGAAACACATGGCAAAGAATAATCTTGGCATCTTTTGAAAATGCCAAATTATCTAAAGTCTCAATTACTCGTTCTGCAATTTCCGAACCGTCCAGAGCTACCAAAACAGTATTTAGCACCGCTCTCGTCTCCTAAAGAGTAGACACCTTACATAAGTATCTAACAAAATTCCTCGGCAGCGACACTAAACCAATTTTTGCTCTGCCAACTTAGTTTATATATTTGAAGCTGCGCCATAGGTTAGTTTCATACAACTTTCAGTCTAGTGGGTTGTAGCAACTAATTTGGAGAAGCTTTTCACCAGTTTCTTGGAAAGGCAAACCCACTCCAAGGAACTACAGTTCAGCAATCCCCGACTTTTGGATGCTTAAAGGGCGAATGGGGTGCGATCGCCCCATCCAAATTTTCAGTTTGCAGCAAGAAGAGTGACTTTTGCTAATAGTATAAGAAAAAATTAAGCATTTCAAATCACTCTTCTTGCTGAATCCGGTGTCGTACTGAGTCAGCATGGGAGGGTAAGCCCTCTGCTGTTGCCAGCACATCAATTGCACTAGCCACATTTTGCAGTGCTGTTTGGGAGTATTGAATAATACTGGAGTGTTTGAGGAAAGTTTCAACCCCTAACGCTGAAGCATAGCGAGCAGCTCCAGAAGTTGGCAAGGTATGGTTAGGGCCTGCCAAATAGTCTCCTACAGCTTCTGGTGTTGAGTAACCCAAAAAGATTGCCCCAGCGTGGCGAATCTGTGGTAATAGTGCCCAAGGGTCTTTGATTTCTAATTCCAGATGTTCGGGGGCAAATTCATTTGAGAGTTCTGCTGCTGCTTGAAGCGATTCCACTACAACAATCAAGCCGTAGTGAGCGATCGCCTTTTCTGTGTCGATTCGCCTTGGGTGATCCACTAACTGTCTTTCCAACGCTAATTGCACGTTCTTCGCCAAAGCAGCATCCGTCGTCAGCAAAATTGCTGCCGCCATCGGATCGTGTTCGGCTTGGGCTAACAAGTCAGCAGCGACATGCACCGGATTTGCGGTTTCATCGGCAATCACCAGCACTTCACTAGGGCCTGCCAAAGAATCAATGCCGACGATGCCGTAAACAAGTTTTTTCGCTAGGGTAACATAAATGTTACCAGGGCCAGTAATCACATCCACCTTCGGAATCGTTTCTGTGCCATAGGCTAAAGCGGCGATCGCTTGTGCCCCCCCAATGCGATAAATTTCTTGCACTCCTGCTTCTTGGGCAGCTACCAACACTGCTGGGTTAATTGCACCCCCTACGCCTGGTGGTGTTACCATCACCACGTGGGGTACAGCAGCAACATGAGCCGGAATTGCATTCATCAGCACTGTACTGGGATACGCAGCACGACCACCAGGCACATACAACCCCGCTCGATCTACGGGGGTGTAGCGTTTGCCCAAAACTATTTCATCGTCGCCAAAGTGCACCCAGCTTTTTGGAACTCGCTGACGATGAAATGCTTCAATTTGGCGGCAAGCTAGCCGAAGTGCGCCCAACAACTCCTTTGAAACCTGCTGATAGGCTGCATCAAGTTCCGAGCCTGTAACTCGGAGTTCTTCCGCTTTCAGGATTTGTTGATCAAATTCGGCTGTGTAATGCAATACAGCTTTATCGCCTTGGCGCTTCACGGCTTGCAAAACTTCCCGCACCGTTGCTTCTTTATGAAGCACCTGTTCGTCGTGGGTGCGATCGCAGATCCGTTGTAGTTCTGCTCTGACGTCTGCCTGCTGAGTAATAATTCGCAGCATGGAGTAAAGACAATGCCAAAATTATAATATTCCCAACTGAGATTTAGTCTTGCTCTTTACCCACTGGGGGTATAGAACTCACTCTAATTCTCTTCTCTAGCTTAACCTGGATTTTTTTGATACTCCCAAGACTGCCACCAGATGCTCTGCTTGAGAAGGTGACTTAATTGCTTAGTTTTATTGATATATCTTAATTATAACGCATTTACTCAATTGACGACACATTTAATTAGGGATTGGGGATAGTTCTTCCCCAGTAATTAATCTCATTACCCCAATGGCAGGATTTTTTTTAGGAAATTATAATATTGGCAATTTGGCTGCTATATTAGTAAGTCTAGTAGTGTGTGTACATATTAATAGTATTTTTGGGATTGATTGTGGCGAATACAAAGTCTGCTCTCAAGCGTGCCGGAATCGCAGAACGTAACCGACTGCGTAATAAATCTTATAAATCAGCAGTCAAGACGCTGATGAAGAAATACCTGAATGCTGTAACTGCCTATACAGCTAATCCTACCCCAGAATTAAACCAAGAAGTACAGGCTCGGTTATCCGAGGCTTACGCCAAAATCGATAAAGCAATAAAACGGGGTATTCTTCATCCCAACAATGGGGCCAGGAAAAAGTCAAGATTGGCTCACAGACTAAAACCTCTCACACAAACGGCTGAATAGTCATTGGTCATTTGTCCTTAGTCATCATCATGATGAAGGACAAACAACATAGACGCGCCAGCGGTGAAGCAGCGCGGTCTTGGGGGTTTCCCCCATGAGCGACTGCTGAACCCGTTGGCGCAGCCTCTCGTAGAGAAGGGCTTCCCGCAGGGTAGGACAAAAGATGCAACTGATAGACACACATGTTCATCTGAACTTTGATAGTTTCCAGCCGGATTTAGCAACAGTGCGAGCGCGGTGGCAAGAAGCAGGTGTAGTGCGTTTAGTACATTCCTGTGTTCACCCTAAGGAGTTTTCCAGTATTCAATCCATAGCGCGAGAGTTTCCCGAAATCAGCTTTGCGGTGGGATTACATCCTTTAGATGCTGATAAATGGAATGACGAGACAGCCGAGAAAATCAAAACTTTGGCGAATTCTGACTCGAATGTGGTGGCAATTGGGGAAATGGGGCTGGATTTTTACAAAGCTGATAACTATGAGCAACAGTACATAGTGTTTGAGTCACAGCTAGCGATCGCTTCTGAACTCAACTTACCAGTGATTATCCACTGCCGCGATGCTGCTGTGGCAACCAGAGAAGTGTTGCAAAAATGGCGGGAACTCAAAGGAGAAAGAGTGCGGGGCGTCATGCATTGCTGGGGAGGAACGCCAGAAGAAACTCAATGGTTTCTCGATTTAGGCTTCTACATCAGCTTTAGCGGAACAGTAACGTTCAAAAACGCCAAAGCGATCCAATCCTCAGCTGCAATGGTGAGTAGCGATCGCCTACTGATTGAAACAGACTGTCCATTCCTCGCTCCAGTTCCTAAACGAGGCGAGAGGCGCAACGAGCCGGCCTACGTGCTTTATGTAGCCGAGCAAGTAGCTAAACTGCGTCAGGAAACGGTAGAGGCGATCGCCCATCAAACCACCAAAAATGCCTGTGAATTATTCGGTTTGTCAATAGCAAGTGTGTCCTAGTGTCTTTTGTTAAGTTATGTTAAAAAAATAAACCTTTAGGGGGAACAAAATATGCTAATATTATTCCCTCAAAAACATTTTGCTTGCGCCATAATGATAAAGGAAGGAATGTAAAACTTCTCATCTGAATTTTCCGTGCTGTTATCGGCTTGGCCATCCTCCAAATCTCTACAAGCGGATGCTCTCGACATATTACTAACCGTGCCAACTCAGGTGGAGCTAAACTTTTGCACAACATCGGCTTCATGTCTATTCAACCTATACAAAATCCTTAAACGAAATTGCCTTGTGAGTACAATCCAGCAAAATCAAGTCATTCTGATTCAAAGCCGACAAGGTGCGGATCATTCCCTCAATCTGAGAATATCTAAAGATATTACTGAGAGGATAAACAGCAGGGTGCATTTAAGACACGCCGTGTAGAGTTGCGTAAGCAAATTAACGCACTTTTTGGAGGGGAAGTGAGGAAAGTAGATAAAACTCAGGGATATCTCAATTGTATATTCTTCTTGAATCAAGACTATAGTTGGTTTTTGGTCTCTGAGTCACCGATTAGGGCAATTATCCCCTTCTCAAAATTGCTCATTCCAGCCAGCTTTAATCGCTGCGTTTGCCCACATCTGTAAATAGCAGGTGTGTAAGAAGAAATTCCCAAACAGCTAAGGACACTGGCTAGCAATGGGAAACGTCAAACAGCAGTGTCCAAGCGAAAATTTAACCAGGTTGACAAAGGTAGAGGCATGACTAAAGAAACATATATGGAACCGGCCTTTCTGTTGCCCGACTTGATTGAAATCCAGAGGTCAAGCTTTCGCTGGTTTTTGGAAGAAGGGTTGATAGAAGAGCTTAACTCCTTTAGTCCTATCACAGATTATACGGGTAAATTAGAACTGCACTTTTTGGGTCATAACTACAAACTCAAGGAGCCAAAGTACAACGTCGAAGAAGCCAAACGCCGGGATAGTACTTATGCCGTCCAAATGTATGTTCCCACACGCCTGATTAATAAAGAAACCGGGGAAATCAAAGAGCAAGAGGTATTTATTGGGGATTTGCCTTTGATGACCGATCGCGGCACGTTTATTATTAACGGAGCCGAGCGGGTAATTGTCAACCAAATAGTGCGGAGTCCCGGAGTCTACTACAAATCAGAAATAGACAAAAACGGGCGGCGCACTTACTCAGCTAGCTTAATTCCCAACCGGGGAGCATGGCTAAAATTTGAAACAGACCGTAACGACTTGGTGTGGGTACGCATCGACAAAACCCGCAAACTATCAGCGCAGGTACTTCTAAAAGCTTTAGGGTTATCAGACAACGAAATATTTGACGCTTTACGCCACCCCGAATATTTCCAAAAAACCATCGAAAAAGAAGGGCAATTCTCTGAAGAAGAAGCCCTGATGGAGTTATATCGCAAACTGCGTCCTGGTGAACCTCCCACAGTCTTAGGCGGACAACAACTCCTAGACTCTCGTTTCTTTGACCCGAAACGTTATGATCTGGGTCGTGTCGGACGCTACAAGCTCAACAAGAAATTGCGCCTTTCTGTCCCCGACACAATGCGCGTGTTGACTGCTGGGGATATCTTGGCAGCCGTGGATTACCTGATCAACCTAGAATATGACATTGGTAATATCGACGACATCGACCACTTAGGGAATCGGCGGGTAAGAAGCGTTGGTGAATTGTTACAAAACCAAGTACGGGTAGGCTTAAACCGTTTAGAGAGAATTATTCGGGAACGGATGACCGTATCTGATGCCGAAGTGCTGACTCCTGCTTCTTTGGTGAACCCTAAACCATTGGTAGCAGCAATTAAAGAATTCTTTGGTTCTAGCCAGTTGAGTCAGTTCATGGATCAAACCAATCCCCTAGCAGAACTGACCCACAAACGCCGCCTGAGTGCCCTTGGCCCTGGTGGTTTAACCCGCGAACGCGCTGGGTTCGCTGTGCGGGATATTCATCCTAGTCACTATGGACGTATTTGCCCCATTGAAACACCAGAAGGCCCCAACGCTGGATTGATTGGCTCCTTAGCAACCCATGCACGGGTGAACCTGTACGGTTTCTTAGAAACGCCATTTAGACCTGTAGAAAATGGGCGAGTTAGGTTTGATTTGCCTCCGGCTTACATGACAGCCGATGAAGAAGACGACCTGCGGGTTGCTCCTGGAGATATTCCTGTAGATGAAACCGGGCACATTATTGGACCCCAAGTGCCAGTGCGCTATCGCCAAGAATTTTCCACCACAACACCGGAGCAAGTAGACTACGTAGCAGTGTCTCCAGTACAAATTGTATCAGTAGCGACCAGCATGATTCCTTTTTTGGAGCATGATGACGCTAACCGAGCGCTGATGGGGTCGAACATGCAACGGCAAGCAGTACCTCTGCTCAAACCAGAACGTCCTCTGGTAGGTACAGGCTTGGAAGCCCAAGGAGCAAGAGACTCTGGGATGGTGATTGTATCGCGGACTGATGGAGATGTTACCTATGTAGATGCCACAGAAATTCGCGTCCGTCCGAAACTGGCAACCCCCGAAGTTAAGTACACCCTTTCCAAATACCAACGCTCAAACCAAGACACCTGTTTGAACCAAAAACCTCTCGTCCGCATTGGTGAGCGTGTTGTTGCTGGTCAGGTGTTGGCTGATGGTTCTTCCACCGAAGGTGGCGAATTGGCGCTAGGACAAAATATTGTAGTTGCTTATATGCCTTGGGAAGGCTACAACTACGAAGACGCAATTTTAATTTCGGAAAGACTGGTGCAGGATGATATCTACACCTCAATTCACATTGAAAAATATGAAATTGAAGCTAGACAGACGAAACTGGGGCCAGAAGAAATCACCAGAGAAATTCCCAACGTTGGGGAAGATGCCTTGCGTCAGTTGGATGAACAGGGAATCATTCGGATTGGGGCGTGGGTAGAAGCTGGAGATATCTTGGTAGGAAAAGTCACACCCAAAGGTGAATCTGACCAACCGCCAGAAGAAAAACTGTTGCGGGCGATTTTCGGTGAAAAAGCGCGGGATGTGCGAGACAATTCCTTGCGAGTACCAAACGGTGAAAAAGGGCGCGTAGTTGACGTGCGCTTGTTTACCCGTGAACAAGGCGATGAACTGCCACCGGGAGCCAATATGGTAGTCCGGGTGTATGTCGCCCAAAAGCGCAAAATCCAAGTTGGTGACAAAATGGCAGGACGCCACGGTAATAAAGGGATTATTTCTCGGATATTGCCAGCAGAAGATATGCCCTATTTACCCGATGGTTCACCAGTGGACATTGTACTTAACCCCTTGGGTGTACCCAGTCGGATGAACGTCGGACAAGTATTTGAGTGCCTCTTGGGTTGGGCTGGTCAAACCTTGGGAGTACGATTTAAGATTACTCCCTTTGACGAAATGTATGGTGAAGAGTCATCCCGCCGAATCGTGCATGGCAAGTTGCAAGAAGCACGCGATGAAACAGGAAAAGACTGGGTATATAACCCAGATAATCCCGGCAAAATCATGGTGTATGACGGTCGTACAGGCGAACCCTTTGACCGAGCAATTACTATCGGTGTGGCTTATATGCTGAAACTGGTGCATTTGGTGGATGATAAGATCCACGCTCGTTCCACAGGTCCTTACTCACTCGTAACTCAGCAACCCTTGGGTGGTAAAGCCCAACAAGGTGGTCAGCGGTTCGGGGAAATGGAAGTGTGGGCATTGGAAGCCTTTGGTGCGGCTTACACCTTACAAGAATTACTCACAGTTAAATCTGATGATATGCAAGGACGAAATGAAGCCCTAAATGCGATCGTTAAAGGTAAAGCAATTCCCCGACCTGGAACACCAGAGTCTTTTAAGGTTCTAATGCGCGAGTTGCAATCATTGGGATTAGACATTGCCGTACACAAGGTAGAAACTCAAGCAGATGGCAGCTCCCTAGATGTGGAAGTCGATTTGATGGCAGACCAATCAGCCCGCCGCACACCTCCTCGACCCACCTACGAATCTCTTTCCCGCGAATCCCTGGAAGAAGACGAATAAGGAGTGCTGAGTGCTGAAAAACCAGTGCATTGGTGAGCCAGCACTGTTGACGAGACAGGTTTCCCGTCGCAGGTAACTGGTCTATGGCTCTGCTGACTTGTTCGCGTTAGCAGAGCCTCTGGCAGAGAAGCAACTGGCGTTGCTGAGGATTAAAAAACTCAGTAATTGGCATTTAGCACTTGGATTTCTCTTAATTCAAACCTTAAAACTCAATATACTCAAAACTCATAATTCATAACTCGGAACTCAGTACTTAAAAATGAGACCTGCCCAAACTAATCAGTTTGACTACGTAAAAATTGGACTGGCTTCCCCTGAACGCATTCGGCAGTGGGGCGAGAGAACATTGCCCAATGGTCAGGTAGTCGGTGAAGTTACCAAGCCAGAGACGATTAATTACCGAACTCTCAAGCCGGAGATGGATGGCTTATTTTGTGAGCGGATCTTTGGTCCCGCGAAAGATTGGGAATGCCATTGTGGCAAGTATAAAAGAGTCCGTCACAGAGGCATTGTCTGTGAGCGCTGTGGGGTAGAAGTCACCGAGTCACGGGTGCGTCGCCACCGGATGGGCTATATTAAACTCGCCGCGCCAGTAGCTCACGTCTGGTATCTCAAAGGCATTCCTAGCTATATTTCCATTCTTTTGGATATGCCTTTGCGGGATGTCGAGCAGATCGTTTATTTCAATTCTTATGTTGTCCTGAGTGCAGGTAATGCCGAAACTTTAACTTACAAACAGCTACTGAGTGAAGACCAGTGGTTGGAAATAGAAGACCAAATTTATAGCGAAGATTCTCAGCTACAGGGCGTAGAGGTAGGTATTGGTGCTGAAGCACTGTTGCGCTTGCTTGCCGATATCAATTTAGAGCAAGAAGCCGAAAGCCTGCGAGAAGAAATTGGCAATGCCAAGGGACAAAAGCGGGCCAAGCTAATTAAGCGACTACGAGTGATTGACAACTTCATCGCTACTGGTTCCAAACCAGAGTGGATGGTAATGGCAGTTATTCCCGTGATTCCCCCCGACTTGCGCCCAATGGTGCAGCTAGATGGCGGACGGTTTGCCACCAGCGATTTGAATGATTTGTATCGGCGGGTAATTAACCGCAATAATCGTTTGGCACGCTTGCAAGAAATTTTGGCACCAGAGATTATTGTGCGGAACGAAAAGCGGATGCTGCAAGAAGCAGTGGATGCTTTGATTGATAATGGTCGGCGGGGACGTACTGTGGTGGGGGCAAATAACCGACCCCTGAAATCTTTGTCCGACATTATTGAGGGTAAGCAAGGACGTTTCCGACAAAACTTGTTAGGTAAACGGGTTGACTACTCTGGACGTTCTGTAATTGTGGTCGGGCCAAAGCTGAAAATTCACCAGTGTGGTTTGCCTAGAGAAATGGCAATTGAGCTATTTCAACCATTTGTGATTAACCGCCTAATTCGTAGCGGTATGGTGAATAATATCAAAGCTGCGAAAAAGCTGATATCACGTAATGACCCCAGTGTGTGGGATGTGTTGGAAGAGGTGATTGAAGGACACCCAGTGATGCTAAATCGGGCACCAACGTTGCACCGCTTGGGTATTCAGTCTTTTGAACCGATTTTAGTAGAAGGTAGAGCAATTCAACTGCATCCTTTGGTGTGTCCAGCGTTTAACGCTGACTTTGACGGCGACCAAATGGCGGTACACGTTCCTCTGTCGTTAGAAAGTCAGGCGGAAGCACGGTTATTGATGTTGGCTTCTAACAATATTTTGTCACCAGCCACAGGGAAACCCATCATCACGCCCAGCCAAGATATGGTGTTGGGGGCGTATTACTTAACAGCAGAAAATCCTGGTGCGACAAAAGGTGCAGGAAAGTACTTTTATTCGCTAGATGACGTAATTATGGCTTTCCAGCAAGACCAAGTTGACTTGCACGCCTATATTTACGTGCGGTTTGACGGTGAAATAGAATCAGACCAGCCGGATACGGAACCTGTGGAAGTGACGGAAAACGACGATGGTAGTCGGACATTACTCTATAAGTTCCGCCGAGTCAGACAAGACGCTAAGGGGAATGTAGTTTCTCAGTATATATACACAACTCCTGGTCGTGTTATTTACAATAACGCCATTCAGGAAGCACTAGCAAGTTAGGGAGTAGGGCATGGCGCATGGGGCATAGCGAATGGGAAAAATTACCAATGCTCAATGCCCAATGCCCAATGCCCAATGCCCAATGCCCAATGACTTAGGACTAATGACTAATGACTAACGAAAAAATGATTTTTCGCAATCGCGTGGTTGACAAAGGTCAACTGAGAAATTTAATTTCTTGGGCTTTTACGAATTTTGGTACGGCGCGAACCGCAGTGATGGCGGACAAACTGAAAGATTTGGGATTTCGCTACGCTACTAAAGCAGGGGTTTCCATCAGTGTAGATGACTTGATGGTGCCACCAACTAAGCGATCGCTCCTAGAAGCAGCCGAAGAAGAAATTCGCGCCACCGAAATCCGTTACCAACGAGGAGAAATCACCGAAGTAGAACGTTTCCAAAAGGTAATTGATACCTGGAACAGTACCAGTGAAGCCCTCAAAGATGAAGTAGTCGTTCACTTCAAGAAGACTAATCCTCTGAACTCCGTATACATGATGGCATTCTCCGGCGCACGGGGGAACATCTCTCAAGTCAGGCAATTGGTGGGGATGCGGGGACTGATGGCAGATCCTCAAGGGGAAATTATCGATTTGCCCATCAAAACCAACTTCCGTGAAGGATTAACTGTAACGGAATACATTATTTCGTCTTACGGTGCCAGAAAAGGATTGGTGGATACTGCTTTGCGGACGGCTGACTCTGGTTATCTTACCCGCCGTTTGGTGGATGTATCCCAGGATGTGATTATTCGGGAATTTGACTGCGGCACCACTAGAGGTCTTGCCGTGCGACCAATGACAGAAGGTGCTAAAACTTTGATTCCTCTAGCAACCCGCTTGATGGGACGGGTAATTGGCGAAGATGTGATGCATCCGGTGACAAAAGAAGTGATTGCACCACGCAATTCCCCAATTTCTGAGGATTTGGCGAAGAAAATTGAAAAATCTGGGGTGGGAGAAGTTGTAGTGCGGAGTCCTCTAACTTGTGAGGCTGCACGTTCTGTCTGTCAACACTGCTACGGCTGGAGTTTAGCCCACGCTAAAATGGTAGACTTGGGCGAAGCTGTGGGGATTATTGCTGCTCAAAGTATCGGCGAACCGGGCACCCAGTTAACCATGCGGACATTTCACACGGGTGGTGTGTTTACTGGGGAAGTGGCGCAACAAGTGCGTTCTAAAATCGATGGAACTGTCAAGCTTCCCCGCAAACTGAAGACCAGAACATATCGGACTCGCCACGGAGAAGATGCCCTGTATGTTGAGGCTAATGGCATCATGCTTTTGGAGCCAACAAAAGTAGGTGATTTTATCCCAGACAACCAAGAGGTTCATCTGACTCAAGGTTCAACATTATATGTATTTGATGGAAATCAGGTAAAACAAGGTCAGTTGTTAGCAGAGGTTGCCCTCGGTGGACGCACAACTCGGACTAATACAGAAAAAGCAGTTAAAGATGTCGCCTCTGACTTAGCGGGGGAAGTGCAATTTGCCGAAGTAGTCCCAGAACAAAAAACCGACCGTCAGGGTAATACCACAATCACAGCTGCACGGGGTGGCTTGATTTGGATTTTATCTGGGGAAGTTTACAACTTACCGCCGGGTGCAGAATTGTTGGTAAAAAATGGTGATGCGATCGCCTCTAATGGAGTTTTAGCAGAAACCAAGTTAGCCAGTTTGCACGGCGGTGTGGTGCGCTTACCAGAAGCTACCCCAGGTAAGAGTACCAGGGAAATTGAGATTATCACTGCTTCTGTGGTCTTAGACCAGGCAACTGTGACAGTCCAAAGTTCCCAAGGACGTAATAACTACTTAGTCTCCACTGGCAACAACCAAGTATTTAACCTCCGGGCTACACCAGGCACAAAAGTGCAAAATGGTCAAGTAGTAGCTGAGTTAATTGATGACCGTTATCGGACAACCACTGGCGGATTCCTGAAATTCGCGGGTGTCGAAGTCCAGAAAAAAGGCAAAGCCAAGCTGGGTTATGAAGTTGTACAGGGCGGTACGCTGTTGTGGATTCCTGAAGAAAGCCACGAAGTTAATAAAGATATCTCCTTGTTGTTGGTAGAAGATGGTCAGTTTGTAGAAGCTGGCACTGAAGTGGTGAAGGATATCTTCTGCCAAAACAGTGGTGTGGTAGAAGTTACCCAGAAAAACGACATCCTGCGGGAAGTTGTGGTTAAGCCAGGGGAACTGCTAATGGTGGACGATCCAGAATCAGTCACCGGGCGAGATAACACCTTCATTCAACCAGGCGAGGAGTTTCAAGGCAGCGTCGCCACGGAATTACGCTATATCCAGTATGTGGAGACACCAGAAGGGCCTGCTCTGTTGAGTCGTCCAGTAGTCGAGTTTGCTGTACCGGATAATCCAGATGTGCCATCAACGACATCGGTAAGTCAACAAACCGGACGATCAATTCAGTTGCGGGCAGTGCAGCGACTGCCTTACAAAGATTCAGAACGCGTCAAGTCAGTTGAAGGTGTAGAACTGCTGCGAACCCAGTTAGTGCTGGAAATTGAGCAAGAAGGAGAACAAGACCACAACGCTTCGCCTTTAGCAGCAGATATTGAATTGGTACAAGATACCGAAGACCCAGAAGTTCAGCGCTTGCAACTGGTGATTTTGGAGTCCTTAGTAATTCGTCGAGACATTACCGCCGATGCCACCCAAGGTAGCACCGAGACGACACTTGAGGTACACGATGGGCTAACCATCGCCCCCGGATCTGTCGTCGCACGTACCCAAATCTTGTGTAAAGAAGGGGGAATAGTCCGGGGCGTCCGAAAAGGAACCGAAAACGTGCGTCGCTGTTTAGTGTTGCGCGACGTTGACAGGCTGATCACCAATACTAGTACTCAGCCCAAGGTAAAAGTGGGTGACTTGCTAGTAGAAGGTACAGAAGTTGCTCCGGGAGTTTTTGCCCCAGAATCAGGGCAAGTAGTGGACGTTAAAAAGTTAGGAGTTAAGAGTGAAGAGTTAGGAGTTAATTCCGAAACTCCTAACTCCTCACTTCAAACTCAGAACTACGTTATTACTACCCGCATCGGTCGCCCCTACCGAGTCAGCCCTGGTGCTGTGTTGCAGATAGAAGATGGCGATTTGGTACAACGGGGTGATAACTTGGTGTTGTTGGTGTTTGAACGCGCCAAAACCGGAGATATTATTCAAGGTTTGCCCCGGATTGAAGAACTGCTTGAAGCTCGTAAACCAAAAGAAGCCTGTATTTTATGTCGGCGGGCTGGTGAAATCAAGGTAGTTTACGCCGATAGTGGTGATGAAGCGATCGCCATCAAGGTCATAGAATCAAATGGCGTAATCACAGATTATCCTCTAGGCCCAGGACAAAATTTGATTGTGCCAGATGGATCGACTGTATTAGCGGGGCAACCGTTGACAGATGGCCCATCTAACCCCCACGAAATTTTGGAAATCTTCTTTAGCCTGGGTTCCGAAGACGGAATCTATGCTTGTGCTAGCATTGCTTTGCAGAAGGTACAGACATTCTTGGTGAATGAAGTGCAAATGGTGTATCAATCTCAGGGGATTGATATTTCTGATAAGCACATTGAAGTAATTGTTCGCCAGATGACCAACAAAGTGCGGATTGATGATGGTGGTGACACTACAATGCTTCCCGGCGAATTGGTGGAACTGCGCCAAGTTGAGCAGGTGAACGAAGCTATGTCAATTACAGGCGGTGCTAGGGCCCAGTATACTCCAGTATTGTTGGGTATCACCAAAGCATCGTTGAACACCGACAGCTTTATTTCCGCCGCATCCTTCCAAGAGACAACACGGGTACTCACCGAAGCCGCTATCGAAGGCAAATCCGACTGGCTGCGCGGATTAAAAGAAAACGTGATTATCGGGCGATTGATTCCGGCTGGTACTGGGTACAATACCTATGATGAACCCGGTGCCATCGAGGACTATGCTACTGAGATTAGCAGTAGTGTCTTGGATGAAGTTGATGACCCGTTGGATATGGTCTTAGATGACCGCACGGCTCGCACCTATAATTTAGATTCTCCTACTCTTGGGGAATCTGGCTTTGGCAGCAGACGTGCAGAAAGGTCAGTTTTAGATGACGATGATGAATTAATTGCCGATGAAGTAGCAGAAGAAGAGGATTTCGAGGAAGAAGAAGACGAAGAAGACGACTTCGACGACGAAATAGAAAGCTAAAATTTCGCGTCTCTATTAAAAGGCAAAAGAAAATCTTCTTTTGCCTTTTTATTTTGCTCTATCTTACAATTCTTAATCATATTAGCTTCCTCCTGTGGCTGACAGAAGTTCCACAATCCAATAGGCTGATCTTAAAGTGGTAATTTTTCACAAGGCTGATCTGCTTAAGAAGGTAGGCTTTGTTAACCAGTGCTTTTGGATCACCAATGTGCAAAATGTTGCCTACCCTCTATCATTATTTAGTTGTTAAAAACTAGCTATACAGAAAATGTCTCTTAAAATCGTCCAGAACTTTGATGGCAGTTTCACTCTCGAACCTGAGCTTCAAGAAACTCTATTCGAGTTATTGACAAGCGTGGCTTTTTTAAATCAAATTTGTCAACAGTTGCGGTGTAAGGAAGTTAAATTTACAGAACTACTTTTCCAGCCAGTTCCTTATAGCTTAACTACCACTAAAGGAATGCCAGTAGAGTTTGAAAAGTATTATAAATCTGATGAATATGTCATCATCAACGTCCCACCAAATTTCATGTTCAGTGCTAAAATTTTTAAACCTAGTCGCCTTTGTGCAATTTACCAAAAATTGAGTAATGAGTAATTTTAAAAATAATTTTTCCCTAATTAGCAATTCTCAATTACGAAGGCAAATAGCAAGTTTTATCTTTGAGCTATGACTCCTGAAACAAATCTTTCTTCTTTAGCAACTCTAGAATACATTCCTTACATTAGCGATCGCGGTCAATTACCTGAAGAATTTCAAGGTAAAATCGGCGTATATGCGATCTTTGACCAAAAAAAAGTGCTGCAATTTGTCGGGTATTCCCGTGATGTTTATCTCAGCCTCAAGCAGCATTTAGTTCGTCAGCCACAGCAATGTTATTGGGTCAAGGTTCAAACTATTGAGCGCCCTAGTCGCACAATTTTAGAAAATATTGAGAATGCTTGGATTGCTGAAAATGGCAGCGTACCCTGGGGAAATGGGGATAACAAAGAAAAATGGACTCATCCCATTGATATCAAAATGGTAATGACACCTGAAGAACAGGCAAATTATCAAAATCCAGCTAATGACGAATTAGCACAAATGAAAATTATTAAAAATGTAGCCCGGAGAGTAGAAGCAGAAATTTCAACACAATTGCTAGAAGTGCGTGGTTTGCAAATGCAAATTCGCTTCAATCCTAAATTGAAAGAAGAAGGTTTACTAGATTTGAAATGAAGGTAGTTATGGGGAAAACTATCTTATGAATATCGCTTGTAATCTCCTATGACAATACAGCTGCTGAACGATCGCTATCAAGTTATCCGTACATTGGGTGCTGGTGGGTTTGGTGAAACCTATGTAGCAGAAGATACCTATATGCCCTCAAAGCGGCGTTGTGTAGTCAAACAGCTAAGACCGATTCACAACAATCCCCAAATTTACCGAATAGTCCAAGAGAGGTTTCAACGGGAAGCAGCTATTTTAGAAGAACTTGGGGGCGCAAATGACCAGATTCCGGCATTGTATGCCTATTTCTCGTCAGGTGGGCAATTTTACTTAGTTCAGGAGTGGATTGAAGGCGATACCCTAACTGGGAAATTCCAGAAGCAGGGAGTATTTAGTGAAAGCGCTATCCAGGAATTATTCATGAATTTACTACCTGTCCTGGATTACGTCCATTCTAAGCATATCGTTCACCGCGATATTAAACCGGATAACATTATTGTGCGCGATCGCGATGGTAAACCGGTGCTGATTGATTTTGGCGCTGTGCGAGAATCAATGGGAACAGTAGTGAATTCTCAAGGCAATCCTACCAGTTCGATTGTGATTGGTACACCTGGTTATATGCCGAGTGAACAAGCCGCAGGTAGACCAGTTTATTCGAGTGATTTATATAGTTTAGGAATGACGGTAATTTATTTGCTGACTGGTAGAGCAGCGCAACAACTAGAAACAGATTCCCAGACGGGTGAAATAGTGTGGCGACAGTATGCCACTCATGTTAGTTCAATCATAGCAGGAGTGATCGATAAAGCGATCGCTTATCATCCGCGCGATCGGTACTCAACAGCCAGAGGAATGCTAGATGCTTTGCAGAGCATAGCAAATCCAATTCCACCAACGCAATCGGTATCTGCACCGCTACCTCAGACAGTGTATGTTAAGCCACAGCCTAACCCTCAAAGTAATAGTCAGAATAATATTCTTATAGGCAGTTTAATCGCAGGTGGGTTAATTGGTGCATCTGTAATTATTGGCCAGGTATTAACAAAATCTTCTCAATCTACAGCAGACAAAACGGTGTTATCTTCCGAAACACCGTCAACTCTCACAAGCCCCGTGATAGAAACTCCCAAATTTATACCAACAAACCCATCTGTTCCTACTCAATCTACACCTACCCCAACTACATCAATACCTACAGTTGTCAACACTTATTTCTGGCTTTCCCAAAGACTTATAACTGATGCAGATTTGGATGGTAAAAACGGTTTTGAATTAGATATTATGCGAAATTCAATTTTTGCCAGTCACGGCCGCCGTTTTGACACTCCTGAATTACAAGATTACTTTAATAACCAACCTTGGTATCGTCCCATATATTCACCAAAGGCATTTTCATCTAAATTGCTGTCAAAATTAGAGCAACAGAATGTGGAGTATATCAGCAAATATCAAGACCGTTACGACTTGAGACATTTTAAGAAATAAGCTTTTAGCGATGATACCATTTCACAAAATATCTAATATTTATTGACAAGGGCGTACAGAGGTACGCCCTTACATTTGATATACGTGTTGCAAAGATTTTTATAAATACTATACTTTCTAAGTATATTAGCTGGGAATTATCAAAGGATTTCTTGCTACTTATTAGATAATGTCTAAGTTAGCTAGTGTAACATATTGGACAGATTACTAAATATTTAATAGCCTAAAATCGCTAGATAGTTAGAGGCTAATCCTAGTAAAGTCTATATGGAGTAAGATCAAAACTGTATTTTTCTTTCCTAAAGTACATCTTCAGATACTAGGCATTTTCAGAACCAGGCATTTATATTTAAGATATAAAATTGCTATATCCAAGATCACAAATCCATAAGTTAAGGAAATGCCATTTTTATATTTTCTTTGTTATTTTGTATTTAACGGGACAGTTCTTCTTGATTTGGTAGGGTTAAATAACAATTAGTTCAACTATTTCCTCCCAGAGATGTATGTAAATTGTTTGCATTGTGCTTATTTTTCTTCATAATTTACTAAGCCTAATGCAAATTTACCAGACAAATTACATGGTAATATTCCCAGTCGGCAAATAGTTCATCTACACAAGGAAAACCTTGCTCACAACTATGCTAAAAACCAACAACCGACGTATTTTTCTACCTGCTTTTATTAGCCCTTTAGAAGAAAATAATCAAGCAGGTAGTAAAAAAAAATTTGCTCAAACTAGATTAGATTTACTACAACCATTACGTCAATGGCTTGACAAAATCGAGATTCCGAATCGGGAATTAGCCCAATTTATTGCTAAGTTGATTCCTGCCCAGTGTCCATTTGAGCGTGATATCATGCTTTTTGGTCGCAAAGTAGGACACATTCCCCCACTGTGCAAGCTCAATCCGCTTTATGACGAACTTGTGTACTTGCGTTTTCGCGCTTTATGCTATCTAGTAGATCAGTGTGGAGAGGATATCCAATCCTACTGCTGAACACAACTAGAGAAAGCACAGTATGGAAATTAAAATTGAGCATCAACCCAGTCAACAACATCTTAATCAATTAGGTGTGTCCAAATGGGACATTTGGCAAAAAGAAATCTCAAAATTCCCTTGGACTTATGATTCTCAAGAAACCTGCTACCTTTTAGAAGGTGATGTAGTTGTTACTCCTGATGGTGGACAGCCAGTGCAAATGGGTAAAGGCGATTTGGTGATTTTTCCTGCTGGTATGTCCTGCACATGGGAGATTACAAGTAACGTCAAAAAACATTATTACTTTGAATAGTCTACAGCGAAGATTGATCCCCTTTGTTTTGTTGATGATCCCAAAAACTTACATCTCATAACTCAATTTTGATTTCTATTATAAGGAGGTTCGCAGCGAGTGTTGTAGGATAAAGTAGCAGAATCGGTAAATTGCTTATATCCATATCTGTCGAAACTCGTTGCGACTCCATCACCTAAACAATATTCATAGAAATAAATAGTCTCATTTCCTCCAAATTTGGCAGAAATGATGGGATTTCATAGTGATTCCCGCCGATGGAAACAAAGAAAGTTCATAATCGTGTTAGTGGGAGTTTAATTACAAAAGATGCTGTTTAGCAGAAAAGGTTTCGTCCCACTGGAATTTTATCGAGAAAAATCATCAAAAATGTTACTACATTTAAGTACTTGGCAAGAAGTCGAAACTTATTTACAGCAGTCAAAGGGAATTATTTTTCCTATTGGTTCCACAGAGCAACATGGGCCAACGGGGTTAATTGGCACTGATGCCATTTGTGCAGAAGCGATCGCTCGTGGGGTAGGTGAATCAACTCAAGCGATCGTTGGCCCTACAATCAATGTGGGGATGGCACTGCATCATACTGCATTTCCCGGTACAATCAGTCTGCGTCCTAGCACTTTAATTCAAGTAGTGCGAGACTATGTAACTTGTTTAGCCAAAGCTGGTTTTACCAAGTTCTACTTTATCAACGGACACGGCGGTAATATCGCCACCCTCAAAGCTGCTTTCTCAGAAACTTACGCTCACTTAGAAGATTTGCAGATTGCCAATGCCCAACAGGTACAATGTCAAGTAGCAAACTGGTTTATGTGCAGTTCTGTATATAAGCTAGCTAAAGAATTATATGGCGATCAAGAAGGTTCTCATGCAACCCCAAGTGAAGTAGCCCTCACCCAGTACGTTTATCCAGAGGCGATTAAGCAAGCACCCCTCTCACCAGAAGTTGCAAGTGGACACAGAATTTATAGTGCAACTGACTTTCGAGTGCATTATCCAGATGGACGCATGGGTTCAAATCCAGCTTTAGCAACGCCAGAACACGGTAAGCAATTTTATGATTTAGCGGTGAAAGAACTTAGCAATGGGTACTTGGAATTTGTGAACGCAGAATAAAACTCATCTAAACACATTGTAGAGATGCGAGGAAAATTGCGTCTCTATAAAACATCGTTTAAATAACTTTTGGGCGTTGCTGAATCAAGGAATAAAATTTTACATATTAAAATCTAAACTCCTTATTCTCTCTGCGTCTCTGCGCCTCTGCGTGAGACATTTATCCCGTAACTATACAACGCCGAATTTTAAATTACTCCTCACCATCCCCAAGTACCGGGAGCGCCTTTGAATGGCCCAACGATATCATTAGTAACCCAACCGCCATAGAAATTACCTGGTTGTGGTTGTGCCTTTTCGTCATTCACGTAGCAGCTATCCATGACATGAGCGTAAAAAGCTATATAATCTTTCATGGATTCAAAGGCTGGTGTAGGGTCGGGGTAGAACCAACCAGCATTCTGAACTTCTTTTTCACCAACGGCGATTGTATAATAACCAGCGCGTCCCTTCCACTCGCAAAAGCTAGATTGCGGTGTCAGGTGCAGATATTCCATTTTGATATCCGCAGGAGGGATGTAGTAAACGGGTGGATGACTAGTTTCTAAAACGCGCTTGGCGCTGTGAGTATCCGCAATTGTTACCCCATTAAAAATAATTTGGATATGTTTGTTTGTGTCCTCCAGACGAGGAGGACGGGGGTAATCCCAAACTGATTCTTGTCCGGGAGCAGGTTCGATGCGTTGAGAATAAATCATCATGAAGAGTGCTGAGTGCTAAGTTATGAGTGCTGAGTTCCGAGTGCTGAGTTATGAGTGCTGAGGTTTTTTAACTCAGCACGGGCTAAACCTTAGCTATCCGCTAACAGCACTTTTAACTCAGCACTCTTCATCGTACCTCTTTAAGAGTATCAACTTGGTTGGTAAACAATTCAGTGAATAGACTAAGCACAGTCCGTTCTTCGCGTACCTTTATATTGGCACTTATCGACATACCAGACTGCAAAAAGACGCTTTTACCATTAATTACTAAAGATTGTTTATCCAATGAGACTTTTGCCGGAAATCTATAAAACTGATGTGTTTGGTCTGGCGGTAATGCGTCTGACCCTATTCCAGTTACTTCTCCTTTGATATCGCCAAACTCACTGTAAGGAAAGGAGTCAATTCTGACATCTGCCTTCATGCCTTTTCGGACAAAACCAATATCTTTGTTAGTGATGAAAACTTCAGCTATATAGTTTTCATTTGGGACAATTTGCAGCAGTTTTGTAGTTGGAGTCGCTACAAATCCAGGGTTTTTTGCTTGCAAATCAAAAACTGTTCCGGCTACAGGTGCGCGGAGTTCTTGATATCTAACGTTTAACTGTGTTTGAGAGATTTTACTATTGACATCTGCTAAACGCTGCTCATTATCCAGCACAACTCTCATGAATTGGCTATCGATGTCGGCAATACGCTGTTTGTTATCAGCTATCTTATCCAAAATGTTTTTATCAGAAACAGCGACTGTATTGCTTAAGTCTTCCTGGCCTTTTTCTATATCAAATTCTAGGCGTTTCAGTTCCTCACCTAGTTGTGCTACTTCCGCCGTGCGGTTTTGTACTTCTTGTTGCTGGTTGAGATACTGAAGCTGAGAAATGCCACCTTCTTCTGCTAATATCTTCAGTTTATCTAAAATCCCTTGTTGAATAGCTAAACTTGCTTTACTATCTTCCAGCTTAATTTGATTTTGAGTAAGTTGTTTTTTGGTTTTTTCTACTTCCAATCGTCCCGATGAAGAGCGAGAATCTAATTCTTTTTTGGCAACTTGTAGACGTCGTTGCTCATCAATTCCTAGCGCGAAATCTTGACCGGAATTTTTTAATTGAGTCCGCAAGAATTCATTTTCTCCTACGAGTGCTGCCCGACTTTTCAGCAGAAAAGCAGTTTCTGGTGGCAAATTACCGCGCAAATATAACAGTTCCGATCCTGTGGCGGTACTTGCACTCATCAATCGGCGGTAAATCTGGTTTTCTTTAATTAATGCAATGCGAATCTGGTTCAAAGAATTTAACTCAGCCACAGGAGCTATGGAATCAAAAGTCAGTAGCAAGTCTCCTGGCTTTACTGCTTGTCCATCTTTAACATAAACTTTTTTTACCACTCCACTAACAGGAGCCTGAACTTCTTTGATTGTTCCTTGCGGCTTTAATTGTCCTGTTGCTGGCACTACTTGCTCAATTTTCGCAAAATAAGCCCAAGTAATTCCAAAACAAGCTAACCCCATTAGTGTAACCATGATTGCCCGCGACCAAATTGGAGATTGGCGCAAAATAACGGCTTGCTCAAAGTCTTGAGTATTTGAGTCAGTTAAAGGCTCTGGAGCCGCTTTCTGTTGTTTTGTAATTACCCGTGAATCTTGCTTTACTTTGTTTTTATGATTGCCGTTTTTATGATTGCCGTTGAGGTGATTTCCATTAAGTTGAGTCATAACGATTTTAGATTTTGGATTTTAGACTTGGGGTTTTTTGTAGGGTAGGCACTATTTACCGATGCCGAAAACCTGGATTTTGATATTTGTGATAGTGCCTACTATCTGGTGATTGCTGTATCTATGGAATGTTGGTCAAATAGAGAATCTTCTGATGCCATGCCCCTAGCAATGACTTATTACAAGCTCACATCTTGTTGCTGATACAGGTAATAATAATGACCTTTAGTAGCCATTAATTCTTGATGGCTACCTTGTTCTATAACCCTGCTATTATCCATGACAACAATCATGTCTGCATTACTCACAGTGTTCAGTCGGTGGGTAATAAAAAATACTGTATCACCCTTGAATGCTTTGGCTAAGTTGAGACATATTTGCCGTTCTGTGGGATAATCTAATGCGCTCGTTGCTTCATCTAAAACTAATAATTTTGGTCGTTGTAAAACTGAACGGGCGATCGCAATTCTTTGTCGTTGTCCACCCGAAAGTGCGGAACCTCGTTCTCCCACCCGCGTATTATAACCGTTGGGCAAGCTCATTACAAACTCGTGGGCGCACGCAACCTGAGCCGCTTCGATAATTTCTTCGGTTGTCGCATCGGGATTTGTTAGGGCAATATTTTCTTGAACGCTGCCGTCAAACAATAATGTCTCTTGAGGAACTACACCAATTTGTCGTCGTAGTGAATAAAGTTCCACTTTGGCAATATCATAACCATCAATCAAAATTCTGCCGGACTCAGTTTCGTAAAGTCTAAGCAGTAACTTCATCATCGTACTTTTACCAGAACCACTTTGGCCAACAATACCGATAAATTTACCTGGAGCAAATTCGAGGTTGACATTGGAAAGTTGCAGAGGGCCACTCGTGCCAAAGCGGAAGGAAACATTTTCGTATTTTACTGCTCCGGTGATCGTAGGTAGCGGTATATTGTAACGGTCTGTTTCTCCTTCTTGTGGTGTATCGACAATATCGCTTAAACGTTCTAGAGACAACGCCGTTTCTTGGAAGCTTTGCCAGAGTTGAGCCAAACGCAATATTGGGCTGGTGACGTAACCCGATATGATTCTAAAGGCAATTAATTCGCCTAAAGTTAATTCTCCTTCGAGTACGAGATAAGCTCCTACCCACAAAACCAGTAAGCTGCTGAGTTTGTTGAGAAAGTTGCTGGTAGAGTTAGCGAGGGTGGAAGTCACAACTGTTTTAAAACCAGCAGCGACAAACCGAGCGTAACGTTCTTGCCAAGAAAAGCGCGATCGCAATTCGATATTTTGCGCTTTTACTGTTTGAATTCCTGACATCACTTCCACTAAATAAGATTGAGTTTCGGCGTTGCGTTCGGCTTTGGCACGTAACTGTCTGCTAATGGTGGGAGAAGCGATTAAAGTAATAATGATAAACACGGGAATCGTGCTTAAACCTACTAAGGTGAGTTGCCAACTATAAATCAGCATCACACCGATATAAACCACCGAGAAGAGAGCATCTAACCCCACCGTTAAGGCAGTGCCGGTGAGAAATTGGCGGATATTTTCTAATTCGTTGATCCGTGTGGAAAGTTCACCCACCGGTCGGCGTTCAAAGTAGCGCAACGGTAGACGTAGTAAGTGATCGATAATTTGCGACCCTAAACCCATATCGATCCGATTAGTGGTATCGACAAATAGGTAGGTTCGTAAGGTAGTCAACACTGCTTCAAATAGCCCGACGACTAATAGCAAAACCCCCAAAATATGTAGGGTGCCAATACTATTTTGAGTGATAACCTTGTCGATAATTAACTGGACGACTAGCGGGTTTGCCAACGCTGCCAACTGGACGAAAAAGGAAGCGACAAAGACCTCTATAAGGACTCGCTTGTGGCGTGCCAAATAAGGTATAAACCAGCGTAAACTAAAGCGCTCTTGGGGTGTTTCGTTGGTAGCACTGAGCAGCAATACCCTAACTTGGGGCGGAAAGTTGGTTGGATCAACATCTAATTGTTCAACCAATTGAGCGGGTTTGCAGCGCACAATTCCTTTGGATGGTACACCCACAACCATAGTATTTGCATCTGCTGCATATAAAACGGCAAAACTATCACCATAGCGAATCAATGCTGGTGTAGGAATGCGCGGCAGCGAAGCAATTGGTAGCTCTACCAACTGCGCTTTGAGTCCGATTAACTCTGCCAGGTAAGCAGTAACTTGAAACGATATACTACCCTGACGTTTGACTTGCTCAGTTAAGATCCGGCGAACCACCTCTCGACGAAACGGTATTCCTAAGTGTTTCGTGAGCATTTGGAAGCAGGCAAAGGCTGTATTTAGTTCTCCCTTACCGCTAAAAAATGGGTATTTGCCTTTTGACGAAATCTTTGAGGTTTGGGGGGCTGTCTGTGGAACTACTTCGTCTGATGCGTAGGGGATATCTAGTTCCTCTTCCTCTGCGCTATCTGATTTGGTGTCCCTTACCACAAGTTCTATCTGATGACTATCTTTTAAGATCAAATCTAACGGATGTATACCAAGCAACCGTGCGGGGTTTTGACCTATGACTTGAATTTTGTCTCTGTCATCGTCCGATTCTAGGCGATCGCCAGGTGATAAATTCGTTACTGTACCACCGCCACTTACAAACCAGATTCTTTCGCTATCCAGTTGGTTGAATGAAGTTTTTCCTGGAGGAAGATAATGTACTCTCGCCTGTGGTAAGGCGTTTTCTGCCAGTTCTTTGAGATTTAAAGTTGCGATCGCTTGCTTTTGCCAATGGAAACCGAGAATCTCAAAAACTTCCATCAAATAACTGCGGTTCTTACGAGCTTCGGCAAATGCTGGGTATGAAGACAGAAAATTCAAATACGCAGATGCAGTTAAGGTTAAACATACTACTTCGGTGGAGGCGATCGCTGTCTCGCAGGCAACATCGCGCAACAAACCAATTTCGCCGATAATTTCCCCTGGTTGCAGTAATTTTAAGGTGATTGGCATTTGCGTCTGGGGTTCGTATCCCAACAAACGCACTTGTCCCTCATAAATTATGGTGATCCGGTCGGGGAGACTTTCTTTACCGATGATTTTCTGACCGATGCGATAGCGCCAGGCTTGGAGTTGTTGTGATAAATTAGCGATCGCTTCATCTGGTAACTGCTCAAACCCTTCTAGGGTGGTGAGAAATTCGGGAAAAGTGTTCTTAATATAAGTCATATAAAACAAGTCAAAGGTAAAAGTGAGGAATAAAGTCGAGAATATTAGAGAGTATCTCTTTTGCTAACAGTACCAATGTTTGGTTTTATGCCAATAGGGGCAAAACTTCTGTGGCATTAAGTTTGCCTAAATATGTAAAAACACAGAGGGTAGCTTCGTCTAATTGTATACCTGCATTCATATCACAGGGTTCCTACTGTTATGCATTGTTCAAAACCAAAGATAGTGTAAATAGATCGAGGAAAGGTTATCACTTGGTTAACACTACATAATTTATACAGCTTTAAATCAATATTTAGCGTTGCAAGTATCCAATATGGATATTCATCATCAAACCAAGACACAGAAGCGCAGTTGTCAAACTTAGCGTTGCGTATTTTAATTTTATGATAATCAACATGAAAATATCACAGATGCTTTCCTAAGTAAATACCCTAATTAAGAATTATGTAATAAAAAAATTTTAAATTTCAGAATGATTTTTTACAAATTCTTGAATATGGGTATTAAGTAGGATCATTGATGAGGAAACTTAGTGAGCTTTCCTCATTAAACAGCACCAATGACCGATTATGAAATAATTCTTCATCACTTTTTTGCTAGCTTAATTTAATAAAAATTAACTGGAAAAGTAAAGGCGAAGATTTTTGTCACCATAGAGGAATCAACTACTAAATTTATGAAGGAAAGACAATAACTGCCTTCAGTAAATTTACCAGTTTAATTAATATCAAGTCAATTTAATCGATATACATAGAATAACCCCACCCCGCAACTGGGATGAGGTTGTTCGATTTTACTAAGTAATTACTTAGGTTTGATATTACGCAGCCTTGACACTTAAATTTAGCTGCACAATGACATCGTTGTAATCTTTATCACCACCATTTAGGAAATCCTCAAAACCAAAGGTGTTATTCCCTAATAACCGAACGTGATCTGCCTTATCTGAGTTAGCACCTAAGAATGCAAAGTACACCTTATTATTGTTACTGCTATTGAGAATGGCATCGGGTTTACCATCGACAATAATAAATGGCGCAAACAGAGAATTAGGCCCGAAACTGCCAGTGTATTTTGCAGAACCTTGGTTGTCTACTGTCAAGTCAATGCCTGTAACACGCCCACGCACAGCAGCTTGGGCATAACCAGCCTGTCCAACGAGAATATCTGCTGTGCCATCACCGTTGGTGTCAATACCACCATTCTCATCAGCTATCTGATAGAAACCGACAAAGTTGTTGTAAGATGCTTCTCTGTTGACTACACACTCGGCTGTTACTGATTGTGTCATACTCCGTAAATCAATCAGTTCGCCTTGATATTTGCCTTGCAGACTAGTACCTAAAGATACCTCTTGCTCTGTTGTCTGAACATTCACAACCAAATTTTGGAAGTTCAGAGAAAACCCTTCCTCTTCTGTGCTGCTATTTGTAGCTGAGGAAAAAAGGACATTGGAGAAAGATGTTTTTCCAGAAAGTACAGCCTGAGTAGTACTGTTAGATACCATATAGAATCTCACTTTGGTATCAGAGTCAAATTCTACAATATTTTTCAGGTCGGCGTGCTTAAAACCCTTGGGTAGATTGGCAATGGAGGAGAAAATCACTTTTGAGCGCTCTAGAGCTACTCGTGTATAACTCTCTGCACCGGGGGCTATACCGTTAATCGTACCTTGTTCATCGTCAACGAAAAATACACCCAGTTCATTCACCTCTTTAGAAGTGCTGGTTTTAATCTTAATGGAGAGTTTTCCTTTACCACCCTTAATTTTACTTTTGACGGTAAATATATTTTGAGTAACATTAACCATCTGGAAAGTTGTTGTCACCTGGGTATTTGTAGTAGACCCAAAACCCTCAATATTAACAGCCAAATCTTTATCAAAAGAAAGTCCACCAATATCAGTAGTGCGGACGCGAATCTTGTAACTAGATTTAGTCACGTCAGATTTAATTTTTAAGCTATCTCCTTCAATGATGAATGCGCCATTATCATTATCGGTAGTACCCGCCACTAAACTATAAGTGTGCTGGTCATTGTTGTCTGGGTCAATGGTGCTGAAGATACCAATGATTTTTTTATCATCATTATCGTCGTCATCATCATCTCCATCACCACTACTATTATTATCATCATCGTCATCATCGTCATCGTCATCGTCATCATCATCATCGCTGCTAATAGCGCCACTAAATATCAAGTCTGTAGGCTTTTCGTTGAGGTCGTTGACATTGATAACTAGCTGCTTCTCAAAGATGAATCCACCGAGGTCTGTGCTAACTACCCGGATGTTGTAAGTTGATTTGCTTTCAAAATTGGGGGAATTCTTTATTTGTAGGCTACTGCCGACAATGGTAAATAGAGCGTTATCAGTATCGCCAATACCCGCTATTAAACCATAAGTGTACTGGTCGTTGATGTCTAGGTCAGCGGTGGTTAAAATGCCAATTTCACTTACCGCAGCTACATTCTCATCTACAGCAATAACACTCAAGATCAAGTCTGTAGGGTCAGAATTGAAAGTATTTAGCAGCACTGAAACATTGCCAGAACCGGAGTTAGCTACTGCCAAGTCCAGTTTACCATCACCGTCAAAGTCTTGCACAACAACGGATTTGGGACTTGAACCGACTGTGAGATTAGTGGCAGCATCAAAGCCGCCATTGCCATCGTTCACTAGCACTGAAACATTGCTAGAACCCGAGTTAGCTACAATTAAGTCCAGTTTGGTGTCACCGTCAATGTCCGCCACCGCAACGGAACGAGGATTTGTCCCGACTACGAAGTTGGTGGCAACATCAAAGCCGCCACTGCCATTGTTCAGCAGCACAGAGACATTGTTGGAATCATAGTTCGCGGCTACAATGTCCAGCTTGCCGTCACCATCAATGTCTGCCACCGCAACGGCTGCGGGACTTGTCCCAGCAGTGAAGTTAGTAGCAGTATTAAAGTTGCCACTGCCATTATTTAGCAACACAGAGACATTAGCAGAATCATAGTTTGCGGTGACAATATCCAGCTTGCCGTCATTATTGAAGTCTCCCACAGCAACGGAATGGGGACTTGTCCCAGTTGTGAAGCTGGTGGCAGCGTTAAAGCTACCACTGCCATTGTTCAGTAGTAGCGAGACATCGGTGGCACCATAGTTAGCTACCACCAAGTCTAGTTTGCTGTCACTATTAAAGTCTCCTACAGCAACGGAATTGGGTTCTGCCCCAACTGAAAAGCTGGTGGGAGTGCCAAAGCCGCCAGTGCCATTGTTTAGTAATAGCGAGACAGTGCTAGAAGTATAGTTTGTGACTACAAAATCTAGTTTGCTATCACCGTTGAAGTCTGCTACAGCAACAAAATTGCTAGATGTCCCAGCTGGGTAGTTGGTGGCAGTGCCAAAGCTGCCATTACCATCGTTCAGCAGCACCGAGACATTGTTGGAACCTAAGTTAGCTACCACCAAGTCTTTTTTACCATCACCGTTAATATCTGCTGTAGTAACGGAATTGGGATTTGTCCCAGTTAGGAAGTTAGTGGCATTTGTAAATGATACAGTCATGATTGCTTTTATTAATAGTGTCTTAGCTTTCTCACACCTGTTTTTGCTAGTAAAAGTAATATTCTTTGTTAGCAATGTGAGTAATACACCATACAGTTTATTGTGTAAATCGGGGTGATACCTCGGTAAATAAACTGAGTAAATCCCAGTTTTAGACTTAGCGCATAAATAACCCCATCCCGCAAGGGAGATGAGGTTATAAAGCTGTATTAAATAGGCTGAAATTTATCTAAAATGGCAGCGTAATTAACTGGGATTTGATATCATTTTGCTAGACGATAGTCAGATTAATTTGCACAACGGCATCGTTAAAATCTTTGTCACCACCATTTACTAAATCTTCAAAGCCAAAGGTGTTGTTTCCTAACAGACGAATGTGATCTACTTTGTCTGAGTTAGCGCCCAAGAATAGAAAGTAAACTGCCGGATTGTTATTGGCATTACTATCGAGAATGGCATCGGGTCTACCATCAATAATAATAAATGGCGCAAAAATGGCATCACTCCCAAAAGTACCAGTGTAAGTTGCTGTACCTTGGTTGTTCACCGTTAGGTCAATACCCGGAACACGTCCACGAATTGCTGCTTCAGTATAACCCGCCTGCCCGACGAGAATATCTGCTGTGCGATCGCCATTAGTATCAATGCCACCATTTTCATCAGCCACTTGATAGAAGCCGATAAAGTTGTTGAATGCAGCTTCTCTGCTGACTACAAAATCTGCTTTTACCTGAGCGATTACACCTCGTAAATCAATCAGTTCTCCTTGTTGTTTTCCTTGCAAACCTGTTCCCAAAGGCAACTCTTGTTCTGTGGCTTGAATTCTCACTACCAAATCCTGGCTTTTCCAAGCGAGGGAGAAGCCATCATCGCCCAAGCTTTCAATTTTAAGATTTGTTGAGTCAGAAAACACTACATCTGTAAAGGCAGTTTGTCCAGCTAAGACATTATCAGTGGTGCTATTGCGTACCAAGTAAAATCTCAGTTGTTCACCAGAGGTAAATTCTAGCAAGCTTGTTAAATCGCTATTAAAGCCCTTGGGGAAATTGTTCAGCGAAGAGAAAATCACCTTGGCTCGATTCAAGGCTGCTTCAGCATAACCAGCAGCACCGGGAGCAATACCTTGAATATTTCCTTGTTGATCATCTACAGCAAATACTCCTAGTTCATATAACTGATTAGAGCCGTTTCCTGTCAATTCAACTGAAAGTCTTGCTTTTTCACCTTTACCTTTGATGGTGAAAATATCATTATCAGCACTCTTCGCCAGTGGGATGTCGTTGTCAGTAATGTTAACGTTTACAGAGGCGATCGCAGTGCCATCATAATTAGCATCGCTACTTGTAAGTGTATGCTGGATAATCTCAGTATGATCACCTTCTACCACTGCATCATCTACTGCCGTTAACGTCACATTTTGCACCACATTCCAGTTCAGTGCAGTAAAGGTGAGAGTCTGAACGCTGGTTTTTATTTGCTTACCACTATTAATAGTAATAGTGACATCAGCAGTTGGCTGATCAAGGAGTACGACAGAGTAACTGTCAGTTGCACCGCCTTCGGTGACGTTGGTGCTGTCACCAGTCTCGGTGATGGTAACACCTGCATTTATAGGAACTGAGTCATCATTAGTAATAGTTCCCTTAGCTGTACCACTAGTAGGATTAATAATTGCCTGGTTTGTGGGATTGCTCAAACTGACTGTAAAAGTCTCATTCCCCTCAAATAGGGAATCTGGAGTTGTGACAACTGTAAAGCTTTTCTGAGTTTCTCCCGCTTCAAAGGTGAGAGTTTCGGTTTTAGTCGTGAAGTCCGTGGTACTGGCGGTATCCCCAGTAATCAAAGATGTAGATACAGTTACACTTTCATCAACTTGAGAATCTCCTGTGCGGGTAATGATGAAGGTAATGGCATTTCCTTCAACTGCGGAAGCAGCAGAAGCGATCGCAAATACAGGCGCTAGATCATCATCGTTAATAGTACCCTTAGCTGTACCACTAGTAGGATTGATAATTGCGTCATTTGTGGGATTGCTCAAACTGACACTGAAAGTTTCATCTTGCTCAAACAGGGAATCTGGAGTTGTGACAACTGTAAAGCTTTTCTGAGTTTCTCCCGCTTGAAAGGTGAAAGTATCAGTTTTTGTTGCAAAGTCAGTAGTACTGGCGGTATCCCCAGTAATCAAAGATGTAGATACAGTTACACTTTCATCAACTTGGACATCCCCTGTGCGGGTAACGATGAAGGTAATGGTATTTCCTTCAATTGCTGAAGCGTCAGTAATTGAGAAAATTGAAACTATAAAGTTGAAGTCATCTGGTGTAAGAGTATTAGCTTGAACATTTCTTAAAATGCCGAACTCTTTAAATTCACCATTGATACTAGCTTTGATAACTGTATCAAGTCCTGTTTGCTCTAATTTTAAATCTTGGAATTTCTGAATTTCAGGGATTCCAGTAATTACAACTTTATCTTGACCCTTTGTAAAATCTAATACTTCAACAGCTACTTCAGGAACGGCTGCACTAGCAATAAAAAAGCGGTCTTCTCCAGTACCTCCTATTAGTTGGCTGCCTTTTTTACCAGCAAAGAGCGAATCATCACCAATTCCCCCAAATAAGCGATCGCTAGCTAATCCCCCAATGAGAACATCATCACCTTCATTACCCTCAAGGCTGTTATTACCTGTTCCATTAGAGACATCTAGTAAATCATTACCAGTTCCACCCAATAGTGTATTATAGCCACTTCCATCGGAAACTATTAGGCGATCGTTTCCTGAACCGCCATCAAGTTTGTTATTGCTACCCTCCACTACAAAAAGGCGATCGTTGTCTTCTCCTCCTTCAAGAGTGTTAAAGCCAGAACTATCTAAAGCAAATAATTCATCTTTTCCAACACCGCCTTTTAAAGTGTCGTTATTATTCCCAAAAAGGCGATCGTTGCCAGAACCACCATCAAGTAAATTATTCCCTTGACCATTGGAGGCATCTAAAATGTCATTGCCATCAAGACCAAAAACCTGATCATTTTTATTGGCGTACAACTCATCTTGATTTGAAGTACCGTTAACAATCATGACTATGTTTTACCTAGATATAGCTTGTTTATGCAGACTTATTTATTCATATCCTTGTACACAACCTTAATTTAATAGTTAAAGCGCTGATTATCAAGCACTTTTACTATTTATGTGAAAGGATATGTTAAAGTTCAAATAAATTTTTAAAATGCTTGATTTTAATTATACTTATGAGGTCGTTTTTTAAACTCTTAATTTTACATATATAGTAATTAGGAAAAACTTGACAACTTTTAAATTAAATACAAATACTAATAACCCATAAAAACATTAACAAATGATTATCAATGGGTTACAAAAAAGTTAAAAGGCACATTATTATTTAACTAACTTTGAATATTGAATTGAAACTGTAATTATCTTCATCTATGGCAATCCTATTTGATTTTGTTCAAATCTCAAGATTTAGATCCTCGACTTCTTAGAGAAGTCGAGGATCTAGTTGCTCACGAATGATTTAGGATTGCTATCTAAGACGCTAGGCGAACAGATTAACCCACAACACTAACAGAGAAAATGAAATCATTTGCTGTGAGGCTAGTTGATGTAATTCCAACTAATGAAGCCAACTCAGTATTTCCAGTTTTCACCAAAGTATCACTACCCTGTTGCAACAAGGTTAGGGCACTAAACTGAGTAACGCCAATACCGCCCAGCCCAATCACGTCAACGCCGATCGCAAAATCAGTCACAATGTTCTTGCTAGTTGGTAGACTGCTATTTGCAATCCAGAACTGGTCAGCAGCAGCGCCACCATTGAGGCGATTGCCACCTCCTTGACCAGCAAATAGCACATCATCACCATCACCACCAGACAAAGAGTCATTGACACTGGAGAAGAGTTTGTCATCGCCAGAACCACCGTAGAGTCGGTTATTGCTACCTTCACTTTTGAGGGTATCATTGCCTGAGCCACCGAAGGACAATTGGCGAGAACCTTCAATTACTGTGAGAGTATCATTACCTGCTGCTCCAAACAAATTATTACTACCACTGGCTTCCACCACGACAATCAGATCATCACCATTGCCACCATCGGCACTGGTATTTTCAGCCGGACTGTTTTGACCAATAAATATCTGATCATCACCGTTATTCCCGGATACTGAGGAGTCACTGCCTGCAAGCACCGTGTCATCACCATTGCCGGCAATGATTGTGTTACCTTCAGTAGCTTCTACAAAATCCGCTCCGTCACCTGTGATTAAGGTTTGATTCGGTTGAACGGTAACATCATCGCTGTCAGTGGAGCCAAAGTTAATGTCTTCAGCTTGAGGTTGACCTAAACCAGCAGCAAGGTTAAGGGGCTTTTCCAACTTCAGCAGCAGAATTTCGTTGTTGTCGATGACTGGATTTTGAAGATCATTTCCAGGACGACCTGTGGAGAAGGGATAGTTATTGTCATTGGCAACCAAAATGGTGTTTTTGTCAACAACCAACACATTTTCAATTGTGACAAATGGGAAGTCAAAGGTTGTTTTGCCATCCCCGTTGAGGTCGTTGGGGTCTTGGATGTTTAACAAGTCTGCAACTTCTTCTTTAGCTACATAGCCATTAGAATCTGTCTTAGACAAGTCTATTTTGTAGATTTTCTTGAATTGAGCAGCAGCGCCTTGACCACCATCTCGCTCAATGACTAGGTACTCATTGTCATTGATAACTGCTAAATCGCCGATCGCATACGCGGGATTCTCCAGCTTGTAGGAAAGTTTCTTATCAGTGTACTGACGGCTAGCGATGTCAAATTCGTTAATCCGCAAAGCACCAGCAACATCACCCTGAACTGTCCCTTCTAACAGCATATAGAGCTTGGTTTTGCTGGCGTTGATTGCACCACCCTCAAAACCTCTGGAGCCACCCAAGTTAGCAAAAGCGTCTCCTGAAAGAACATCAGGGTTTTGTGGCGATCGCACTAAGTTATTCTGAGGATCACTCAAGAAATCCCGGACTTTATCCCCTGTAAGTGGGAAGTCTGTGAAAAGTGCATCTACGCCTAATTGAAAGAACTGCTGGAATTCTAGTTCTGGATTACCTTTATAATCTGCTGCTAAGTACAGGTCTTCATCGCGGAATGTGTAGGGGTGAACCTGTAAACCTGCATTGTGAGCATCTTGAACTAAGGTAGTAGGAGGTAACAGGTTTCTGTCAGCTTCATTTACTAAACCGTCCCCATTGATATCATCTGCCAAACCATCGTTATTAGCATCAGTACCTCTGACGCTAACAATCATCCGCTTCCAAGGGCCAATGCCATCAGCATAAGTGGCAATTTCAGCTAAACCTTGTGGAGTTCGTAAATCGCCATAAGTGCGAGGGTCATCATTGACTTCCAAATCATAAGGCTGAGTCTCAATGAGCGTACCATTTAGCTCAATGCCAGCCGCATCTAGAAGTTGGATCAGTGGGATATCTACCCCGGCATTAGGCATAATGCGATCGTGTAGATCCTTAAGATTACCGACTTCAAAGGACTGGATGAAGATCCGACTTGGATCAGTGAAATTCTCTGCCTTCAGTGTATCTATTAGTATTTCACTGGTGTTTCTGTTAATTTTGTCTGTGGTGCCTACATAGGTAGCTTCATCAGCAGAATAGGTGGGATGCTTAGTTTCAGGATAGATGCCAATCTTTTTACCTGTCTCGGCTTCTACTTCCTTAACCAAGTCGATAATTTCCGCGAGGGTGGGAACCTCAAATTGACCATTGAAGGATTGATCGCGGAAAGGTAGACGCTGTATCGCCCCTAAAGTTTTGATTTCTTCTAAAGTAAAGTCTTCAGCAAACCAACCTGTGATTGGGTTTCCATCTAAACTTACTGTTTTCAGGCGATCGGCAAATTGTGGATATTTGCTAACATCGTAAACGTCTGTGGTTGTATTGGTAAGATTGACAGTACCATTAGCGTTCAAAATTGCTAAAGCAGGCTCATGGCGAGCAATTAATATCCCATCTTTTGTAACTACTAAGTCAGGCTCAATAAAATCAGCGCCGTCCTCAATTGCCTTTTTGTACGCTTCCAAAGTGTGTTCTGGAAGATCGCCGCTTGCACCTCTATGACCAAGAACTTTTGGTGCTTCTCCATCTAGAGTCTTAAAGAAGTCAGGTGTAGCGATGGGAGCCTCTAATAACTTACCAGTGGCATCGAAATGCAGTAGGTAAGGGCCAAACTCTTCTCCGACCCAGATTGTACCGTCTTTATCAAAAACAAATGACTCTATATCAAAGTCTGCACCAGTTAGTAATCTGTCATTAGTTCCTTCATTGACAATATCAAAAGAAACCTTGTTATCAGGGTCAGACAGTTGAATGTAATCTAAAACTTTAACACCGCCATCTCCATTCTCTGTTCCCTTAAAATTCGGGTCTAGACGATTGATTCGCAGCAAAAAGTCTTCACTATTATCTTTGCTACCGTAACCATTGTCTGAGAGGAAGTAGAAAGAGTTACTGTTAGCAAACTGTACACCACTGAAGCCTTGTATTGGCTGTCCTGGAAAAGGTCCTGTTCTGCCATTGGCTGAAATTTCCGCACCAGAAGCAGGCCCATCACTAAAGGTATCAGCAGGTAAAGAAGCAAAACCTACTAACTCAACTTGTGGGACAGGTGTATTCTCAATTGCCATAATTTAGAATGTGTTTTGGGTATTTGGATTTAGCTTTATTACAAGTTCTTTAACTTGCATGACTTATGGGAAAAATAATTCATCTTCTCACTCTAGAAACCGGAATTACGGGTAAATTTCGGAGTTACAAGCATATAGTTTCAGTCAAGTCCGTTAAGTCCGATTCCGCCATTAACTCCGAGAAGATATTTACAAAAATCCGATGTTCTCCGAGTTATCGAAAGCGTGAGAAATGATAGTGGAATGTCAACTACTAATTTGTGTTAGCAACTGTATAGTGTAAAACACTTAGATTCCGAATTTAAATCTGTCGATAGTAGTTATGAGAAAGATTAGCTAACATTCATTAAGTATATTTTCACTGCAAGGTTAAGAAAAGGATAAGTTAAATAGAAGAAATGATTAAAATACACCCGGAGAAAAAAGATAATATTTTTTATTAAAATTTATCAAAAGGGAATTAAAAAAATAATACAATAAATATTTATGCTTGTTTTCACAAATTATTTTTGATAATTCTAATAGAAAAAGATAAAACTTAAATTGTTTCACTTTTATCCGACATTGTGCAGATTGACTCAACACCGGAGATAATATTTTTTACAGGCGTAACCAAGACACTGTAGTATGAGCTTTCGTTCGTCAGTAAAGTTAGAAATCAGTTTGACATCAGAAACGTTTGATCACTCTATCGGGACTGATAAAATAAATTACTTAGTGAAAGTCAGTACCAATCATAACTGCTTCCACCGCAGGGTCAGACATTTCTAGTTGGGCTACCCACTCTATAATAAAGTTTACTCCTAAACCTCCACTGGTATCATTTCTATTTACAAAAAAATCTATAGAGACTAGTGCATCAAGTTGAATAGGTTTCTCTAAATACTCTTTACTAATTTTATAATGCGTCAATATTACATCAGTTTTATATCGACTAGCTTGCTAACAACGAATTTCATGTTTTCTCCGATGGCATTAGCAGATGTTAAACCTAAAGTACTACCTTTAACTCAGATTCAAACCCAAAGTGAATCTGTGTCTCCTAAAGTAGCTTTAGAAAGATTATTTACTAGCAAAGAAATACAGAATGAATGGTTTGCACCAGATTTTTTAGCTCAAGTTCCTATCGCACAGGTGCGGCAAATCATTGACGAATTGAAAAGTCAACTAGGAACTTATCAAGGTGTACAAAAGAATGCACAAGATTACTTAGTTATTTTTAATCAAGCTTCAGTGCCAACTAAAATAGTTCTAAATAGCAAAAAACAGATTTCAGGGTTGCTATTTGAGTCACCGCAAACTCAATTTATTAGTTTACAAGAAGCGACTACTAAATTTAAAGCATTACCTGGTAAAGTCAGCTTTCTAGTTCAGGAAGGCAAAAGAATACAAGCTGCATTAAATACCAAAACACCCCTAGCAGTTGGTTCAGCCTTCAAACTAGCCGTACTTAAAGCACTGAAATCAGAAATTGCCTCTGGTAAGCGAACATGGAAAGATGTAGTACAACTGCAACTCAGTTGGAAAAGTTTACCATCTGGAATATTACAAACATGGCCAGATAAATCATACTTGACAGTGCAAACACTCGCAGCTTTAATGATTTCTTTAAGCGACAATACAGCAACAGATACATTAATTAACCTGATAGGACGGCAACCTATTGAGTTAGTATCACCCCATAATCGTCCTTTCTTAACTACGCGTGAATTGTTTATTTTGAAAAGTTCTCGAAATGAAAAATTTCTAAAGCGTTATCGCACAAGTAACGAAGCTCAACGTCGGGCAATCTTGAAAGAACTCTTTAAAAAACCGCTTCCTGATGTGAATGAATTTGAGGGAGCTAATCCAGTCGCCCTTGATGTCGAATGGTTTTTTACAGCTGAGGAACTTTGTGGATTAATAGAACAGGTTGCTGATTTGCCTCTGATGACTATTAATCCTGGTGTAGCCAACCCTAAAGATTGGCAACGAGTAGCATTTAAAGGTGGATCTGAGCCTGGTGTTCTCAATATGACAAGTTGGTTGCAAGGAAAGAATGGCAGAAGTTACTGTGTGGTTGCTACTTGGAATAATAGTAATGCATCTCTAGAAGAGTCAAAATTTCTGGCATTGTACAATGGGGTGCTTGCTAAACTTGCAACTAATAAATGAATTTGTCCTTTGTCATTTGTTTAGATTTGCCAATGCCTTATGCTCAATCAGGACTTACGCAAACAATAGCCAAAACCCTGATTTTTAGGTAGGGGCAATTCATGAATTGCCCCGTACAGCGTGTGGTTTTGGGTAAGTCCTATCAATGACTGTTATCCTGATTTTTTAACTATTCTGACTCCTGAATTCTTACATTTTCCCATTGTTCAGTCCTTTGGAATTGTAATTTTTTATCTGGTATTTTTCGAGCAATTCCTTAACTTGAGCAGCTATCAGAGGGTGGGAATCGTTTTGTAACTGGGGGAGAATTTGAAGAAGGACACGATGTGAAACCATATTCAAGTATGCGATCGCAGCTTCCCTAACAAAGCCAGTTGGATGACGCAAACTCACCAAAATCTCAGAACTTGTGAGCTTGATGCGAGTAACTTGAGCAAAATGAAAACAGCAAGCTAAACACCAATCAGAAAGCAAATTACCCAATAGCAGCAATCTGTGGAGGCGATCGCTAACTAACATATTCTCATATTCTACGATCTTGGCTTCTACAAGATGTTGCAATTTTTCTGGCTGTGGTCGATTATCTAAAATATTCAGCAGTAAAGACTTTGAAGACAAAGTTATGGTATGCTCTAAGATTTCTAACCCCCGCGCTAAGTTTACCACCGAGAGCGATCGCAGATTGAATGCTGCTGCTTGCATCTTTTCTGGCGAGTAAAGCAGTTTCAGTAGCAGTAGCAGCCGCTCTTTGACATCTAATTCTAATTCTAAAAGGGCGCGTTGCAGTAACTCAGAGACAATCACAACCCTCTCACTGGATTGATGATTTTCTTTTTGATCTAGTGTTTTGAAGTCAATGTATGCAGCGTAAATCTCGCCTAAAAACTTTAATTCCTGCTCAATTAAATTTTCTACCCGACTTTCATAAAACCGATCTACTAAACCTGTAATTCCTGCTTGTTTATGTATTTTTAGTAAGCTGCGAAGAATATGATCCCTAGTAGTACCCCAAGATGTTTCCAAGTTTTCCCATAAAGTCTCCAATGCTTCCTGAGTACCAATTTGAGCAATAGTCCGCCAAGCGTACATCCGCACTACTTCTGGTTTATAAATATTGGTAGCCATCTGCAACAGCATCTCTACAGCTTCATTCTCTAGTCTTACTAAAGCTGATATTGCTGTACTACGGGTTGATTTATAGTAAAGTGCTGCAATCAGTGCCGAATAGTACTCCTCTAAATGAGTTGCTGCGATCATTTCTAATACTGCACAGCGCACCCGTAAAGATTCATCCTGCAATAAATTCGGGATATGAATCCGCAACGCCTGCAAATAAACTGCTTCTCTAAGCGCTCTAACTGCATTCACCCGTTCTCGTTCTTGCTTATGAGTCAGCATCCGGCGCATGGTTTGGGTAGCTGCTACCTTTTGCATGGGCGTTCCCTGGCGTAAGACTAAAGCGGCGGCGGTGGCGCGGATGAGTGAGTTTTGGCGGGGGTTAAGGTATTCTTCTAGGAGGCTTAAATTGGGATTGGGTTCAGCCAGCCAAACGTAGCGCAACGCTAGGGCAAAAACTTCGGGGTTAGTTTCTTTCTTTTGTTCTAACAAAGGACGGATGGCGGGTAGATAAGCGGGATTTACACCTGCCATTAGCATTACCTCTAAACTTTGGCGCTGCAAATCTGGGGTTAACTTGATTAGTAGAGGTGCTAAAACTTCCGCAGCTCCAAGGGAATCCATTTGGGCTAAAAGTTCAATGCAAGAACGTTTATCAGCCTCGCTGCCTTTTTCTGCTAAAGCTTTGACTACCCCCTGCTTAAAGAATCGCAAACCCACATTGGTTGCACTCAACTGACCCCGTGCCACACTCAAGACTAACAGTTCAACATAGCGCGATCGCAATTCCCAAACTACTGTTAAACATGTGCCAGCTATCAGCATTGTTTCTGCTACTAACACCCACTTTTGCAGTGGTACAGGTACAAACCGCCCACAAAACAATAGAGTTACAAAAATTAGCGCTCCTGTCAAACCTGTAGCGATCGCTTCGGCAGTTCCGCCAGATAAAGTCTGCATCCGGCTACGAATTCCCTCTGGAATCGGTTGGTAGAGGATGGGGCCGCTACTCATGACAAAGGTGTAGCGCAAAAGTTCATCAAAGAATTTGACAATTATCAAACCCCAGAAAAAGCTTTGGGATTGCATGGCTGGAATTAAATGCAGCAATACCACCACACCTGGTAGGGAAAAGCCTACGGTGATTGGTAAAAGCGTGGCTGTAAAAAATACCCCCATCCGTTCGATGAGTCGGCTGGAAATAAACCACTGTAACAACAACTCACACAGTCCCAACATCCCACCAAAAAGACCTAAGAAGCTAGCGAGTTCTCGGTCGCTTAAATTAGAATTGAGTTCGCGCAAATACTGAAAATCTATTAACAACCCAATCACTTGCAACAGACCCACAAAGGCGAACAACGAAAAGACATACCGTTTTAATGGACTTTTAATAAAACGCTGCCGTGAGGCTTGTTCTTCAGTAATTAGTTTTTGTGGAGTTTCGGGAAAAGCGGCTCGATAGTGATGAGTTAAATAGAATAAAATCCCCGATCCTAATAAAATCATTACACAGGCGATGAGTATAATCTTATTCAGCGTGGTGTATTGCACTAGCCAAGGCAAACTAAAACCACTGATCACATCTGCTACCAAAAGCCCACTACTCACCAGTGGGTAAGTCCGCTTAATCTCCCGAATATTAAATATTTGGTTGGCGACGATGGAGGTGTTGAGGTCATTGACCACATAAAGGGCATCTACCCACAGCCGCAGCAGAAATACCGAAATCACTGCCAGGTAGGAAAAATGCGATCCCCAACGTAATAAAACTAATAAGACTAATGGCATCACCATGCAAGGTGCGATCGCTACAATCACCCGGCGTAAGGGAAAAATCTTTTGCAGCCAAGAGTATAAAAAAACCAATCCTGCACTCATCACAGCACTGGCAATATACATCCACGGTAGTAGGTTAGTCCCATATTCATCCAAAAACAGCGCCACCGTACTGTCCTCTGCCCACCGCAATCCTACAGATACAGTTGTGTAAAAAACAAACATTATCTGAGTTCGCTCGCTCTCCTCTGGTCGGAGATTCACCCACTGTAGTAGTCGTGGTAAAGCAACTTTATTTGCAGCCAACCAGTGATTTTTGAGTTCCATGCAGTTTTAGTTTCTGGTAGTATCACCGAGACAAATTTTGTAATTGATTTCTCCCTCATCCCTTAGAAATAGCAAAAGTCCTGAGTAACTGAGTATTATGTTTCCCACTCAGCCTTCAGGACTATCGATTTTAGATAAATTTAAACCACCTTATACCATTTCACACAAACCCCGATATATCTGGATTTCTCCTAGAGGCATAAGAATGCTCATGCGTAGCTAAAACTTCTTTAAAACCCAATACGCTTGGGTTAAGGGCTACTGGTACAAAATTTTGGGTTTTTGAGACGCGATAAATCGCCGTCTCTACAAATGTTTTGGTCTTATCTGAACTGTATTGCTTTAAAACCTCGTTTCTAGTTAAAAAGGTGGTCTTAAGTGTACATGGTCAACTTCCTGTCAATTCGTAAGTCCTGAGTTTATCAATAATTACTCAAGTTACATAGTTGTAAATTTTTCGGACTATGTACTTAGTCATGGATAATTTTTTATTTTCAGTACAAACACTAGACTTTACTGTGAGGTCTAGGTTTAAACTGGTTCGTTGAAGTCTGGTGGCGATTGTAACTCTATTGAAGTAGCGTTAACTGCCTCAAGTTAATATTCAAGACGCTATTGATGCGTTACCAACCAGACTACTTGAAATATTTTTCTTGCACTTTGAGCAGGAGTTAGCCAAGCTATCGAGGTATTGTCCAAAAGCAAGCTATTTTCCACACTAACCCACACTAACCTTTACGTTTTAATATACTCAAAACAAAAAATGTAGTTTCTAGTTGAGATTATTTTGAAACCATTAAGATTTTTTCCTAATGCTATCACTCAAATGGTGTGAATGCTCTTGTACGGAAATCTTATTGATTGCAGCTTTAGGTTTAATCGTTAATATATTCAGCATTAAATTGCTTGATCCCCACACTCATAACGATTTAAATCTACAGGGAGTGTTTTTGCACGTAATTGCTGATCCTGTCAGTTGTTTGAGTGTAATTATTGCTGCCTTATTAGTTCAGAGGCAATTGCAGTTTATTCATAAGCGATCGCACTTAATACATAAACAATTGCAGTTTATTCATGAGCGATCGTTTTTCCTATTAACGCATCCCTTTCACATAACTGACTACTCTTTTTGAACCATTACTTTTCTAATTGCTGTGGTTTCAAATTTTACCGATCAAAACAACTTCTAAGGACTATTAACAATGGCAAATAATGCAACCCTAGTTACCACAACTACCATTGCAGCTAGTGAGACGGATCTGTTTCCCCTCAATGGCAGTACCAGTAGTGCTAACATCAATCGCCTGGGCGGATTTGGTTCAGATTTATTCTACGATTATCGCCAAGACGTATACTATGCCCTAGTTGACCGTGGTCCTGGTGGTGGAGTGATTAGCTACCAAACCAGAGTCGAGAAATTTTCCATTACCACTGACCCAACAACCGGAGCGATTACCAACTACCAACTATTAGGTACAATTCCCTTCACTGTTGCTGCCGAAACAACCCTTAATGGTGTAACTTATGATGAAACAACACCATTTAATGGGCTGAATGCGAAACTCCTCAATGGTAATGGTGGCGTACTTGGTTTAAGCCAAGACCCAGAAGGTTTTGTAGTTGGAAAAAACGGCAACTTCTTCGTTTCCGATGAATACGGCCCTTCAATTTACGAATTTAATCCTGCTGGGGTATTTGTTCGAGCCTTTACAGCCCCCAGTAACCTCATTGCTAAGGCAGATGGTATACCCTACTATGCAGCTAATGATAATCCTGCTACCACCCTTGGTCGCCAAAGCAACCGGGGTTATGAAGGCTTAACCATCAGTCCAGATGGGACAAAGCTGTATGCTATCCTGCAAGACCCCCTGCAAGAAGAGGGTTCTGGCGGGTCTAATCCAGGACGCAGTAGCCCCAATGTAAGAATTATTAGATATGACGTTGCTAATGGTTCAAGTGATGCTCAATACATTTACCAGTTAGAAGCCTTGAGCGATATCAACGCTCGCATTCCCGAAACAGCCAACGATTTCAGTGCCACATCTCAAGGACGCAACATTGGTCTAAGCTCCTTGGTAGCCATCAATAACAACGAATTCCTAGTGATAGAGCGGGATAACCGGGGTGTAGGTATAGACGACCCAACAGGCACTAAACCCATTGGTAGTAAACGTGTTTTTAAGATTGACCTCACCCTAGCAACAGATGTTACTAATACTAATTTAGCTGGGACTAACTCTCTAGGCAATGCGACACCAGTAAGTAAAACCCTCTTGCTGGATATTGCTGAAGCTATCCAAGGTGCAGGGCAGATAGTTCCAGAAAAATTTGAAGGATTAACAATTGGGCCTCGGCTGTCTGACGGTACGTTTGCGCTGATTCTTGCTACTGATAACGATTTCAGCGTCACCCAAAACGGTAGCAATACACAGTTTGACGTTTATAGCAATGGTGTTAGTACTGCTCAGGTAGCCATTGATAGCGCTGCTCCTACAGCACCCGCAGGAGAGCCAGCCTACACCCTTCTTCCCAGTTATTTGTATTCCTTCAAAACTCAAGCAAATGCCTTAAATCCCACTCCTCTATTTGACTTTAGTAGCGCCAACTACAGCGTTATCGAAGGCAATAGCCCTGGCTTTACCACCAATGCCACTGTGAGAGTGACTCGTACAGGCAGCATCACTGGTACAGACACAGTGCAACTGCAATTGAGTGATGGTAGTGTTGTTGCTCCCACCCAAGATACAACCAAAGGGCCGAGCAGTTCTGCAACCCCTTATATAATCCCCGCAACATCGGGATCGGGTGTGAATTTGACCTCGATCTTGAGCGTGGGCGACAGCATAGGTGGTTATAAGATGGTCGGGATTCCCGATGGTTTGGGATTCTTCGATAACGGTGATGGTACATTCACCTTGCTAATGAACCATGAACTTGGTGCTACGGCTGGTGCTGTCCGCGCTCACGGATCTATAGGTGCGTTTGTCTCCAAGTTGGTGATCAACAAATCTGATTTATCAGTTGTAAGTGGCAGTGACCTGATTCAGACTGTGAACCTCTGGAATGGCTCTGGCTTCACCCAAGGCACCACAGCATTCAATCGTTTCTGCTCTGCCGATCTCCCCTCTGTTTCTGCTTTCTACAACGATGCCACTGGGCTGGGTACTGATGTACGCATCTTTTTAAATGGGGAAGAATCTGGGCCTGAAAGTCGTGCATTTGGTCACATCGCTACAGGAATAAATGCTGGCACTACTTATGAGTTGCCCTACCTGGGTAAGTTTAGTTGGGAAAATGCCGTAGCCAGCCCCACTGCTAGTGACAAAACTGTGGTTGCTGGACTGGATGACTCTACTGGCGGGCAAGTGTACTTCTACGTTGGGAATAAAACCAACAGTGGTACAGAAATCGAGAAGGCTGGGTTGAACAACGGCAAACTGTATGGTGTCGCTGTTGCTGGATTTACATCTGAGACTAACGCAACCAGTTTGACTTCTGGAACCCGCTTTACGATGGCAGATTTGGGCAACGTCCAAAATACAACCGGGGCAAACCTCGAAACCCAGAGTCTTGCTGCTGGTGTCACAGCTTTCCTCCGCCCTGAAGATGGTGCTTGGGACCCCTCAAACCTCAAGGATTTCTACTTCGCTACCACCAACGGTTTCAATAATCCCAGCCGCCTCTGGAGACTCCGCTTCGATGACGCGACTAACCCTGAGTCGGGCGGTACTATTGAAGCGGTTCTTGATGGGACTGAAGGGCAGCAGATGTTTGACAACCTGACCATTGATCGATATGGTCACATCCTACTTCAAGAAGACGTGGGAAACAATGCTCACAACGGCAAAATTTGGCAGTACGACATTGCCACTGACACATTGAAAGTGCTGGCTAAACACGATCCTGCCCGCTTTGGTGATATCGGGGTTGCTGCAACTCTACCGTTCAGCCAGGATGAGGAATCATCTGGGATTATTGATGCTCAAGATATCCTGGGACCAGGTTGGTTCTTGCTTGACACCCAAGCCCACTACAACATTCCAGGGGAACTGGTACAAGGTGGGCAATTGCAAGCACTGTTCAATCCAGATACCTACAACGCTTACCAAGCAGACTACAACAGCACCCCAATTACCGTTACCTTCAATCCTGGTGAAACTTTCAAAGATGTGCTGATTCCGGTTGCACGGGATACGAATGTAGAAATTGATGAAACGGTAAACCTCACCTTGGCGAATGCCAGCGCTGGCAGTGTAGTGGGAACCAAGCAGCCCAAGGCCGTGCTAACGATTCAAAATAATAGCGCTCCCACTGATGTTAGTTTAAGTGCTACCAGCGTTGACGAAAATGTGACAGCCAACACAGTGGTAAGTACATTTACTACTACTGACCCTGACACAGGTAACACTTTCACTTACAGCTTACTTGCCGGAATTGGAGATACCGATAATGCTGCCTTTACCATCAACGGGGATAAGTTGCAAATTAATAGTTCCCCGAACTTTGATATCAAATCTAGTTACAGCATTCGGGTCAAAACAACAGACCAAAGTGGACTTTCCTTTGAAAAAGCATTGAACATTGGTGTTAACAATATCGTCATCCCTGCTCAACTGACAAAGGGTTCTGATGATGTTTTTAATATCAAAGGCGATAATGGTAAAGGAACACTGAAAATCACGATCGCTATTAGCACTCCTAATCCTAAGCAGTTGAGTGAACTGGGTGTATTTAACGTTGATGATGCTGCGGGTAGTGTTAAAGATGATACTGGTAAATCACTTCTTCCAGGTGCAAACGGTTACGCTAAAGCAGCTTTAGCACGAGCTAAGGTGCTTTTCTCCACCATTGCCAATTTGCCAAATGGGTTTAGTAACAACGGTATTGTTCGCTCACTGCAATTGGACTCTGGTTCTAACCTCAGATTTTATTTGGTTCAAGGCACTACAACTCAAACTGTAATCAATAAAAACAGTTATAGTGACGTAGTGTTTTCCTCAACCCAAAATATTAAAGACTTGGGTAACAGTGTTTTCTCGCTGAATTTTCCGAATTTAGTGGTGAATATTCAATCGACAAATGAATCATTAGATGCAGGTTTGAGTAACCAATTTGGTCAGCAGGGTTCAACTAAAGGAGAAATGCTTTATGTGAATGATAAAGTGAACGCTACTTTTACTGTCAACAGAGAAGCGGCTTATGACAACTTTATTGGTTTTTATCAGGTGACTGATGAGACTGGTACTATTAATGTCAATGGTACGATTTATAAACCTGGAGACTCAGGGTATACCCAAGCAGCAATTAATAGTCGGGTTGTCGGACTGACAGGAACTAACCAAGCAACAATCACATCCAACGGAAAGTTTAGTTCTAATGGTATCTTTGCACCATTTATTATTGCTGATGGTGATCCAAACACATATATAAGCCGTGGAAATTCTGTTTATTTCTCATTCTTGGGTGCTAATCCTACTAGTGATAAGCAAGTTGATCACATTCGTTTATTAGGCAATAATACTTTTGGCTTTGAGGATTTAGCAAGTGGTGGTGATCAAGATTTCAATGATCTAATTGTGCGAGTCAATTTCAGCTAGAAGTGTGGCAATCTCTAAACTGCAAGCCAATAGCCAATTTAGAACCAGCTTTCGCCTGAAGTTAACACCAATGAGCATTGCTGTGCCCCTACCAACGTATTTGTATCATTATTAAAATGAAACGATTTCAGAGGTAGGGGCGCACATATGTATTTTTTATGCATCCTTCGGCCATCTTGCTACTGTTTTGTGCATATTCTTAAACTCTCGAAATATAAAGAATACATAAAGCTTAGTACTTGATACATACATTATCAGCAACCAATGTGAAGAGTATGCAAAGATATTTGTTTAACTATAGACATATAAATAAATATTCGGTATGTGATTATTATCAAGTTATTTAGATGCTACCTATTTTCAAGCTAAATACTTAAGGGCAATAGCCCACTACATATGTACTACTTGCAAGGCAGTCAAAGGGTGAATCTACGGAAAAAATTCGTAGCCATCAATGGTGACACGAAATCATGTTGAAAGCCTAGACTATAGGCGAATTTTTGTGCAATCAAACAGCACTAACCGCAACTTGAGAACTTAATTTACTGCAAAAAATTGATTCAGGTAGGAAAAAGTTATGGCAAATATCATTGGAACCAACGGGAATGATACTTTATTGGGTGATTACGAGAACGACACAATTAACGGTAAAGCAGGTAACGACACTATTACAGCTAATGATGGCGATGACACCCTAACTGGTGGCGGCGGCAAGGATAAATTTGTTTACGAGAAAATTGTTTACAACTATGGCAGCTTTTGGAACGACGGCGCTGATATTATCACTGATTTTGGTGGCATAGGTAAAGGAACAAACCCCACAGCAGCAGTCATTGCCGAAGTCGATACTTTGGTATTCCAAGGTGCTGGCTTGACTGCGCGAAATCTGTTGCTCACCCAGAATGGCACAAGTTTGGAAATCACCTTTGAAGGGGAGGCTTATGGCGGAGTCATCTTGCAAAATTTTGCCTTGGAAAACCTGGATAACCTAAGCAAATCTACTGGAGCTAATGTAAATTTAGGCAATATTCTGTTTGATGGGCAAACTACGATCGCAGATAGCTTTGATGTCTTCAATGCCAACTCCACCCAAACCACTATCTTCAACAAAAATACAGTCACCTTCCTTAACGACCTAAATAACAATGTTAACGGCTTTGATAACTCAGATGATGTAATCAATGCTCAGGGGGGTGATGACAAAATCGACGGTAAAAGTGGCAATGACTTGCTGCGGGGTGGTGCAGGCAATGATACTCTCATTGGTGATGCAGGCAATGATACTCTCATTGATGGTGTAGTTAGTAATACTTATGCTAATTATTTTCAGGGTAGCCGTTCACTAGGCGATAACTTACTCTCAGGTGGTGCAGGCAATGATTTTCTCTATGTCTCTGGCTACAACAAATACTACTTCAGTGAAGAAGATGTTGATTATGACTCGGGTAATAACACCCTCAACGGTGGTGTTGGTGACGATACTTTGAATGTTACCTATTTATCAGGCGATAACTTGCTCTCTGGTGACGATGGCAATGATTCTCTCTCCGTCTCTGGCTCTGGCTACAGCTACAGCTACGATCAGTACGGTGACTACTCCGACTCTGATGACTCTCGCTCCTTATTCTTAGGCAATAATACCCTCAACGGTGGCGCTGGTGACGATACCTTGAGTGCTACCGATTCAAAAGGCGATAACCTGCTCTTTGGTGTCGATGGCAATGATTCTCTCTCCGTCTCTGGCTACTATAACTACGACTCCAACGCTAGAGGTAATGCTCCTTTTTTCTACGACTCTCGCTCCTTAGGCAATAATACCCTCAATGGTGGTGCTGGTAACGATAACTTGAATGCTGGCGGTTCAAAAGGTGATAACCTGCTCTCTGGTGGCGATGGCAATGATTATATCTCCATCTCTGGCTCTTACAACTCCGAGAGTTCTTCAGGACGCTATGGCGGATCTGGCTTCCAATCCAACTCTCGCTCCTCAGGCAATAACACCCTCAATGGTGGTGCTGGGGACGATACCTTGAATGCTGGCGGTTCAGAAGGTGATAACCTGCTCTCTGGTGGCGATGGTAATGATTCTCTCTCCGTCTCTGGCTATCAGAATTTTACATCCACTGACTACGCCGACGGCGACGAGAACAAGTCCGACTCCTACGACTCTCGCTCCTCAGGCAATAACACCCTCAACGGTGGCGCAGGTAACGATACCTTAAGTGCTACCGGTTCAACAGGCGATAACCTGCTCTCTGGGGGCGATGGCAATGATTCTCTTAACATCTCTGGCTATTACGAAGGAAATAACTCCAACTACTCCGACTCTCGCTCCTCAGGCAATAACACCCTCAATGGTGGCGCAGGGAACGATACCTTGAATGCTAGCGGGTCAACAGGCGATAACCTGCTCTCTGGGGGCGATGGCAATGATACCCTGATAGCTGGCGATGGCAATGATACCCTCTCTGGAGGAAATGGTACTGATACCTTTGCTTTGAATAATTACAATCAAGGCGTTGATCGTCTTTACGACTTCAACCCGACTAACGAACTGATTCAGGTATCGACTGCTGGTTTTGGTGGCGGGTTGTCAATCGGTTCACTTTCAGCTAGTGAATTTAGAATCGGAGCATCTGCAAACACTAGCACTCAGCGATTTATCTACAACAGCGCTACAGGTGCATTGTTCTTTGACCAAGATGGCAATGCGGGTGCGTTTACTCAGGTACAATTTGCACAATTATGTACTGGGTTGTCACTAACCACACAAAATTTTGTGGTTGTTTAATTGTGATTAGCGTCCTATTACTTTAAGCAGAGGAAATAGTCTGATTGCGAGGTGTCTAGAATAGCACCTCGCAATCGGTTAACAGAACTTACGCATTGACAAATGAGATAACAAATACCTATTAAGTTCAGAGGCTAATCTTCCTGCTCTAGAATGCGTTTCGCCTCCAAGAGTTGCTGCCGATGTTCCTCATTAACTGTTGGATATTTTAGATTTAGTTCTTGTAGTTTTGTGCAGATGATATTAGCGACTACCAAGCGTGTAAACCATTTGCGATCGCCAGGAATAATATACCACGGGGCCGATTCAGTACTATAGGACTCCTATTTGATTTTTGAAAAAACTCCGTACATCTGGAGAGTAGTGAAATCAAAGGTCGTGTGTCGGATAAACCACTAAAACATCCACTTTAAATGGGAAAATGTTGGAATCAAAGCACAAAAACGTCGAACCCATGTTTTAGCCTGCAACCAAATATCCTCAATGGGATTTTGTACTGGGCAATTGGGAGCTTTAGCGTTCGCAATGTATTTTCCATTGTTCAGATGACAACCCGATATTTACCTCGTCCAAAAAACCTCGAACTTCTTTAGAACGGTGGTAACTAGCGCCATCCCAAAAAATTAGTAATTGCTGATCGGGAGAGTCAGCTAGCAGATATTGTAGGTAATCAATAGTATTTTTGGAATTTCCCGCATCATAAGCTTTGAGAACTAATTTTCCTTGCAGATAGTCAATTGCCCCGTAGTATGTCTGCTTATCTCGTTCGTTAACAACTGGGACTGCTATTTCTTGGTCACTTTTTCCCCATACGTAACCACTTAAATC
>NZ_WBKM01000050.1 GCF_015714725.1 Nostoc sp. WHI
TAGGAATTGGGGTAGGAATTGGGGTAGGAATTGGGGTAGGAATTGGGGTAGGAATTGGGGTAGGAATTGGGGTAGGAATTGGGGTAGGAATTGGGGTAGGAATTGGGGTAGGAATTGGGGTAGGAATTGGGGTAGGAATTGGGGTAGGAATTGGGGTAGGAATTGGGGTAGGAATTGGGGTAGGAATTGGGGTAGGAATTGGGGTAGGAATTGGGGTAGGAATTGGGGTAGGAATTGGGGTAGGAATTGGGGTAGGAATTGGGGTAGGAATTGGGGTAGGAATTGGGGTAGGAATTGGGGTAGGAATTGGGGTAGGAGCCTGGCTGACGTTGATTCCTATTTGTGTTGGTGCTGAAGAGGATACGCGATCGCTTGCACTGATAGTTAAAGCATTTAATGACCCATTAGTATCTGTGGGAGGTGTGTACACCAAAGTATCGTCGCTAGATAAAGTAACACCAGTGGTTACGGGAACGCCATTGACAGTCAGAGTTCCCGTATTTACCGCATCAAGCCGGATGGTGGTAATGTCATTATTAGCATCCGTGACCAGTGGAGCCAAACTAGAGAACGTCAAGGTAACAGGTTGATTTGTCTGGGTATCGGGTAGCGATGAGTTTGTCGTTAATGTAGGCGGGGTGTTGACGGAAGTAATAGTGATACCCGTTGGAGTGCCGCTAGCATCTCCACCATTAGGTAAAACTGGAAAGCTATTTGAAGCGATGATTGAATTGTCGCCTGTATTAATTGATCCTGCTATGCCATTCACGCTTGCATCACCTACGGTAAATGGCACATTGTTTGGGCCACCATCGTGTCGAATTGTGACAGTACCTCCCGCTAGAACTTGAGCGATCGCACCTCCTTGACTAATAAAAAATCCACCAGTTGCGATCGTTACACCAGTATCATTAATTGTCCCTATTCCTTGAACTAGTCCATTGGTTAGCACTTGCACATTGCTTTGCACATCGCCACCTTGAACAACGTTAGCATTATCAGTAAAGATTGTGGCCTGTGTGTTGATGCTGCTAAAGCGAATTGTACTGCCAAAGGGATTGGTAGTTTGTAAAGTAACGCTACCACCTGTAACACCTTGTGTATCAAATCCCGTGGCAGTGGCTGAGGTATCAATAGCACCATTAACTATGATATTATTTGTGGCAGTTAAGCTGACCGCACCACTTGTAACATTTGCAGTACCATTTCCATCACCTTCAAAGGTGGCGATCGCTGAGGCATCAATCGCGCCATTAACGGTGATATTATCTGTAGCAGTTAAGCTAACTCCGCCAGCCGTACCGATAAAATCGCCACCTCCGGTTTTGAATACAGACGAGTTAATCGCCCCTGTGGTGATACTGCCGCCTGTGGTTGTTGCTACTACATTGCCACCCGTACCTGAGTTGTTAGCATCATTTGAAAAAGAATTAATCGTACCTGTGAGGATATTGCCTGCGGCACTCAAATTTACTGTTCCAGCCGTAGTACCATATCCAAATCCTTGAACATTGCTGGTGTCGAGGTTATTTAGAGTAATTCCACCACCAGTACTTTGGACTGTAATATTACCGGAGGAGTAGCCCTGACCACTGGCGATAATGCTGCCCGCAGTGATGTCGCCACTCGCAGACAAGGTTACGTTGCCGCTATTGCCAGAAAAATTAGTACTTGTATCTAAATTTCCCAGTGATAGGCTAGCTCCTGAAATGCTGATTGCTCCCCCGTTTGTCTCGATTGTGTTGGTGAGATTAGCAAAGATTACAGAACCACTTTGTGAGGTTAAGTTGAAGCTACCGCCATTGCCTAAGTTTAATGTAGCAACACCAAGGGTAGTTACTCCGGGTGTAGCTCCGGTGATGTCATTGATGGTAATATTACCTGTGGCTTGTAAGTTGATATTTGCACCGAATCCCAAAGCAGCGATCGCACCCCAAGAAACGGTATTAGCACCACTATCTGCAAGGTCAAAGGGAATATTGCTAGCCGTGCCATCAAAATCACCTGTCCCTGCTGCGGCATCGATAATGGTCAATGTGGTAGGGTCTAATAATAAAGTTCCAAAGTAGCCATTGGGGGCTGAAGCATCTACATGACCCCTGAAGGTCAAGAAATTTTTGCCTGATACTTCTACAAAACCACCATTCCCAGCATTTGCTCCGCCACGAGCCGAAATGTTCCCAAAGTACTGCGTTGTATTGTCGCCCCAAAGAATTACACGCCCCCCGTTTCCATTCAAATTACTATCGGCATTAATGACGGAATTGGAATTAACATAAGTCTGATCTGCATTCGGTAAAGTTCCCTTACCTTGATAATCACCGCCAATTAGCACCGTACCGCCGCCATTGGTTCCAGAGGCGTTAATATTGGCATCAATCACCCCCACTTGTTTACCCAAAGCAATTACTGTACCGCCCCTTTGACTCGATACATCCACGTTGCCAGAAACAATGGTTGTACCTGGATCTGTGGGAATCGTGACGTTAGAGCCTGCCAGTTGTACGGTTCCATCAGGATTGGCAGTTAATCCAGTGTTACCGACTGTGAGCAATTCTGGTAAAGATGCAATGGGAATTGTCCAGTTATTGGGTTGGTTGCTACTAGATGCGAGGGGCTGAATTTCTAGACTTAAAAGATTTCCTGGCTGACTGAGACGCACCCAGTTTTGCCCTGGTACGGATGCGATCGCAATTTGCCCCCCCGGTGCTGTTAGTTGCCCAGGGTTCACTACAGTACCGCCCAATAGATTCAAATTCTGTCCAGTACCTACTGCCAAATTCCCGGCGTTAACGATCGCTCCTGGTTGGTTGGTATTAAAGGCAAATCCGTTGGGGTTTCCTACTAAGGCTGTGTAGTCATTAATACCGATGGCATTGAACCAACTGCTGCCAAAGCCAATGCCGTTTGCTGTTGTCGCCGTGAAAGCACTAGGGACATTTAAGCTGGCGTTTGCTCCAAAAATAAATCCGGCTGGATTCATCAAAAAGAGGTTAGCACTACCACCTGTAACCTGAATCAAACCATTGATAATAGAAGCATTGCCGCCCGTGATTCTACCAAGGATATTTTGCAGAGCAGGATTGGCTTGAAAGTTGGCGATTTGTTCTGGTGAAATCCCAAACTGTTGAAAACTGTGGAACAGGTTAACACCATCTCCAGAAGTTGTACCGCCAGTGATATCAAGTCGATTGCCGTTGGGTGTAACAATTGTGTTTGTCCCATCAACTGCGGGAAGAATTTGTTGTGCTTGGGCTAATCCAGCACTTATGGCTGTCAGCAGAGGCATCATAATTACCACAGAAGCGGCAATGCTGGGCAGTAGAGATTTTTTACGACGCAATATGAAGCGACCTGCGGGCAATTCTACATCAATTTGCAACTTGTCTGCTAATCCGCGTCGCCTAAGTGCTTGAGCGATCGCTCGCTTAGACCAAAGAATTTGTTCTGTTCTTCTGGTAATCGAGAGGCTTTGAGGATGAATTCGGTAGAGGTAGAGTGGCTCTTGAACCCGGCGCACCTGAGCTACTTCTGAAAGTCGCAGGCATAGGTCATAATCATAAGCACAGCGAGAGAAAGACTCGTTAACACCTCCCGCTCGGTCGTAAATTGAACGGCGCATTAGGCGGAAGTGGAAAGTCATGAAGTTTACCAACAGACCTTCTTGGGAGTAGGGAATGTCACAGCGATGACCGTAGCTGATGACTTTGCCCTCTTCATTAATATTTAAGTAGTCAGTGTAAACAAATCCCGTTTCGGGATGGCTGTTGAGTACGGTGGCAGTTTTTGTAAGGGCGGTGGGGTCTAAGATATCATCACTGTCTACCAACCCGATGTAAGTGCCGCTAGTTTGGTTGATTGCTGCTTTACAAGCCGCAGCCGTTCCCTGATGGTGTGCTTTTATCACCCGCACTCGTCCATCTTGTTGAGCATAAGCGTCAGCGATCGCCACTGAGCCATCTGTAGAGCCATCATCCCAAACCAGCAGTTCAAAGTCTTGCCATGTCTGCGCTAACACACTGGCGATCGCTTCTCCAATGTAAAACTCCCGGTTGTAATTGACGATGACAATGGAGATCAGTGGTAACATCGAAGTATTCCCAAGTTTTCTACCTATTACCACAATATAATGCTAAGGGCTTTCACTTAGAGAATAATTACTGTTTATTATTTTTTAGTTACAAATCTTCTGAAATTGGAATGTCAAAAATATGATATTGAAATATTTATACAGCCATAGCATACTCAAAAATTAAAATCAGCCCAATCGTAAGATTAGGCACCCCATTGAGGATAAATGAGAAAAGAAACAGGAACTGGTGTTAAGCCGAAAGCAAAGACTCAGCAAGGAATTGTCTATTTCTCTCATCAGTTAGATGCCTTACTGAGTCTGGTAACTATTAAATGGAGTAAGCACAGTTTCAGTTTGCAGTGCGGTTTGTTAATTCTGCCTGCGATCTGGATTGTAACAGCAAATGAACTGAGAGCTACAGCCAATATTTTTACTTCTGACTCGGCTCAAAATAGCAGTTCCCCAGAGTTACAAATAGTACAGACACCGCAGCCCTCCCCAACTGACCTTAATCAACCTGAACCGAACCCCCAATCGTCGCCGCCACAACCAGAAACACCACAACGCATTCGGGTTCGCAAAATTCAGGTCGTAGATAGCACAGTCTTTAGTGAAAATGACTTTAATCCAGTTGTAAAACCCTATGAAGAACGGGACTTGACTTTAGAAGAAATCAGACAAGCCGCAGATGCTATTACCCAACTTTACTTAAATAAAGGTTATATAAATTCCAGAGCGATTCCAGAGGCTCAACAACCTGGTAGCACAGATGGTGTTGTGGTAATTCGTGTTATCGAAGGGCGTTTAGCAGAGATTGAAATCCAAGGAACACGAAAATTAAACCCATCTTATATTCGTAGTCGCATCCAGCTAGGTGCTAGTGTCCCTCTCAATACTGCTAAACTCGAAGATCAACTGAGGTTACTGCGACTCGATCCCCTATTTAAAAATGTAGAAGCACGTCTGCGTCCAACGGGTAAGGTTGGTCAAAGTATTCTAATTGTGAGAGTTGAAGAGGCAAATTCTTTAACTGGTAGCTTGGGTGTAGATAATTATTCGCCTCCCAGTATTGGTGCGGAAAGATTGGGTGTTGAACTGCGCGATCGCAATTTAACTGGTATGGGAGATGAGTTAGCAGGTTCCTATTACCATTCGTTTTCTGGTGGTTCCGATGCCTTTGATTTTAGCTATCAGGTTCCCGTTAATGCCATGAACGGCAAGGTACAGATTAGAGCGGCATTTTATAACAACGAAATTACTGAGCCACCCTTTGATGTATCTGGCATTCGGGCAAATCAGGATCTTTATGAAATCAATTATCGGCAACCGTTGATGCGATCGCCAAGAGAAGAATTTGCCCTATCCTTGGGATTTACCTACCAAGATGGTCAAACTTTTCTCTTTGATAACCTTGCAACGCCCTTTGGCATTGGGCCTGATGCCAATGGCGTTAGTCGCACCAGTGTAATTAAATTTGGTCAAGATTATCTTAAGCGCGATCCTCGTGGAGCCTGGTTTTTGCGATCGCAATTTAGTTTTGGCATTGACATCTTGGATGCAACTATCAACAATGACCCCACACCTGATGGTCGCTTTTTCAGTTGGCTAGGTCAAGTACAGCGCGTACAGCAACTCAATAACGATAACTTGTTGCTCATCCAAGCAGACTTACAACTAACACCAGATAGTCTCTTACCTTCACAGCAATTCGTCATTGGCGGCGGACAATCTGTACGGGGATATCGCCAAAATATCCGCTCTGGGGATAATGGATTTCGGGTGGCCATTGAAGATCGGATCACAGTTCAACGCGATGAAGCTGGATTATCCACGATTCAACTCGCGCCATTTGTAGACATGGGAGCAGTTTGGAATAAGTCTGATAATCCTAATAACTTACCAAATCAAACTTTTCTGGTGGGCGCAGGCTTAGGATTATTATGGAATCAGGCTTTGGGAATTGATAAGCTGAATTTGCGGCTCGATTATGGAATTCCATTTATCGATCTAAGCGATCGCGGTAATAACGCTCAGGATGATGGCTTTTATTTCAGCCTCCGTTATCAACCTTAGTACCCCAACTATTTCATGGTTGCTGGCATCCCGTATAAGGATGAATTTATAATCTACCTTGAAAGATATTTTTAAAATTAACGATAGCAAATATTCTGGTAATAGAAAGCCAGTTGCTAGCGATCGCTTTTTCTGAAAGGTTATTAAGATAAATATAGGCATTATTTTATACCCATTCAGTTGATAGTTCTTGCATGATTTTGATAATCATGCAAGAACAACCTTGTCAGGACTTACGCAAACAATAGCCGAAACCTTGATTTTCAGGTAGGGGCAATTCATGAATTGCCCCTACAGCGTGTAGTTTTGCGTAAGTTCTAGTTGTAATCAAATAAGCTTAATAAAGTGAGGTTTTTATGATGAATAATCTGGTTCCTGAACGCAAAACATCCGAAGAAGAACGTTTTGAAAATGACTATTATTCTTACTTTGAATCGCCTGAAAATGTCACCCGATATACACCAACATCTAGTTTTCTGGATAATGTTTTTAAGGAAAAGTCATTTTCTTTATTGGATTTAGGATGCGGTAACGCGGCTTTAAACAAATATCTACCTGCTCGATGTGACTACCTTGGAGTCGATCACAGTGAATTGGCCATTGAACAATGTTTAAAACTCTATCCAAATAGAAAGTTTGTTGCCCAAGATTTATCATTTTTCTTGTCAGAACTTGCTAGAGAAAATAAAAAATTTGATGCCGTCGTGCTAGCTGGTTTGTTATTTCACAGCGTTAACAAGGAAACTCAAGAACAAAAAGACGATCAAGAAATTATTCAATTTTGCGTGGATAAAATACTTAGCGAAAAAGGATATATCGTGATCATTGTACCTTTTTGCTATGGCAACCATCCAGATCATAGTCTATTTGTTCGAGCTGAGTGGCTGCAAAAGTCAGTAGAAAAAATGCTAGAAATTGCCAAAGCAAAAATTGTTCATGAAAATATATCCTTACAGGTGGACTTAGAGAAGAGAGTTGGACAACAGAAGGTAATTCCTGATTGGTTTGTTGCTGATAGCAATGCTGATTATCCTAGTATATTTGTTGGAACATATATGGCAAGTTTGACATTTATAGCCTCTCCTCAAGGGACTTGAATGTAGTACTAGTAACGACGAGATTTTTACATTAGTATAAGTAACTAAAAACAGGATTTGGGTTGTTTAATATCGGATTTTTAAAAGGAGACAATCATGCAAGTTTTAGTTATTGCCCGTGTCAAATCAGGAATTCCCATAGAACAGATTTTGCCCTTTGTTAATCCAGAAGCTGCTCAAGCTTGGGAGTTTTACGCTTCAGAGCAAATTCGTCAGATGTATTACATTGCCGACAAGAGTGGTGCAGTAATGCTCTGGGAAGGCGAAAGTGTTGAATCCGTCACCCAGCAAGTACAAAAGCTACCAATGGTAAAAGAAGGCATTCTTGCCTGTGAAATCCTGCCGCTCAAACCTTATACAGGTTATGCCTCACTATTTACACAGCAATAGGAGATATCTAATGAGTAACTCTAATACAATACGAGCAATCGTAGTTGATCCTTCAGTCCCCGAACGGTTGGTGATCCGAAAATTTGAGCGCCCTTCGTCCTTGCCAAATGAGGCGATCGTCCAAGTTGCTTCAGTCTCGCTCAATCGTGGTGAAGTGCGACGCTCTCAGAGCGCAGAAGCAGGATGGCGGCCAGGTTGGGATTTCGCTGGAACTATTCAGACTGCTGCTAGAGATGGTTCTGGGTTTCCAGTAGGAACCCGTGTTGTCGGATTTTTGCGACAGGGTGCTTGGGCGGAACAGGTAGCAGTGCCAACTCATGCGATCGCATCTCTCCCCGATGCCGTTGACTTCAAATCTGCGGCAACTTTACCTGTTGCTGGATTAACAGCGTTACTGTCTCTAGAGCGGGGTGGAATATTGTTGGATCGGGCAGTGCTGATTACAGGTGCGTCAGGAGGAGTCGGGTATTTTGCCTGTCAATTAGCGGCTCAAGCTGGGGCGATCGTTACTGCTCAAGTACGTCGCCCTGAATTAGTCGAATTTGTCAAAACTGCGAAAGCGCATCAGGTTATTGTTGGCGAGCAATTTGACCGATATGCGCCTTACGATCTCGTGCTTGACTCCGTAGGTGGGAAGGTTTTGCCTTCAGTCTTGGAGCAGTTAGCATCTGATGGAATCTGTATCATATTCGGGGCAACTGCTGGAGCAGATATTACCTTCAATGCTTCCCAATTCTATGGTAAAGGCGGATTGAATCTGTATGGATTTATTCTGTTTCACGAACTAAAAAAACAACCTGCTTCTGTTGGATTAGCGCGGTTAGTCAAGTTAGTTGCCAATGGTTCTTTAGTTCCCCACATCGATTTAGAAGCTTCTTGGACGGAAATAGCAGATGTAGCAAGGCAATTATTGGATAGACGCTTTGCTGGCAAAAGTGTCTTACACCTCTCAAATTAAATTGTTCCCTTAAGCCTTATACAGGTTATGCCTCACTATTTGCACAGCAATAGGAGTAAGTAATGAAAGGGTATCAGATTCAAACAGCTACGGGAATTGACGGCCTCAAATTGGTGGATTTACCCGAACCAAAACCAGGAGCAGGACAAATTTTAGTCCGGGTATGAGCCACTTCCTTAATAACTCTGGAAGACTTAAACTTGTTCCAGGAACATTTACACATTTGTCAAATAAAACTAATGTCTGAACAACAACCCGTAAATCCTTGGAACTACAAACCTTGGTGGTGTCAGCCCTGGTCTATAATTCTCACAGGTGTGACGCTGATTGGTGGTAGCTGGTTACTATTTAAAACTATCTGGTTAACAGTTCTCGTCTTCATCCCTGTAGCGACATGGATGGGATTTTTTGTATTACTTTGGCCGCAACTAATTACTCGCAGTGGTATTTTGGAATCAGATAAAGAGTAATTCGTAATTATGAATTTCTCCTGCTTTTACTGTTATATTGATGGGTAATCTTTCAGATTTAATGATTGATGCGGCTGATATAAGAATTTCCAGTCTATCTATCATACGAATTTGAAAAATGATTGCGACAGATGGACAGAGAAAACCCAGATACACCAAGCGGTTTCCAATCTAAAATCCAAAATCCAAAATGGTATCAGGTAGTGGGTGCGTCTCCTTCAGGCAAGATTTCATCTATGCTGAATACCCACGGTATACCTTTATTAGCTGGAGGGCTAACAGTAATCCTACCTCTGTTAGTAAATCTTTTCAATATGTCAGCGAATTGGGGAACAGTTTTCATAATGTTCTGATAACTTTCTATATCAGGACAAATCATGATTAACATCAGAACTCCACTATTAATTCTGAAATACCAATGACAACTCGATAACAAAATTCGTGTTATTTTGTCGCACGCTAAAAAAAACCTTTGCTTTGTTGCTTCTTCGAGTTGTCTAAATAGTATTTCACTCAATTGAATTGTCAGATGCGAAGGTAAATCATCTGGAGATAAGTACGGCTGATTCATAAGATTTGTCGTTTGGGTAAAATTTACCTATCGGTTAGAATTGGTTGGTAAGTTTTCCACGGCTTATATTACTCGCCTATCAAGGATCAAAGCTGAAATTGATTACTAAAACTGTATTAACTGCTGCTTTTTACCAACTATTTTGGTAAAAAGCAGCAGAACTGAAGAAAAAGAGTTTCCCGGCTTATTCAGTAAGGGCGTTCTCATTCCCGACTACAGTCGGAAGCTGACCCCCAGACTTTGTATGCGTTTACATTAGTGGCATCAAAAATATCAAGTTTTGACGAAGAACTCTTACAATTTAATAAGTTTTGATAATTTTTGGTTAATAGTGATAATTTTAACCGGGCTTTGGGCAAAAGAGATTGTAAATATCGACGTATTCAGGGAATTTGCACGGTGAAAGTTAGGGTGAAATGAACAACAGAGCAAACCAAAGGCATGAAAAACATAATGCAACACAATATTTCTATATATTCAATCGAATGTTGATTTTCATTGCAGAGATGTTGATATCGCGCAGCTTTGATGACGGACACACAATCCTGCGGTTGTTGCAAAATTTCCAACCTACCAGACTTTTTTTGCCAAGGTTCAGACACTCATCTGTAAAAAACCAAGCTGCTCCTCTACCTGAAAATGAAGCAGAAAGGCTCAAAGCATTAGCGGACTACAATATTCTGGATACCCTATCTGAACAAGCATTTGATGACCTGACTGCTCTTGCTGCTCACATTTGTAAGACTCCAATTGCTTTAATTAGCCTAATCGATGCCGATCGCCAATGGTTTAAATCTAAGGTTGGACTAAAAGCTAGCGAAACACCCAGAGATTGGGCTTTTTGCGCTCATGCCATTCTTCAAACAGAAGATATATTGGTAGTTACCAACGCCATCAAAGACAATCGCTTTAATAAAAATCCCCTAGTAGAAAGTAACCCCAAAATTCGTTTTTATGCTGGCGTTCCACTAGTTACACCCAATGGTTTTCCAATAGGAACGTTGTGTGTCATCGATACCATTCCTCGTCACCTAAGTTACCAGCAATTAAATGCACTGCGCCGCCTAAGTCGTCAGGCGATCGCTCAGATGGAACTCATTCAGGAAGTTCGCCACCGAAAACAATCAGAGATGGAAGGAAGGCAGTTATCGCTGACTGATGAACTAACAGGTTTGCATAATCGGCGTGGTTTCTTCTTACTGGCTGAACAACAGTTGAAAATTGCTCACCGCATGAAAGCTTTCTGCTGGGTTATATTCATTGATTTAGATGGTCTAAAACAGATTAACGACACCCTTGGTCACGACATGGGAGATGCTTTGATTGTTGATGCGGCTCAATTACTCAAGCAAAGTTTTCGTAGCTCGGATATTGTTGCTCGCCTGGGTGGAGATGAGTTCATTGTTTTTATCTCCAGCTACTTCAAAGATGCTGACAGCATAGAAGCGCGTCTGCAAGTAAATATCAACAACTTCAATCAACAACCCAAGCGTATCTGTCAACTTTCGATGAGTATGGGGATAGAGCGTTACTCACCAGAAAGCAATATGTCACTAGAACAACTAATTGCCAGGTCTGACGAGTTAATGTATGCTCATAAGCGTCTCAAGCGGCAATCTATCGGCTAAACCAAAACCGAATTTAGAGAACTAACAAGAATTTGACACTCTCAGGTCTAAAGACACCCTTGCTTTACGCTTACCGGAAAACTTGTAAAATGTTAGTCTATCAGTTACCTGTCTTTGTAAAAATCAGGGTGTCTAGTGTCAGAAGAATTCAGTTGCCAAATCTCACCGCCATTTTTGTCTGAGGGTAGCGATCGCGATCTCGGTTTAGATTCAACCCTCCAAGAACTACCAATGTACAACTTCCCGGTGGAAATTAACTGCACTGGTAGAGAAGTAGCTAATTTTTTGGAAAAATATCCCCTGCTACCAGGAGTAATTTTGGTAGAACAGGAAAAATTTATTGGGATGATTTCACGGCGGCGACTGCTAGAATTTTTGATTCGCCCCTATGGACAAGAGTTATTTTTTCAGCAACCATTGGAGGTTCTTTACAGCTATGCACGCATACCGATGTTGCTGCTTGCTGATACAACATCGATTTTAATTGCGATGCAACTTAGCTTAAAGCGATCGCCAGAATTATTAGCAGAACCAATCGTAGTACAAACGGCATCTGGTGCTTATAGATTGTTAGATGTTCAAGAGTTGAATATTATTTCTTGGCAAATTCGGGGAATCGATAATCTGGTGCGCTATGAACGCAGCCAAGCCCAAATGATTCAAAATGATAAAATGGCAAATCTAGGGCGTTTGGTAGACGGGGTAGCGCACGAAATTTTAGACCCAGTGGGTTTTATTTGGGGTAATATAATTTATGTTTCAAACTACAGCCAAGATTTACTCAAGCTGATAGCGGCTTATGAAAAAGAGTTACCAGCAGCTTCTCAGGCAATTAATCAGATTAAAGAAGAGATTGAATTTGATTTTTTAGAGCAAGATTTGTCGCGATCGCTTGCTAGTATCCGCACCGGAGCCGAAAGATTAAAAAAACTCGTCACTAGTTTACAAAACTTCTGTCATATCGATGCAATTTATCCTAAACCAGTAGATTTACATGCTTGTATAGATAGCATTATTCTATTAATTAATAGCCGTCTTCAAGGAGAGATTGAAATCGTCAAATACTATGGACAATTACCCCCAGTATATTGCTTTATGGGGCAATTAAATCAGGTTTTGATGAATATTTTAAGCGAATCTGTGGATACTTTACTCAATGAAGCAGTGCGACAGCAGTTGTATCTAGAAGATACAAATACTGTTCAAAAACCCCGAATTGAGATTACTACAGAAGTAATTTCACAAGAAGCAAACAACCCAGATGCACCAGATTCTCGCTGGGTTTTAATTCGCATTGCCGACAATAGCCCTGGAATGTCTGAGGAGTTGCAACAGCAAATTATGGAGTCTTTTTCTCTGCAAACAAAGACTGGTAAAGAAACTAGTTTGGCTGTAAGTTATCGAATTATCACAGCCAGGCATGGTGGTAAATTAAATTTACGTTCCCAACTAGGTTTAGGCACTGAATTTGAAATCTTGTTACCTTTGGTTTGATTAAACTCTACCTCCCAGCTTGTCTAATTGTAGTTTGGCGACATCCAACATTGAGTGTTATGCCACTACTGCAACCGCAAAGCGTAATGGTAAAACTCTTGATTCTTAATGTAATCTCGCGCTTCATAGAGTCTTTGCGCGGTTATGTTAGAAATTTGAGTAGCTAAAATTACTCGGACGGCTCCACTCTCTTTTGCGTATTCTTCCGCAACACTCATCAATAACTTTGCAATTCCCCTCCGGCGATACGACTCTTCCACATACAAATCGTTCAATATCCATACTCGTTTCATCGACACTGAAGAAAAGCTGGGATAAAGCTGAGTAAATCCAACTAATTCTCCATTGTCATTAGCTGCAAACACTACCGAGTCATTATTCTTGAAACGTTCTTTGAGAAACTCTTTGGCAGCTTCAAGGTTTGATGCCTGATTGTAAAAAGTACGATACCGATCAAACAGTACTGAAACACTTTCAAGATGATTAATATTAGCTAAAAAAACTTCCATCGCTTCTGGATAACTTACCAATTCAGTCCGAAATTTGGCAATTTATTCTGGAGTAACTATTGTTGGGTTAGCAGTCATAGAGTTTGTATTTTGCAGCAAGCTTTCGCCACGTTGGTAAATTTCCCGCGCGTAATCAGTCCAAGCGCCTTGTCCCCAATAGCGAAAACAACTGGTTTGCAACAAAAGGTTATGCAATAAAAGATTACGGTACTCAGATGAGTCGGTGGAAAGTAAATTATCAACTTTTTTATGAAATAAACTGCTTAGTTGATACATTGGAGAAATCACGTTTTCATATCCTTTTACCCAACTGATATGATTTGTCCACGAAGCTCCATCCATGTGAAAATTAGAATTAATTTGCTTTAATTCTTGAATGGCATTCTCTACAGCTTCAGGTTGGCAATTGTCTGCTGAAACTCGCGCCCAAATCTGATGTTGTCCCACTGGCTGGCAAGTTGGATAGTCTTCAGGTTTGCATCCAGCAGCTTCGATTAATTCTAAATATTCTGTACCACATATCCCAACAACACCTGATTTTCCTCCCCCATTATTGACCATATCCCACCAAGCTTGTTTGAAAGCGCTAGGAAATTCATTCATCATCACGCCGCCATTTTCACCATCTCCAATTTGGCTAACTATTGGTGGTACAAAAACACTCCCAATTTGTTGTTTGGATAATGTTTTAGCTTCATAGTAAGGCTGCATTTGGGCAACTAATTTAGTATCCGAACCTTGGGTTTTAATTAAGGCTGTAATGCTAATTGTTTCACCTTGGGAATTGCGAGCAATCAAACGATGTGGTAAATGTTTGTAGCTGAGAGATTTACCGCTAATTGTTTCTACAGAATGTTCTTGAACGAGTAGCCAGCGATATCCACATTCTTTCAGCGCTTTCACAAATTCAAACAAAGCATCAGGGTGATTTGGTAGGTGCATTTCTGGGGGCGAAAATCCTTTGACTCGCGCTAATGCTTCCCAACCAAAAATTGCGGCAAAGTGATGTTGCCATGCGACAATATGCAATTTAATATCTGGTATGGGGGTGGAAGGAATAACTGCATGGCTCCACATTGTACCCAGCCACTCGACATAAGGTTGATAGGTGCGATCGCAAGTGATGCGTTTTAGGTTATCGATAATATCATTGCGTCCCATTTGCCGCAGTCCCCACAAAAGATTACCTGAGTAATCCAACATCACACGCGGATTGCAACCTTGATTTACGAGTTCGGGGATCAAGTCTCCCATGCGGCTGTAACAATATGCAAAAGGATTTGCATTGTGGTTATCCCCAACATTTGGATGTTCAAACATATATTGCAGATTGCTGATCAGTGTACCATCATGTCCAGCAGGTATAGTTGGCTGGTGCATGTGTAAGGCGATCGCAAACACAGCATTTACGTTTTCTAAGCGGATATTCGTTGTTGGTAAAAATACTGCTTTATCATGGTTAACTACAGAGATAACCTCTGTTTCCCAACCAGAAATATTCGGCAAGCCATCAATGATTTCGGGCAAAGTGGGGAGAGTAGTAGACAGTGAAAGCATTTCTGGTTGCTCCGAAACAAGGTATGTCTCATTATGCGATCGCACAGCAATTTTGGATCTGCAACTTTATTTATTGATGCAAACTGCGTAGGCGTAGCCCGCCGCAGGCATCGCTTTGTAGTCACCTAAAATCTATGTAAGTTAGCAGTTCCCAAATCGCAAACCTCAGATTCCCGACTTCTTAGAGAAGTCGGGAATCTATTTGTTCACGAATGATTTAGGATTGCTAAGATGTTAACGCTGAGATAATAATTAAAGCGACTTGGCCTCACATTGATTTTTTCTGAAAAATAACAAATCGCCAGCACGCTGAATCTTAGCCAAAAAACTGAGTTTTTCTTCAGGCTGTTGTCTTCTTCGCGCTGGGGGAGCTGCTATTCGTAACATTAACTCTAGCAACCAAGGGGCGAGGCGTTGACACAACACAGCTAAATGACTTTGCCATCCGACTAAAATTTCTGGTGAGTCATTTTGCATTCCGGTGACGAGTGCTTTAGCCACTTGCTGGGGAGTCATCGGGATCACCCAGCGAAATAATTTGAAGTCGCGCACCATGTCTGTGTCGGTGAGGGAAGGCAATAATGCAATCACTCGGATATTGTATTCAGCTAGTTCCCGGCGCAAAGCTTGGGTAAATCCCAAAATTGCAAACTTGGTAGCTGAGTAAGTCGCCATCGTCGGTGCAGCCACTTTCCCCATCAGACTTGATACATTTACAATTGTCCCTTGTCTTTGGCTGGCCATGCGTCGAGCGATCAAACTGGTGAGGTTGTACATCCCTAACAAGTTTACAGAGAGTTCTTCTTGAACTTGGGGCATTTTAGATTGCAGAAACGAGCTTTGGTATGCGACTCCCGCACAATTAACCAACAGGTGAATCTGTCCGTAATTGCGCCACAGTTGGGCAACAGCGATGTTCACTTCAATTGTCTGCGTCAAATCTAATGGCACGATCGCAGTTTTTGTGCCCATCGCCTCGATTTCATTGGCTACCTCGACTAACTTTTTGCGATCGCGTGCTACCAATATCAGTCGCTTTATGCCTAGTTGTGCTAGTTCGAGGGCGATCGCTCGTCCAATACCACGGGAAGCCCCTGTAATTAGGGCTACTTTACCTTGAATCTCCATTGGTTTTATCCTCCAAAATTTAAGTCTTACCAAACTCTTCGTTATTGCCGACAAACACAAATCTTCAGTTACTTCCTTGCCGACACAAGGTAAGACAAATAATCAATCGCAATTGAAATCAAACTGAAACTGAGGCTTTAGCAACGAGATATTTCTTGGTTAATCTGCAATCCCTCATAATTGTCTATACGAGGCAGAAATTTCTCGTTTTTAACCTGTCAAAGCCCAATACATCGAACCGAATGCGTATAGCTCATAGATTTTATTTCTCCTATATCCGAGCTTCATCAGCATCGTTGTTATACACACGTTAGCAATTAAATCAAGGTATTGCAATATTCTTTAATAAGGATTTCTTAATACTTCTTAACGACAAGCATATATATACAAAAGATTTTATTAAATAAGTTTTCATGAATACCTCAGTACAAATATTTGACTTTCTTGACAATTAGCTCCAATTTGATGAAATTATTATATCTAAGTGATAACTTAGATATAAAAAAGACATATAGAGTTTGAACTTATGGTTGTAATAGTTGGCTTTTCTGATTCACTTGGAGATTAATATCAGTATATTTACTGTTGCGTTGAAAATAAATGTTTCTGATTTTTATTTTTTAAATAAGATAAGAAAGCTAAATTATTGTCTTGAATATAAATTACAATGGCATATTTATCTGCCAAAAGTTTAGTACAAATTGTAATCTGTTTGGGTTTAGCTTTGAGTTAATCAAAGGAATGCTTGAGACTTGCCTAATCTATAACGAACTTAAATCATTCGTGAACAACAAAATACCCAACTTCTTTAGGAAGTCAGGTATCTGAGCCGTAAGTCAATATAATTTATAGTTTAATATTCTACCTGAACTACACTCCGTGCATTTACGCAATTCGTAATTGTTACACTTACTTGATATTACTAAGGAGGGGTAGCGGTAGGTTGAGGATTTGGTGGTTTTGTTGACTGAGGATTTGACCCATTCCAAACTTGATTTAACTGAACTGCCGACAACGACTGTAAGATACTAAGATTAAGTGGCTCTTTACTGATGAATGTCCCATAGGATGGCTGTAAATAAGAGCGATATTCAGGACGGTTGAGGAGATGGGTTTCCAAAAAAGCTACACTCAGAGCTTTGAGATAGGAATAAACAGCAGCGCGATCGGGGCCTAGCAAAGCAGATGGCACAGGTAACACACTATTCTCAGGAGTAGATTCCGCGATCGCCGAAAAGTGGGTGGCGTTTTCGATTAAGGCTAGGTACTTATTGGAGCCAGAAAGCCAGGTAAAGGGGCGAATTTGCTCAAATACGGGTGGGGCGAAAATATCTTGACTACCCGCCACCAACATTACGGGAACTTTTATTTGACTAACTCCCCCCTGACCCAAAATTGAGCTGTCAACGGGATTAATCGCAATGATCGCCTTGATGCGATCGTCTTGGAGTTGGTAATTCCTTAGGGGTAACTCAGTTGCTTGACACTGCAAAAAGAGCGACAAATTAAAAAAGGAATTATTGGGATTACAGTCTTGGCGCAGTTGCTCAAAGTTAATTTTTGCTCCTGCTAGAGTCAAAACAGTGTAACCGCCAAAGGACTGACCGATCGCCCCAACTTGCTGAAAATTAAGTTTTCCTTGGAGGGTGGGATCAGATTTTTCTAAACGTTCGAGTTCGTTGAGTAAATATTTGATGTCCAAAGGTCGGTTGATAAATTCCGCTGCATCTGGCGGCCCTGCCAAACCTGCAAAGTATAGCTGGATGCGTTCGGCATTACTACCAGGGTGTTCCAGAACAGCAACGGCAAAACCATAGGATGCTAGATGTTCAGCCAGGTAGACGAAAGTAGAGCGATCTGAGGCCAGTCCATGAGAAATTACAATCAGGGGAAAAGGCGGAGTTTTGAGTTCTGAGTTTTGAGTTGTAGGCAGATAGATATCTATCGGTAAACGGCGATCGCGACGAATGTCATTTAACTCTAGGCTGGTTTTCTGCCAACGGAATTTTCCAGGCGATCGCAAATCTGGCTGTTGTGAGAAGTCAATTGTTGAATTGGCTGCTTGAGCGATCGCTTCCTTTTGAATAAAAGCAACAACTTCATCCTTTTTTTCAAGCAATTGCGACAACTCTTCGACTATCCTTAACCCCTCTGTGAAATCCACCCGAATAGTATTGCTAGGAAATTTACGCAGCAAATTCACAACCGTTAAGCCCTCTTGATCAGCAGCAGCCAAAATCAAAGAGGCACGTATGGCATAAAAGCCGTTATTTCGAGACTCAGTGAGAAGTAATTTTCCCAGCTGTTGCACTACCCGCTCGCCTATAGGTGAGTAAGTAATCTGAGATACCAAAGTAGGTGTGAGATTGAAACGCTGCTGGAGCAGATCCCGCAGTTGAGCGAGTTGTTGGGGAGTAGCACGGCTGGCATAAAAAGAAAAGTCTTCGTCAATTTTGCCTTCTTTAGCAAAAGTTTCCAGCGAGTCCACTGGCAAATAAAATTCGCCGAAGGGAGGATAAAAAAAGCTAATGCGCTCAGCTCCCAATCCGGGAGTAGCAGTTAAAAAAGTAGATAGCAAACCTAAACCCAGGTATCTCAAAAATTTTATCATCAGAAAAACCCACTGTTTAACCCTGCTAAATAAGTTTGGACGACGAGGAAAGCGGGGCGGGATCTATAACCGCTTTCCTATTTAATTGGTTTAGATATATCAAACAGGCTATAAGCGTAAGAAAGCAAGTACTTACAGCCATAGTTTTGCATATACGCAATAATCGGCACGGATGAAATTTCGGGATGTAGGGGCCTTCTTAAGTATTTCTAGAGTCTGCCTATCCCCAGCAAGCTTATTGTCTTAAATTATCAAAACACATAGGGACAGCCAAACAGCATCAGGAGCGCGATAATATATTTATATAGAGATCAAAGTGCCTCATATGTCCTTCCCTTCTTGCCCCTCTTGTGTTGTTGTCCTTAATCAACAACAGGAGCAAAATATGTCCCACCAAAACCAGTGCCAGGATGTGCCAGTTAACCACGACAAGAGTCCGGTTAAAAATTGTACTGTAGTTGAAAATGGTCGGGTTGTCGTTAAACCCTTACAACCACCAATATAATAAAACTTCCGAGTAACTTTCAGGCATTCAACCCCTTTCATCGTGAGGTAAGACATCATGGAAGTAGTTGTAGTCAATATAACGATGTCCATCTGGTGCGTGATGAATAATATCGACAAATCGATTATTCCACAAAATTTCATTAGCACCATAGCTATGACGGGCATGGACGACCTGTGCGACCGTTTCATCAATGCCACTTAGAGAAATAATCAATATAGTATTCGTCTGGGTTAACGATTCTGGTGTCATCCCATATAAAGGACTAAATTCATCAATAATATGTACAACTGACCAAGTTAGCGAAAAGTTAGGTGTTTGGTTTCTTAGCAGTTTGAGATCGTAGATCCGCCGCATGAACTGCCCTTCTACTGTCACTTCGTCACGCATTAAGTATACTCGCATCTGCGCCTCTAAAATCATGTTGCGGCGCTGATTAGCAGCGCGAAGCATCAGAGTAGGCTTTGCATCATGAGGTGTAATCACTGCTACACGGCTAAACATCACACGGGCAGTTGGTCGGGAGAAACGGGCAAATGCTAGTCCTGTCATTACAGCAATTCCTACCAAGCCAATCATCGCTTCAATCGTGACAATGATGTTGGCATAAGTTGTTTTAGGATACATCGCACCATAGCCGATGGATGCTAAGGTTTGGACGCTAAAGAAAAAAACATCTAAAAAAGAGCCAGGTCGGGCGTTGGCAATACAATCTCCTCCTACCCAGTAAGCTAGGGCAAATAGAGCATTAATAGTTACATAAAAAACACAAATCAATATCAGAAAGCCAGGCCAGGGAATCGTCAGCAGCAGATGGTAAGGATCGCGCCAGTAGGAATACCATGCACCCATACCCTTAGTTTCAAGTTTTCCATCTCGAACTTGAATGTGAATAAGTGGGATCAAGCGCTGTCGTTGCTTCTTTAAAAGTCTCTTCAGTCTAAATCTCATCGGGGATAGCCAAAAGAACGACAAGTAGTTAGTATGACTAGGGTTGAAAAATCCTGTTTTCAGGTAACAATCTGATAGCTCTATATATTACTGATGAATCGAAATTTTTGGATTACCGCTTTAATTGCTTTTGTTAACTCCCTCAGTTTTACAGTTTTAATTCCCATTATCTATCTTTATGGCAAACAATTTGGTCTTAGCGATTTTCAGACCAGCTTGTTATTTTCGATTTACTCTATAGCTCAGTTTTTTGCTACTCCCGTCATTGGTAAACTGTCTGATCGCTTTGGCCGCAAGCCTTTACTGATCATCAGTTTAGCTGGAACTGCGATCGCTAATTTGATAGCTGGAACAGCGACAACAGCAGTGATGCTTTTTCTGGCTCGATTCTTGGATGGAATCACCGGCGGGAATGCTTCTGTAGCTCAGGCGATTATTTCAGATATCACCATTCCCGAAAAGCGTGCTCAGGGGTTTGGGATTTATGGAGCAGCATTGGGGTTAGGCTTTGTACTAGGCCCAGTTACCAGCTTGCTGGCACAGCAGATTTCTTTAGGATTCGCATTTCTAGTTTCCGGTGCAGTCGCATTTGTCGCCCTGTTAATTACAATCTTCTTCTTACCAGAAACTCTGCAAAACAAGGCTGGTAAAGCGCGAAATATCTTTGATTTAGGTTTGGGGAATTTAATTAGAGGTCTGACTATGCCTAAAATTGGGGTACTTCTAGTTATAAACTTTTTTCTTGGCACAACTTTCACTATCTTTACTTATGCTTTTCAACCCTATTTTATTAATGTATTGGGTCAAAATAACCGATCTTTAACGCTAATGTTTATATTATTTGGAGTGCTAGGTGTAATGATGCAGACTTGGGGAGTTTCAGTTCTGATGAAAAAATTTAATGTAGTTAATATATTATTTTTAGCTTTATTTATCCGAAGTCTCTCATTTGTCTTAATGCCAGTTTTTCCTAGCACCGTTTATTTTGTAGGAGTCAGTATACTCTTTTCAATCTTTAATTCTCTAGTTCAACCCATGATCACTACGCTAATTTCTATGAATGCTAAAGCACAGGATCAGGGAACTGCGATGGGATTGAACGCATCTTATTTAAGCATCTCCAATGGTATTGGCCCTGTGATTGCAGGAATGCTAATTCATCAATCAAACCCCAAAACCTATGGCTATCCATTATATTTAGCCGGAACATTTACCTTTATAGTATTATTTTTGGCAATACTTACTCGCAAAAGCTACACGCCCCAACCTAATTCATGAGAAGTGCAGAAGGAAAACCCCACAAATTAAACCGAAAATTAGAAATTAGTTAAAAAAGAGGGTTCGGGAGAATCAAGTTTTAACTAATAGTAAAAAAATAGAGTGGGGATTGCCCACTCTACTAATTGCTCTGCTAGAAAGTTATTATTCCAACTTAGGTGATTGACCTTTGGAACAGCGATCAAACCACTCCTGATATTTGGTCAAATGTGACTCATTTTCAACAGTAATTGTCACTTGCACCTGCTTGCATCCGTGATTTTGCTCTAGTGCGATCGCATTCAACAATAAACTAGCAATTTTAGGCGAACTAAATTCGCCACTCACTGTTAAACCACTATCAAAATGTGTAGCTTCAAGTATTTCTACTTCAGTTAAATCAATTCCAGAAATTTCCCCTTGTGATAAATCAATTTCTGCAAGTTGCTTATGTTCGGGGCTGATTTGTTCTACAATTAGTTTCTCCCGTCGGACAGGAACTTGTACCATCCGAGTTTCGATTACTTTGCGAACAATTACTTCACCAACTTTCCGCTTGCTACTTTCAACAACTAATCGTTCTTCTACTAAACGAATAATCTTCTCTTCGGTAACGTACTCTAAATTTTCTGATTCAACTGAGCTACTTGTAATTTCACTATAGTCTAGTTGTTCAATTGAGTTTTCTGATAGTTTGCCATCGCCTGGTGTTTCTGTTTCTAAATATTCAGGCATATACTCTATTTCTGATTTGTTTAAGTCTATAAAAACAGATTTACTTGGCTTGTCGATTTTTTTTATTCTCTGGCTCTGCAATCGAAATAAAGAAGGATCTTTATCGGTTAACTGCTGACTATATTCTACAGTTTGTTGATTTGCCTGATTAGATATAACTAAGTTTAGCCGACGATTAGCATCCACAATTAAATCATGAACTACTCCTATTAGCTGACCTTGCTTATCGATTACAGCAAAATCCTTCACCTTCTTTTTCAAATCTGCTAATGAGGTGCGAGTGTTCGTGTTTGCTTGTCCAATGTTTTTTGCCATCGTTTGGCTATTCATATGCAAAATTTATGAACTGCTTTTTACTTAGATTAAATGTATTAATCGTTTTGAACTATTGCAAGCACAGGTAAAGCTAACCAAACAGCCTCACCTGCGCTAGGTCGAATTAGTCATTAGTTATAGTTATTAGCTAATGACTATGTTAGTTAGCGTTCCTCAATTGGAAGTCCAGAAGTGTTTACGTCCAACTCTTCACGACGCACAGTTTCTTGAGTTTCAACTGTTTCTTGATCTACAACTTTTCTAACTCTGACTTCTTCACGCAAAACTGCTTCTTTGCGAACATCAGCAACTTCTTCGTGGAGTTCGATCCGAGCAACTTCGCCTTCACGGAAATCTGCTTCACGTCCAGAAACAGCCGTACCAGCATTTGCTGGAGTTACACGCTCAATTACAACTCGTTCTCTTTCAACTGGTATTGCAACTCGTGCAGTCTCAGTCTCAACACGTTTACCAATCGATACTTCTCCAGTTTTTTGGCTTCGTTTGCTGGCAACCAACCGTTCTTCATATAATTTCAGGGTTTGATGATCTTGCTCATTTAACCCAAATAAAGCAGGCTCATTTTCGTAAGTATAATCATCACGATTGTAAGCAGGTGCAACCGGCTGCTGATAGGTTGTATCCACTGCTGCTGTAGCTTCCAATGGTACTAACGGAGCTACTGGTAGGGTTGAGTCTGTAGGTTGGCGATATACCCCACGCACCCGTTCTTCATAGTCGTAATCAAGCGCTTGGCGTTCACTGAACTCAGGTAAATCCTCTGCTTGCTCTCTAGTCAAACCAACAGTGTAGACGCGATCGGTGTTATAGTCAATACGGGCGCGACCAATTGGTAGCAACACTTTTTTACCAAAAATCCAGAAGCCTAAATCAACGACTAGATAACGGAAATGACCTTCCTCATCAACTAAAACATCGCTAACAGTACCAACTTTTTCATCAGTTCCTTGTGTATAAACCCCAAGCCCATTAATATCCTGACCTTCAAAGGTGTCACGGTAGTTAGGCTCAAAATCTTCTAATTTGTAAAGAACCATTATATTTAACCTCAAAAATTATTTCCATCTCATACCTAACAAGATAGACAATTTGTATATTTGTCTACATCTTTCTGGCGAGTGAATTATTTGAAGAGTGAAATAATCAAAAGTTATAGATATTTTCTATAGTAAATAAAATAATTGAGCAATCTTTGTCTCCTTCCTCTGTATGATACGTCGCAAGCGGCACAACATTATCAGCGTGAGTGCTAAAAATACACCGCTAGGGAGAATTAATCTGAGAAAGCAATATTACTGATAGTTCAGGAACCCTCCAAAATCGCTGATCGTTGGTTATAAAAGTATGTTTTTATCTCACGCAAAGGCGCAAAGGCGCAAAGGAAGAAATAAGATTGTGTGCCTTAAATAGCATCTATAATTCCCATGCATCTCGTTCTTGGCGAATAAACTTATCGACTTCTTCCGGTGTGGTAAAACTGCCTCTAGCAGATCCGATAAAGCTAGTTAGAAGCTTTTCAGAATCGTTTGGGGGTGACTCCAGAAGTACTATCACTTCGACAGTTGCACCTGCTGGAAGTTCTGGAGAACAAATTTCTACTACACCACCAAGTTTAACGATCGCCTGTTGCTTGAGTCCATTAAGCACGATAATTTATCCTTATTAGTGTCGGAATATTGCATTTCATCAGAATAGGTGAAAAAAACTGCGATGTCTATGACGGGCGTAGCTGCGGCGCTCACAAATTTTCTATAAATTCTTCAGGTGTGATTTTTGCTTGCTTAATAACACCACTGAGTGTACCAACTTTTAACTCGCGGTGGAGTGGTACAACACAAACAATTTCTCCTTCGAGAGTTAGTTTTTTAAATACAACATGACTACCAGTTTGTCTAGTTTGGATAAATCCTAAATGCTCTAATGCACGAATTGCCTCGCTGCCTGATATTCTTGGCAATCTAGGCATAGCTGACTTCTATACTTGTTACAAATCTCGGACTAGTATCAGTGTCGAGCAAAGGACATTCTTCTAAGTATAACCTTGTAGCTTCTTTAAGATTAGCAAGAGCTTCTTCAATTGTTTCACCTTGATCAACTGTGCCGACTTCAGGACATTCAGCAATATACATATCTTCTTCTTTGTAAAGAATGGCAGTTAATGTTTTGGTCTTCATAGGGTTTTATTTTGATAAAGATAGTTGAGCGATGTCTACACGGGCGTAGCTGTGGCACTACTTTTTCTAGTTTAACTTTGAGGTGCGTAGGCGTAGCCCGTCGTAGACATCGCTTGACTTATTACCAATGGAATTTTTCTCAGCGTAGTTTAGATTTCTCTGATATTCTGTGATTTTTTGTTGAGCTACTACATAATTTGGGCTAAAAGATGGAACACTTTTCATAAGTGCGATCGCAGCTTCCCACTCACTCATAACTATCTTCCAATCATCTGGATACTTTGCTGATTGGGTTAGTTTGGCAGCATTGATTGCTTTATTTACTGCTTCTCGGAATGTATCAGTTTGAAGTAACACAGTCGGCAATTCTGAAATCACTGGTGAGGGTGTAACTAATACAGGCTTTGATGGTATTTGTGTTGCAATTTTAGAGGTTATAGGAAGTATTTCTATGAATTTTGAAGAAAAGTATATTCCTACAGCAATTGAAAATATCAAAAAACTAAGCAACCAATTTTTATTTAACTTACGATACTTCCGTTGAGTATTGATGATTGTAGTTTCTTCGTCAGTCGATGAAATATTTGATTTCATTTTGTGTACGCCCATTTCCCCACGCAATCTATTAAGTTCTTTATCTGTCTTTAAATCAGCGTTGGATTTACTTACATCTGTTTTTTTATTACCAGAATAAGCAGATATTATTCGGTGTCTTACCAAGTGTTCAATTTGATACGTTAGTGCGCCAGCAGAAATATAGAACAGCCCAAATATTACTATTATATTATTATTAATATTTTGCATTTGTGTGTAATATTCAATTGGTTCGACGTAGCTCAGATCAAATAATGATAGAAATATTGTAGAGAAAAAAGCTGCTATCAGTGTAGAAATTGCAATTACAAGCCAAGCGTACAATCCTTCCCACCAACTCATTATTCCTGGTAATAATCCTTGTGTTTTACCTATTTCGGGTGCTTGAATTTCTGACATAAACCGACTAATAAGCAAGTGTAAGCAGTGATGAGTCAAAGAAATTATAGGAATTGGAGATAGGAGTAACAGTATTGTAAATATAGCAAATAATTCTGGACTGCGTACAAAATATACGATACGGTAGCCTAACTCTCCAGGATTTTTGAGTCCAAATAGAATAGCGCTCAACAATAGATTCAAAATCAATGCTTTTAACCAAGAACTAGGATAAGGAAACCATAAAGGCCAGTAAAATTTTTGCTTAGTAACTTCCTGAATATTCGGCTGTGTCATAATAACCAATAAATCCAAAAAAATGAGAAATTATCGTCTATCCTAGAATTCCCTATTTACAGAGAAAAGCAATATTTTAAAGCCATGTATTTAAAATTTAGATAGATTTTACAAAGACCCCAATTCTAGACTCTCTCTGCGACTCTGCGCCTCTGCGTGAAAAAACTAACGTTCCTTTGTAATCACAGAACTACCATTACTAATACTTACTTTTTGAACAAAAACATAACTACAAGATGATAAAATATCAGTTGTTATCTGATTAGCAATAACTTCAAAATCATGGTTTGTTAATCCGCGTGCAGTATCGCCACTTAAATTAATATAAATAGTTAGAATTTGAGGATTGCTAGAAGACTGTTCATTATCTACTGCTTCTGCTATGCCTAGATTAAACTCTTTACTCCAAGCTGAAAACTCCTTACCCGTTTGTTGTCCGTAAACTTTCACTCTTTCAACAGATGCAGCCCCTAAAGCCGTTAACCCTTTGCGGATAAATGCAACTAAGATTTGCTTATTTGGTACTTTGGCAGATTCTAGTATTACCTCTAAGCAAGCATCTTTGAAGGCAACTTTTGCAGTGATCCCTTTGGCGTGTAGATGGCGGTTCATCAGAAATGCGATCGCCTGGGTATCTCCCTGTTTTGCAAGTTCCAGAGTATTCGGCTGTGTCATAACCAGTAAAAGAGAAATCTGGGAAAATAAACTTATATTCTCAGGATTCCCTCTTGACCGCCTTAAATAACATTATGATGCAAGATATCAACTAACTAGGGCTTTAATGTCTACTATAAAGATAGTCTTTCACAAACTTTTGCAATAAATATATTTTCTCGACATCAATATCAAAAATTCTTGTTTTTGTGCTTGCCAAATTAGCAGGATTAATATTAATCAGTTTAATTCCAATTGTAAATATGAAGTTTTATCGAGATCATGCTTGGCCTTCAACTCTAGAAGAAGCCATAGTTATCCAAGAAAAATTGCAAGATCAGGTAATTACCGAGGATCAACTGCAAGAACCTGTCCAGTATGTTGCTGGAGTGGATATGGGTTTTGAAGCTGATGGAACAATTAGCCGTGCAGCTGTCGCAGTACTGAGTTTTCCTGATTTGCAAGTAATCGAGACAAGCCTAGCACACCGCCCTACGACCTTTCCTTACATTCCTGGGTTCCTCTCATTTCGGGAAATTCCAGCTGTCCTCGATGCCCTGGAGAAGATTAAAATAACACCAGATATTTTCTTGTGTGATGGTCAAGGAATTGCTCATCCCCGCAGATTAGGTATAGCTAGCCATCTAGGGTTACTTATAGATATGCCGACAATTGGTGTAGCTAAGTCGTTGTTGGTAGGCAAGCATGAGGAATTACCAGAAATAAAAGGCAGCCAGCAACCATTGATATATAAGGGTGAAACGGTTGGGGCAGTTTTACGCACACGCACAGGAGTAAAACCTCTGTACATCTCAAGTGGGCATCGAGTTAGTTTACCTACGGCAATTGACTATGTATTACGTTGTACGCCAAAATATCGGCTACCAGAAACTACACGCATCGCTGATAAATTAGCGTCTGCAAAATAAAGCGAAACCTCACCCCCAACCCCTCTCCTTAGCAAGGAGAGGGGAGATAAAGCACAGCTTTATCGGGGTGAGGTTAAGCCGTACCTCACTAAATCAGGAAACCTATAAAGCTTGTTGAAGTTTTTTCTAAATACTTGCTTGCACCTACTCAATCGTGTTAGGAATCGCACAGAAGGAAGTTGAAATAGCTAAATACGAGTTACGAAGTTAGAACAATGAACGCACTAACTTTACAGTGGCACGATGCAGGTCAAGATAAAACTCAGAACATTTACGAACAACAGCCAAGTCAAAATCCTGGCACTGTCCGCATCGGTCGTGATCCCTTGCGGTGCGACATTATTCTGAGTCATCCCACTGTATCTGGTCTGCACATTGAAATCTTTTTTCATTACCAGCAACAGCGCTTTTATATCAGGAATTTGCGATCGCAAAATCCCCCCGTTATCGATGGACGGCAATTAGTCCAAGGTGAAATGCCTTTAACTAAAGGCACTACTATCTCTTTGGGACAAATAAAACTCAATGTTACTAGCATTTCCACTGGCAGCATTCCAGCAACAATTTTGCTGCCACCACATCCACCAGTAAATATCCCACATCACTACTATCCATCAACATCCCCCGCACCACTGCCAGGAGTTTATGGCTTAGAATGCCCCAAATGTCATAAAGTTTCCCCAGGAGAGAATTTACACATAGGCTGTCGTTGGTGTGGAACATCTTTAGCTGCGGCTGTGAGTGTGTTGGTAGCACCGGGTACTTGAGGAGCAGGGGAGCAGGGGAGCAGGGGGAAATAACCAATGACAAATGACTTACAAATCCAATTGAGTTGGGAAGAACCAGCGACGGGTGAACGGCGAGAACCAATGTTGAGTATGCCGATCGCTTTTGGTCGAGAATTCGCTCGATTACCTGCTGAACTCAGGGGAAAGCGCGTTTCTAGGATGCTGCTTAACAGTAACGAAGTTTCTCGTTACCATGCCCTAATTGACTGGGAACAAGATCATCTGCTGGTGATTGACCAAGGTAGCGTTAACGGTGTCTATGTCAACGGTCAACCACAAACCCGCAGTGTTCTGGCTAATGGCGATACGTTGCAAATTGGCCCTTATGTGATCACGGTGACATTTGCTGCTAGCGCCTCTGCACCAGATACTAGCCCTCCTTCAACGATTCACTTCAACGCAAATACCAATCTCCCAGACCCCAGGTTGCCTGTAGTCCAGCCGCTAACGCCCTTGGGAAGTAATTTCCCGCCACTAGCGTTTCAGGCGGAAAAGGTCGCTGTGCAAGCACTTTATGCTACAGGACTTCCAGTAGATGAATCTGATTATCTAGCGATCGGGGCGGGATTGGGTAGCTTTTTCTGGGCTGATTTGCTGCGAATTAGTGGGGTGTCTGCTGACAAAATTGTGGCTTTGGGATTAGAGGCGGAGCCTTATGCTCGTTACAAGCGCCTTTGTCTGAATTCGCAAATTCCCTTACATGAAAGGCTGCGTTCTAATTCTGACTCTTGTCCTGATAATATTTGGGGCTGGCCTAGTTATGCCTTGCGTGAGGCTTGGCACGATTTCACCAAGGGACAGATGAAATCAGCATTTAAGTATTTGTGGCAGGTGTTTGCTGAACCAACATTTGCAGAAACTTATACTCCTCGTGCGGGTAACGTCTTTGATTCCATAGATAGGGAGGCGAAGCGCATCGGCTGGAACCAAATTTATCGCTATGGGCGAGTTAGGGTAATTCGCAAAACTGATGATGGCAGATATTGTGTAGCCTATTCTCGCGCCCCAGGAAATTATGCTTTTTTAGTTAGTCGTTATTTACATTTAGCTACTGGGTATCCAGCAATTCAGTTTCTTCCAGATTTGCAAGCTTATAGAGCAAAATATCAAGACTTTAACTCTGTCGTCAATGCTTATGAAGCACACGATCATGTTTATGAGCAACTAGAGCAACAAGGTGGTACGGTGTTGATTCGGGGGCGGGGAATTGTGGCTTCGCGGATTTTTCAGCGCATTTATGAAGCCAGAAAACGAAATCAGAATATTTCAGTTTTGCATTTAATGCGATCGCCTAAACCCCAAGGCAACAAATTTCAAAATACCCAGCGCCTAGTCAAAAATCATTACGAATTTCAACCCTTTAACTGGCCTAAAGCTTGTTGGGGCGGCGAACTCCGGGCAATGTTAGAAAAAGCTAGCCCTGATGAACGCAAGCGTTTACTGGCAGACTGGGGCGGAACTACCACCGCCGACCGGCGCGACTGGCAACGAATTACTGCCCAAGGGTTAAGCGAAGGCTGGTATCAAATTACTTTTGGTGAAGTGCTGGATGTGGAACGAAATGCCCAAAACCGGACTATTACCCATATCCGAGAACAAAGCTTTGGGGAAATGAAGTTGTTAGCTGACTTTATTGTTGATGCTACTGGACTCGATGCCAAGGTAGATGCTAGTCCCCTACTGGAAGATTTGGTGAAACATTACAACCTCCCAGTCAATCACCTGGGGCGATTTGCTGTAGCGAACAATTTTGAATTGATAGAAATGCGTAATGATAGAGGTCAAATGTATGCTGCTGGGGCTATTACATTAGGTGGCCCTTATGCAGCAGTTGATAGTTTTTTGGGCTTGCAGTATGCCGCATTAGTCGCCGTTGATGGACTCGCTGCCGTCGGTGCTACTGGAGTTCAAAGGTTGAATGTTGTAAGTTCCTCTGGGCAGTGGTTGAAGTGGGTGTTAAATCAATCACCTTAGTCGAAAGAGGCAGGAGGAATACAGTATTTATTTAGCTGTTTTGAGTCCCAAACTCCAAACTTGAGGTAAAAAGGTGCAACGTTCAGGCAAAAAGGCTCAACGTTCAGGCAAAAAGGCTCAACGTTCAGGCAAAAAGGCTCAACGTTCAGGCAAAAAGGCTCAACGTTCAGGTTAAAAGGCTCAACGTTCAGGCAAAAAGGTTCAACGTTCAGGTTAAAAGGTTCAACGTTCAAGTAAAAAGGCTCAACGTTCAGGTTAAAAGGTGCAACGTTCAGGTTAAAAGGCTCAAGTGGCGATGTCTACGACGGGCTACGCCTACGCAGAACTCTTGCATTCTGATATGGTGAATTAAATCGGCGGTTAGAAACCAATACACTTGGGTTAAGATCCCCCCGCCTCCGGCGACCCCCTTAAAAAGGGGGTAAATAGAGATATTAGCCCCCCTTTTTAAGGGGGGTTGGGGGGATCTCCGAACACTAAATATCACTAACTCAAGCGTATTGGGTTAAAAACTAGCCTCTACACGAGGCAAGACCCACCTCCGTGGGTTTCAAACCTTCAATTTTTCCTTAGTCCGCGTAGGCGGACTTTGTTTGTGTAGCCGCGAATTCCATTCGCCCCGGCTCTAAATAGACTACTTCTTATTTTCCCTTGTCGGCTGTACCATCACAGGCACTAAAGTTTTAACTAAACCCGTAATCGCCACAATCACAGAAGCAATTCCCCCAATGGACAATGAAGTTAAAATTGCTGCCGCAAGAATAACTTCAGTGGGGCTATATCCATCTCGCATCCAAGTAGATGGATTCTCTACCGATGTTGGCGAGGTTGGGATTAATTGCGAAGTTTGGGTGGTTTGATTGGAGTTGACTGGAGTTGTTAAGGCAGTTTTCATGGCTAAACCTCTTCTAAATGTTTCTATGCAAATGGTATTTCTGCCAGAAGAAGAGGAGATTCCCTAGAAATGGAGACAAAGTAGAGAGCAAGTAGAATTTAAGTAGAATCGAGAAGAAATCTCACAAGCTGTCTATGCAATGGGCTGATTTTCTAGCCAATGAAGCTGCTACTCATAGCTTATCCCCAGAGCAAACGGCAGCTTTTGTAGAGCGTTTGAAGACTGAAAACTCAGGGAAGAGTGAGGCAAAACTTGCCAGCGAGTTAAACATCGGTGCGGCTGCTTTCAAAAAGCGGATGACTGAGGTTTATGACAAATTTGCTCAGAGTTATCCTGAGTTAGCCAATTCTGAAAGCCGGGGTAAGCTAGAAAAGTTACGGGCTTGCCTGACAAGGAAATATAATGGCGGGCAAGATGTTCGCCCCACAATTAAAGAAATTCATCAAAATATTCCCCCTGCTGTCCCATTTGAAAAATTTGTGGGACGTGAGGCGGAACTAGAAGAACTGCACCAGCAATTACAAAAATCTCGGCAAGTTGCAATTGTAGCTGTGGCGGGTATGGGTGGAGTAGGCAAAACTGAACTTGCTACCCAATACGCCAAACAGCACTTGGAGAATTATCAAGGCGGGGTTTGCTGGTTATCTGCACAGGGAATAGATGTCATAATTCAGATTTTCAGATTTGTTGAATTGAAATTTAAACTCATTGCACCGGACGATTGGGAATTAGCAGATAGGCTGAGATACTGCTGGCAGAATTGGCAACAAGGTGAAGTACTGCTGGTGTTTGATGATGTCACCGACTACAAAAAACAGGTTCAGCTTTATCTACCCCCAGAATCACCCCGGTTTAAAGTATTGCTGACAACGCGCCAGGAATTTGATAGAACTTTGCCGCAATTACCTTTAGGTGTTCTCAAACCATTGGCGGCGATGAAATTATTAAAATCGCTGGTTGACAGAGAACGACTCAAAAGTGAACCTTGGGTTGCGAGAAGAATTTGTAAATTCTTGGGATATTTGCCTTTGGCGTTAGAGTTAGTGGGGCGATATCTGGATACAATGCCGGATTTGTCTCTGGAAAAACTGCTGAAGCGGCTAGAGAAAAAGCGACTGGAACACGAAGCAATAGCCAAAGCTAACCCATTGATGCGTTATGAATACGGCGTAGCTGAAGCTTTTGCATTGAGTTGGGAACAGTTGGATGAAAATGCACAAAGCTTAGGCTGTTTGCTAAGTTTGTATGCTTTGGCTGATATTCCGTTGTTTGTTGAGCGGATAGAAGATGATGATGAACAAGAACTCTGCGAAAAAGCTATAGCTGAGTTGCGGAAACTGCATTTAATACAATGGCAAAGTCAGGGAATTTATCGCCTACATCCACTGATTCGGCAATTTTTACAAATGAAGTTGGATGAGTCAAGTGAGGCCGATGAGGTGAAAACAAACTTTACAGCGCAGATGGTAAAGCTGGCAAAGCAAATTCCTCAACATCCTAGCCTTGAAGATATTTTCAACTTCACTCCCTTTATCTCTCACATTGCAGAAGTTGCAACCCACTTATGCGACTATCTCAGCGACGAGGATTTAATTTGTCCCTTCACAGGCTTAAGCTGGTTTTATCAAGGTCAAGGACTTTATCAGCAAGCAGAACCTTGGTACAAACTATGTGTAGAGCTAGTTGAAAATCGTCTTGGTTTAGAACATCCCAATGTCGCCGCTAGCCTGAACAATCTTGCAGAACTCTACCATTCCACAGGACGCTACAGCAAAGCTGAACTCTTGTATCAGCAAGCTTTGGCACTGAATAAACGCTTACTGGGAGACAATCATCCCGATGTCGCTACTAGCCTGAACAATCTTGCAGCACTCTACAGTTCTACAGGACGCTACAGCGAAGCCGAACCTCTGTATCAGCAAGCTTTGGAACTGACAAAACGCCTACAGGAAGACAACCATCCCAATGTCGCCGCTAGCCTGAATAATCTCGCATTACTCTACGAATCTACAGGACGCTACAGCGAAGCCGAACCTTTGTATCAGCAAGCTTTAGAACTGACAAAACGGCTACAGGGAGACAACCACCACAATGTCGCCGCTAGCCTAAATAATCTCGCATTACTCTACAATTCTACAGGACGCTACAGCGAAGCTGAACTCCTGTATCAGCAAGCTTTGGAACTGAGAAAACGCTTACTGGGAGACAATCATCCCGATGTCGCTAATAGCTTGAACAATCTCGGAGGACTTTACAAGTCTACAGGACGCTACAACGAAGCCGAATCCCTGTATCAGCAAGCTTTGGAACTGAGAAAACGCTTACTGGGGGACAATCATCCCGATGTCGCCGATAGCTTGAACAATCTCGCATTACTCTACAATTCTACAGGACGCTACAGCGAAGCCAAACCCTTGTTTGAGGAAGCTTTGGCAATTTATGAACATACTATAGGTGTAGGTCATCCCCATACAATGAGGGTTCGGGGAAATTATGCAATCTTGTTAAGAAAAGCAAGTCCCTAACGATCGCACCCTTTCACAAAATCACACCAAATTGATGCTATACAACAGTTGTAGTTTAAATTTTAGCAGCGATCGCCCATCAACATTAGCGCTTTTGACTCTAAGCTGAGGAATGCTCTCTAATAAACAGAGAATAAATTTATGCGAACAGTACCAATTTTGAGTGCCAAACTTAAAACTTGAAGTTAAAAGGTGCAACTTCGAGGCTAAAAGATGCAACGCCGAGGTTAAAAGGTGCAACTTCGAGGTTCAAAGGCTCAACGTTGAGGCTAAAAGGTGCAACTTCGAGGTTCAAAGGCTCAACGTTCAGGTTAAGAGGTTCAGCGTTCGAGTTTAAAGGTGCAACGTCGAGGCTAAAAGGCTCAACGTCGAGGCTAAAAGGCTCAACGTTCAGGTAAAAAGGTGCAACGTTCAAGTAAAAAGGCTCAACAGTGAGGTTCAAAGGCTCAAGTGGCGATGATGTCTCCGAGTTTCAGAAAGAATGATATTAAGTCTTTGGAGGCAGACATTATGGCCATGTTGGGAGAAGTGGTTTAAGAACTAAAATAAAAATGTAGAGTTAGGAGATTTTAGCAATGGCTTTAACAATTTCAGATGAAGAGTTGGAAAGTATTCAGCTTTCGGCTGAAATTCGAGAAAAGGCTTTACAAAAAGCTAAAGAGGGGTATGTAATGACGTTATTAGAGGTAGGAGAAATTAGCAGTGGAAGAGCGGGTAAAATTCTTGGCATTTCTCGTTTGGAAGTGATTGAAATGATGAATAACTGGGGCATTTCTCTTTTTGATGATTCGCAGAGTTTGGAGGAATTACGTCAAGAAGTAGAACAGGCAGAATTACTTTTAAATCAGCAGATTTATTAAATGATCATTGTTTCTGATACTACGCCAATTAGTGAGTTAGCAAAGGTAGAACATCTTGATTTGTTGCCAAAAGTTTTTGGTAAAGTTGTAATTCCGCAGGGTGTATTTAATGAATTACTGATAGGTCAGCATCCAGCAGCAAAACTTGTAGATAATTTATTTTGGTTGGAGATTGTAACGGTAGATAATCAGCAAGTGGTTGAGGAGTTACAAAAGTCTTTTAATTTACATTTGGGAGAGTCAGAAGCTATTGCTTTAGCAGAGGAGCTTGGGGCTTCTCAGTTGTTGATTGATGAAAAGGCGGCGAGGAAGGTAGCTATGGCTCGAAAGTTACCTTTAATTGGTACTGTGGGGGTTTTATTGTTAGCAAAGCGTCGAGGTTTGTTGGACAGTGTTAAGGATGTTTTGGATGAGATGCAGCTACAGGGAATGAGAATTTCGGATCGGCTTTATGTGCAGGTTTTGACTTTGGCTGAGGAAAATCAAGGGGAATAATGATATTAAATCGCTGGAGGCAGACATTATGGCGACGTGGGCTGAAGTGGTTTGAGTACTAAAATAAAAATGTAGAGTTGGGAGATTTTCAAATTATGCAAATCACAATTGATACTGAACTAAAACAAGCCAACTTAGTTGAACAGGAGCAAATCACTGAAACGGCGATCGCTAATGACTCCATGAAACAAGCGGCTCAAGTCAATACAAAAAAAACTTTGCCCTGGTTCTAGAAAAGCATCTTGAAAATCTCTTTATCGAACGCATGGACGGTAACGAAAAAATCTTTATACAAGTGATGAATAGTGAAGAATTTAAAGCAGTTGTGTTTGAAAAATTACTATCTAGTATTTATGAGAGTATCAACAGTGAACAGTCAGATTAGCACTTGATACATTGGCAGCGATCGCCCTCACACACCCAATATTAAAGTCAATAATACTGCGTAGGCGTAGCCCGTCGTAGACATCGCATAGCCATTTTGAGTACCAAACTTAAAACTTGAGGTTCAAAGGTGCAACTTCGAGGCTAAAAGGTGCAACGTTGAGGTTCAAAGGCTCAACTGTCAACCTCAAAGGCTCAACGTTCACGTTCAAAGGCTCAAATGCCCATTGCAGAACTCTTGCTTTCTGATATTGTGAGTACTTACCCAAGATTTTAAAGAGGTAATTATCGCAAATTTAATCTAACAATCTTCCAAAACTTTAATTTGGCTTACCCGTAATCGTAAATGCTGCCCAGTAGTAAGGATGACTATAAAGATTTTTATCTGATGCCATCTTACTATTCCTATATAATTGTGTTGCTAAATAAGCTTTAATTCGTAACTCCTCAGGATGGAGATTATTTAGTAAATCTTCATACCATTTTGTCAATTCTCCAGCAGTTAGTTCTTTTAGCCATAGTGTTGCTTCAGCTAAGGCAATAACTGCTGATTTATTGGGTTGTAATCGTCGGTAAAACTCTATCATCACCAAGGCACTAGCCGAAGATTCTACACTCCAAAAAGTACTCACCACATGAGGAACACCCTGACTCAAAAAACCATTGACTAAACTCACATATTCGGTGCTGATAGTGTAGTTGCTAGTACTTAAATTTTCACAAGCAGAGAGAGTAACGAGATTGTAACTTGCTAAATTTTGTTGACAGATTTCTTCTAGAGTTACTTTGTCTGCACCTGCTAATGCTAACTCTGACTTTTTAGGTTCACCCAAGTTATTAATCGTATGACCAGTAAAATGAAAGATGTTGTAATTATCAAATAAAGCATTTTCTACAAGATTTTTTGTAGCTTGCGATCCTTGAATTCGCTGTATATTACCGAACATTTGGCTGACAATTTCAGACTCAAGTTTGGCAAATTTCAGTGCAGGATAACTTGCACTTTCGGGATATTCAACACTGAGTACTGACTGATTTTGCCATTGCCAAATATCTTCAGTTTTTATTGATAAACCTACTTGAACACTAGGCAAATAGATTGCGGTGAAATTTGACTCTACATTTGGCAACTCTTCTTGAGATGGAGAAGAAAGATGGAAAAGGGCATGAAGAGGCAATCTGGATAAATCGCGGTGAGGAATTAAAATCAGTTGAGTGATCCCTTCAAGTTCTTGTGCAATTGTAGAAATATTCAGGATTTCATACAGTTGCAACAATTTTTGCTCCATATCAACTCGCCAAGAATGCTGGCTTTTACTTTCTTTATCTCTGCTACGATATTCTTGGTATTGTTGATGCCAATCTTCTAGCCAATTTTCAAATTCAATTAGGCGTTGCACCGCTTCGGGTAAAGGCAATTCATTTAGACGGATGGCATCTTCTCCTAAAGGTATTACCCCCGTATCTTGCATGGGTGTAAAGAGCAGAATCGGTGATGGCGCTTGGTCTTTGAGGATGAAGGTGTGTAGGGCAACTGGACTAATATGCCAATAAATAATTGCTGTTGTGGGATTAAATAGTTGTTGAATTGCGTGATAATAAGGTGAGTAAATATGATCATTCCAGCCATGAAGCAGCCAGTTTAAACAAGCATTTTTACCTTGTTCGGCAATTTCCCAAGCTTCCACCAAATCACCGGACTCTACAGCTAAATCAACTGCTAATTGAGCAAAACCGGCAAATTTTAGAGCTAGCTGTTTTTTACTTTCGTCAGAGCGAGTTTCTTCATTTAGTAATTGTTGCAATAAGTCTGTGCCGCGTTGCTGCAATTCTTGAACTTGGGTTGTTTGTCCCAAACCCATCAGCACTTTGCTCAGAGATTGCAAAACCTCTAGGTGGAATTGGGGAAAATATTCTAGTGTGAGGGTTAAAAGTGCTTGATGGTACTCAGATGCAGCTTTGCGCCAGTAATCGCGGGAGTTAGGATGTTTCTTACCTCGCTCGTAGTAAGTATTAGCGATCGCTAAATGCAATCTACCCCAACCTTCTGGGTGAGTATCTGTCCGCAGATGCTTTAACCCTTCTTCGTAGCTGGCTAATTTTCCTTCGTAGCCGCTCTGTTGTAAGGCGGGATTTGTCGCTGTTATACTACTCGACATCAGCAATGCGTCAGCATCCACTAAATTACCGATCGCAGTTCCCCTACCAATCCAAGCTTCCCAATAATCTTGTTTAATTTGCAAAGCGTTGTCATAACAAGCGATCGCTTCCACAAATTCTTCTAAATAAAACAGTGCTAACGCCTGATTATACCAAGCTAAGTGAAAGTCGGGTTTAATGGCGATCGCTTGCTGATAGGAGGCGATCGCTTCAGTGCGGCGTCCTAAGTTGTCTAAGGCTATACCCCGGTTGTACCAAGCTAAGTAGAAGTCCGCTTGAACTGAAAGGGCTTTGTCCCAGGAAGCGATCGCTTCTGACCACTTTCCTAAATTAAACAGCACTACACCCCTATCTATCCAAACCTCGTGATACTCTGGGTCAATTTCTATAGCTCTGTCGTAAGATATAATCGCCTCGGCAAATTGTTCACCTACAGCTAGGGCTATGCCTCGGTGATACCAGTTTTCCTGGTCTTCTGGTTCCAAATGCAGCGCTTGGTCATAACTAGAAATAGCTTCGGGTAGCCAGCCTAACTTTAGCAGCGCCAAACCCCGGCTAGACCAAGCTTCCTGATAATCTGGTTTAATTTCAATAGCTTTATCAAAAGATGCGATCGCTTCTTCAAAGTATCCTAATTCTCCGAGAGTTCCACCTCGGTTGTACCAAGCTTTGTAGTAGTCGGGTTTGAGTTGTGTGGCGGTTTCGTAAGCTGCGATCGCTTCATCAAAACGTTCTAAATGAAACAGCGTCAAACCTCGATTAAACCAATATTCTGAGAATTGGGGTTGCAATTCAATCGCTTGAGCATAAGATGCGATCGCGCCTAACAAATCACCCGTTTTCGCTTGGCTTAGACCTTTATAAAACCACCCTTGAGCCTGGGTAATCGGATTATCGCCATGCCGCTCAATAATACCTGGAGAATTGTTGCCTTGAACTGCCAAGTTAGAAGCAAGTTGCTGGACTAAATTGGTACTTTGATCCAACCTTACCCACAACTTATCTAGGGTATAAGCTACATTCGGCTCTAAATTCGTTAAAGTATTATCCCAGGTTTCCTCTGAAGAAGAGGTTGTTAATTCAGTTCTTTGTCTAGTAAAAAGGAGATTTGCTGGTGTTTTAGTTGGAGTAACTTCCTCTTCATCGTCAAACCTCAGTTGGGTTAATGAGGTGATTGAATCTTTCTCTGCCGGGAGAGGGACATTTTCAGGTATTGTGCTTTGAGTGTCTTTCCTTTCATATTCCAATACCAGTTCCTCTAAGTTCTCGGTCAATCTTTCTTCAAAAGAGGTATTTTGGGGAATTGGCGTGATTGGTTCAACATCTTGCACATCATATTCATACTCCCATAACTGTTCACCTAAGCTGCGGATTAGCTCTTGCCCAGGCGAAATAGGGAGAATTTCTGCATCGGTTGTGGTTTCTACAACATCAGGCTCGTCATACTCCCATAACTGTTCACCCAAATTGCGGATCAGTTCTTGTCCAGGAGTGGTTTCTATGACATGAGGCTCATCATACTCCCATAACTGTTCGCCTAAATTGCGGCTCAATTCTTCTTGCCCAGGAGTGGTTTCTGTGCCATCTTGCGCCTGATTCTCCTCAGACTGAATCTGTGTAGGTAAGTTTTGCATCAGCCGGAGGCCAATGTTATGTGCAATGTCTCCAATTCTGCCGACACCAAGTTCCCCCAATTGCACCATCTGCGTTGCTAACAGAGGATTCGGTGTGGGTGAAGCTAGCAAGCGATCGCCAAATATCACCAACCAATCTATCCAGCGTTCAGCCGGAATCCGATTTTCGATCCGTTGCAGATACCTCAATGCCCACTGTCGTCCTCGTGCTTGATGCACGCCTTCTAACAATTGAATAAACAATTGTTCCAGATCCGCATTGGTTAGTTCTGGTAGTACCTCTACCAGATTGCGTCCTCTCGCACCCTTGAGAGAACTAGTCTGCTTACTTTCAATGAGGCGCTTTAAAAACCTTTTAAGCGACTGCGATATGCGCCTGAGCATCTGCCACACTCTTGGATTCTGTTTTTCTAGATTGTAGCCATCGTTGTGTTCAAAAAATCAGCAATTACTTAAAAACCAATTTAGATCCAGCCATCGCTTCCGTAGCACATTAGCAAAAAATATACAAAACTTCAAGAGCATAGCATTACAACGTTACAATTCCCAGATTCAACTCTTGAATTTTCACTCTGCGAAGCAGTTAATTTTCTGTTTGCTCTGTAGTCGGTTGACCAGCAGGATATAGTTGACTAATCAATTCCTGTACAAGCACTTGTGGATCATCTGTTTCAACTGCAAGCTGTTGAGCAATCTGCTTGCGTAAGTTTTCATCCTCCTGCAACATCACAAACAACTCTTCTAGGGTGACAGTTTGGTATTCTCCCTCCGGGAGATTCTCTGGTGCATCTGCTGACTCTGATACTAGGGCGGTTGGCTCAAGGGGCAAAGTTGTATTGACAACATCTGGCCCTTCATATTCCCAAATTGGTTCGCCTTGATTGCGTGTCAACAACTGCATCCCGATACTATAGGCAACATCTCCGACTTCTCCAATGCCCAACTCACCCAGTTGCACCAACCGCGCAGCTATTTCATTATTGGGTGTAGCTGATGCGAGCAATCTGTCGCCAAAGCGCCCTAACCACTCAACCCAGCGTTCAGTTGGGATGCGATGTTCAACGTTATGCAGCCACTTCCGTGCCCATGCTTCCCCTCGTGCTTGATGTACTCCTTGCAACAGTTCGTTGAAGAGAAATTCCAGATCCGTATCGCTTAAGGGGGGTGCTGGTTCTTTTTGCACATTCCCCCTAGATTTTGAAGCAGTCTGTTTTCCACCAAACAAGCTCCCAAAGAGCTTTTTGAGCCATTTAAATAGCCGCTTGAGCATCTGCTGCACCATCGAATATTGCTTATCCTAAGATTGTAGCGATGCACTGGACTATAGCGTTAGTTCAGTCATTGACACTCTCCACCTTAGGAGTACCTTGAAGGTGAGGATTCTACATTCATCCTAGTTACTTGCTCGTGCCTTGGTTCCCCCAAGTAGAGTAGAGGTCGCTAGTCCTGTAGCGTTACTTCCGGTCTGCCCGACCGTAGCTTTTGCAAGACTTAGAATATTAAGTGCTGCGTTTATATCCCTCTGCAAAATACAACCGCATTTACAAGCATGGATGCGAACTGACAAAGATTTTTTAACAATCACACCACAACTGCTGCATTTTTGGCTTGTATATTGCGGAGGAACAGCGACTACAACAGTTCCAAACTTAGTCGCAAAATATTCTAACCATTGACGGAACAAAGTCCAGCCAACATCATTAATTGATTTTGCAAGACAGTGATTTTTTACCAACCCAAAAACATTTAAGTTTTCATAGGCCACTAAGGCGTTAACCTTGCATACGCAGCGTCCCAGTCTCTTGGAATGCTCATTACGTTGCCTACTTATTCTTAAGTGTTTTCGAGCATATCTCACTCTTGCTTTGCGCCTTTGGTTTTTGCCTTTTTCTTTTTTATAAATCTGACGTTGAGCCTGTTTAACTGACTTTTCAGCTTTTCTCAAAAATCTTGGATTTGGTTCATGATGTCCGTTGGAATCTGAGTAAAAATACTCTAACCCGACATCTAAACCAATTTCACCATCACCTGTTCTTGGCTCAAGAGTCGCTTCTATATCTAAGCAGAATTGGACGTAAAAGCCGTCAGCACGTTTAACAATTCTGACTCGCTTAATGGACTTAATTGGATATGCGTGAATATCCCACTTCCCAAACAATTTGAGTTCACCAACACCTTTCTTATCAGTAAAGGTAATTCGTCTTTTAGTCTGATGTAAAGACCATCCACAGGTCTTGTACTCAACTGAACGGTTATCATGCTGGAACCTCGGATAACCTTTTTTGCCCACCTTGCCTTTTTTACAATTCTCGTAAAAGCAAGAGATCGCTGTCCATGCCCTTTCAGTTGCAGATTGACAAGCCATTGAGTTTAATTCTTCAACAAATGCAAACTCTTTACGCAGTGCTGTAGAGTAATTGTTTAAAGCTATTTTATTAATTTTTGCTTCTCTATGTGCATCCATCCAATAGCGTATAGCCCTATTCCTGATGAACTGAGTTGTCTGAATAGCTTCCTCAATAGCCACTGTCTGCTTTTTATTGACTACTGCTTTATACTCTAATACTAACACTGCGTTACCACCTCCTTATTTACTTTGCTATACTCTAATTATAGAGTATCAATTGGAGTATATCAAGTGGCTAGACAAAGAAAAATGCAGTTTAATGTGACTGAAGATGAGTATCAAATTATCAAGGAATACTCGGAGAAAAAACAACTATCTATGGCTGAAATCCTTAGAGATTATATTAAAACTCTGACGCTAACTTCTAAGAAATAGCTCATTCCTCATACATCTGTTCTCTGTCTTACCTACGGTAAAAATTGATTACAGATGTAATCATCAATCGTAACCTGCAATCCCCACCCTGTAGAAGGATGGGGTATTACGGTGTTCTGATAAAATGTATTTTTCCTCTAGGGCATTGGGGATTGAGCATTGGGCATGGGTTATTCTCCTTAAATTTGTCCTCCCAGTCCCAACTCTTTGTATAGAACAAATGTACTAAATGATATGCTATAATTCGGATGCATTAGATAGTGAAATCATCTGATAAAATATGCTGTCGTTGCTTGCTTCTCTTAGTGCCAAAATTTACAGCATTGCTTTAGTGCAATTGGTATGGCAATATCGACAAACAAAGCAGGTACGAGAGATTAAAATAGTTGAATCCTAAACTCGACTTGGTGCTACTAATTAACTTTGAAAGGCATTGAAGTCTATATTTCCATGTCTTACGAACCCCTGCACCACAAATATCGCCCTAAGAGTTTTGCTGAACTGGTAGGTCAAGAGGCGATCGCGACCACCCTCACAAACGCGATCGGCACATCCAAAATCGCCCCCGCCTATTTATTCACTGGGCCTAGAGGTACGGGGAAAACTTCTAGCGCCCGGATTCTGGCTAAATCCCTCAATTGTCTCAAAAGTGACAAGCCCACTGCTGAACCCTGCGGTGTGTGTGTGGTTTGTCAGGGGATCACCAAAGGCTATACCTTAGACGTAATTGAAATTGATGCTGCTAGCAACACTGGTGTCGATAATATCCGCGAATTGATTGAAAAAGCTCAGTTTGCTCCTGTACAGTGTCGCTACAAAGTTTATGTCATTGATGAGTGCCACATGCTCAGTACCCAGGCATTCAATGCGCTACTGAAGACCCTAGAAGAACCACCGAGAAACGTGGTTTTTGTATTGGCGACAACAGACCCGCAACGGGTGTTACCAACGATTATTTCGCGCTGTCAAAGGTTTGATTTTAGACGCATTCAGTTAGAAGCAATGGTCAGGCATTTGAGTGCGATCGCCTTTAAAGAAAACATTCATATTTCACCCGATGCTGTAACCCTGGTAGCCCAACTTTCTCAGGGAGGATTGCGGGATGCAGAAAGTTTACTTGACCAATTGAGTTTGTTAGCGGGTGAAGTGACACCAGAGCGAGTTTGGGATTTGGTTGGGACGGTGAGCGAACAGGATTTGCTGAAGCTCCTAAATGCGATCGCTCAAGATAGTCCAGAAGCCGTTCTAGACTGTACCCACAACATTCTAGATCGTGGTCGAGAACCGCTAACTCTTCTCCAAAATCTCGCCGGTTTTTACCGCGATTTACTCATTGCTAAAACCGCACCCAATCGCCACAATTTGGTTGCTTGTACTCAGCAAACCTGGACAGCGCTGGTTGAGTTTTCCCAATACTTAGATATAAGGGCAATTTTGGCAGGACAGCAACACCTGCGAACATCAGAAGTGCAAATAAAAAATACCACTCAGCCGCGTTTGTGGTTAGAAGTAACGTTACTAGGATTGTTACCTAGTGCGACGAATATTCAGCTACAAGCCCCAAGTATCGCGCCGCGAGTTAACACACTTGCTGTATCGCCAAGCTATTCCCCAGCAGTTGCCCAAAATCACGCAGTTTCTTCTGTACCTCTAGCTGATTCGCAAACAAACCATAATTCTGCATCTCCGAATCATCTAGCATCTGCCCAAAATCATCCCCTCACTTCATCTCCTCCAGTTGAACAGCAAACAAATAACAATTCGGCTGCTAACTCAGTTTCACCACCAACGCCAGAACCTGTATCTGTATCTGTGCCACCTGCGAACGTTGAACCGATAACTTCAGAAGTTGTTGGCGAGGCACAATATGACTTAACTCAGGTTTGGCAACAGGTGCTTGCTAACCTCCAGCCAAAATCAACGCAAGAAATGCTGCGTCAAATGAGCCATGTCATAGAGTTCGACGGTGTTGTGGCTCGAATTGCTATCAAACAGGCATGGTATGACAAGGGAAAATCTTATCTACCGATGATTAGGGCAGCTTTCCAGCAGACTTTCCAGCGTGAAATCCAGATAAATATAGAAAAAGGAACTTCTTCAAACTCTACCTCAGCCAAAAAAAATCCTCCCCCAAAAGACTCTAGTCGCGTTCAGCAGCCACCAACTCCCAATTACAACCAGCAAATTCCGCCTCCAGCGCCAGTACCACAGCCAGCAACTCCACCACCAGCAGCGACACCAGCACCAGCACAAACTGAGTCGGCTGCAAGGAACGGAAATGGGCTGAATGGAAATAGGGCAAATGGAAATGGGCTGAATGGAAATGGGGGGCAAACTTTGCCTCCACCGCCAAAGCTAACACCCGCAACTGATTGGGAAGTTGACGAAGTAGCGATCGCAGCTCATCGTCTAGCAGAATTTTTCAACGGACAAATTATCCGCTTTGCAGATGATTCCACAGAATTATCCGACTCTATGACCACACCTGATTGGGTAGAAGAATCAGAAGTAGATGATGAATAAAAAATTGGGCATTGGGCATTGGGCATTGGGCATTGGGCATTGGGCATTGGGCATTGGAAAAACCCTGAGAAAGTTCTCCCCTACTCCTCTAATCTTGTAGTCCATCATGCCCCATGCCCCATGCCCCATGCCCTATGTCCCATGACATCGCCTCTTCCCGCAACTGCTGGGCAGCTTTTTCTAAATATTCCACTTCCGCTTGCAGCAGTTCTGCTGTTTGGGCTAAGGCTGATTCTACTTGAAGATTGAAATTTTTTTGTAAATATGGTAATAACTCTTTGCGGATACGGTTGCGGGCGTATTTCAAATCTTGATTGGTAGAATCTTCCCAAATTGGCAATTTAAACTCTTGACAAAATTGCTCTGTTTGTGTGCGAGTGATTTCTAAAAGTGGACGCACTAGCATAATGTCTGTAGTTAGAGAGCGTTGCCAAGTTAGGGCTTGTAAGCCATCAGCACCAGTACCGCGAATTAAATTGTAGAGGAGAGTTTCGGCGCGATCGCTTGCGGTGTGTCCTGTAACTATATATTGATAATTGTTTGCCTGAGCGATCGCACTTAAAGCTTGATAGCGCCAATCGCGTGCAGCAGCTTCACTATTTACCGGAGCGATCGCTGTTTCTAAATAAAAAGATATATCCCAAGTTTTAGCTAAGTTTTCGACGTGATTAGCATTAGCTTGAGAATCAGAACGCCAGCGATGATCACAGTGAGCAATACCTAAATACCATCCCCATTTGGATTGTAAATCTAAAAGTAATTTTATTAAACATAAAGAATCTTGTCCGCCAGAGACAGCGATTAATAGACGCTGGTTATGCTCAAATAAGTGACGCGATTTGATAGTGCGATGTATTTTTGCATGTAGAGAAGTCCATACCATTTTTGGAACTCCTCATAGTTTTTTGATTTGACTTGCAGCCACAACTTCTTTAACAGTTAACACTAGTTCGGGAAAAGTAGTAGAAAGAATGCGGTCATTGCCCGTAAACTTTTGGATTTGATACTGTCCGTAAACTAACTGGTAAACAAAAATCGTGGGGAGTTTGGGATTACCGAGATAAGCGCGAGAAGCGATCGCCAGATAGTCAACAATCCAATACTCAAGGATACCGAGCCGATGATACTCATCTAGTTTGTCAATGTAATCATCATCCCAGTTTGTTGAGGTGACTTCCACAGCAAGTTGAATTGGCTCAATCAGCGCCCCATAGGCTAGAACATTACTATTCCACTGTGATTCACTAACTACGCTCACATCTGGATTTCTGCCTTGTTCTTGCCCAGTATCAGTAAACGTTCTAATGATCACATCTTTGTCAGCAATATAGTCTAATCCCAAGCGTCTAATTTCATCATTGAAGGCAAGCATTAAAAACCTTGCCACATTCTTATGCGCTCTAGTTGCCTCCACTGATATAATCTCTCCGTTGCTTAGTTCGTAAATGCCAGAGCCATCAGGGTATTGTTCTAGAAACTCTTCAAAAGTTAGTTTTTTAACTGGAGTCTGAACCATATTGTTAACCTGCTAAAAAAGGACTTAAAATTCCTAAAGTATAGTGGTTAATCTTACATCTACTCTTTAGCCCTCCTGTGCGAGTAGAGAAGGGCTAAATTTATTAAACTTAGTACGATTTCACTAGATATTAGTTTTCTACTTGTTTAAGTTTCTGAAAAATTTCATCAAGTGGTGATTCAGATTCATCAGGACAAAATTCTAAAGCAAGTCTAACTTTTCCTTTTTTCCATCCCTGAGTACTAAACTGCAAAACTTCACAATTTAATCCTTGGGTATACAAATTTACTTCATCTGGCTCATCTGCTCCAATATATTCCTTAATTGCTGTAATTAAATCACGGACTTTAAAAGTTTTAGCAATATTTAACTTATTAAAAGTGTCTGGTTCTATAGACACAACTTCATCGTGATTCAGTCTGTCGAATCCATCTTCCATAAAAATCTCCTATCACTAAATCTATACTTTCTACAGATTTAGTAGTTGATCCGAAATAAAATAATGATGATTTTGTAGATTTAGTGCTATCCAATATAAAGTTAATTTTTCTTCGGTTGCTGCTGATGACTATTATCTTTTGATACCTACAATAGGACTTTTCAAACAACCTCTTAGAGGAAGTCAGACATTGAGCCAGAGACTCAATGAATGCATTCCCAGGCGGAGCCTGGGAACGAGGAAAGCGACTGCCGCGCAAACTGAATCTAGATATTTGCCTATCTTCACATGAGATTAAAAAGAATCATTCATACTCAAATTAAGCAACGCCCTGATTATTTTTGGGTGAGGGCGATTTCCAAAATTAGGTGAGGTTTTTAGAAGAACCAACCGTAAGAATGCAAACCTTTACCTAAAAGATTCACACCGAGATAGCAAACCCAGACAACGACAAAGCCGGTGGCGGCTAAAATTGCGGGACTACGCCCTTGCCAACCGCGAGTGATTCGTGAGTGGAGGTAGGCGGCGAAAACTAACCAGGTGATTAATGCCCAAGTTTCTTTGGGGTCCCAACTCCAGTAGGAACCCCACGCTTCGTTAGCCCAAACGCCACCGGCAATGATCCCAATTGTCAATAAAGGAAAACCTAGTCCAATGATGCGATAACTAATGTTGTCGAGGGTTTCGGCAAGGCTAAGGCGCTGGGGTGAAAGAGGTTCAGCAAATGTTACGGTTTGAGACTCAGGGGCAGCTACTAAACCCAGAACAGCAGTGTTACCGTTGCCGTTGCCACTGCTTTCAAAACGAGTAAAGCCGTTATTTTCGATAGGGGGGGCTGGTGGTTGAGAAACTAACTCAGATGCTTTGTGCAAGCGGTAACCGTTGCTGCGATAACCACCAGTACCTACTGAACTGCCTTGCAGTTGGATATCTTGACCGCGAGTGACAATTAGAAAAGCGATCGCTAATAACGAACCCACCATCAAAGCAGAATAACTTAACATCATGACGCTGACATGCATCATCAGCCAATTTGACTTCAAGGCAGGTACTAGGGGTTCTGACGCTTGCATCTGGGATGGTAGTGTCATGGTAGCAAAAGCAGCGATCAACATTGCCACCGGAGCTGTAACAACTCCTACTAAGCGGCTACGGCTACTATTTTCGGCAATTAGATGGACAGTGGTAATTCCCCAAGTTAAGAAAAACAGAGATTCATACAGATTACTTAGAGGAAAGTAACCAGCTTCTATCCATCGTGCCCCTAGTAGAGTCGCCATGCACAAATTAGCGATCGCCATCCCACCTGTCCCTAAAGCGGCTAGATAAGGCAGATTTGGAAAAGCCGCTCCTCCCCAATACACGAGCATTGTTAGGAATAATATGGCAAAGGAGGCATTGTCCAGCCAGTTTTGGAGTACAACCAGATTCATAAAGTGTTCTCTCCGTGGATGATTTAAAGTAATGGTTTATGAGTTCTAGAAAGTTTTTAACTCATAAATTTTACTACGATGCCAGCAATTGCCGAATTAACCTAGCTACAGCCTTCTGCGTAAAGCGGTTGGCAATTTGTTGACCTAAACGTTGCACACCTGGATTTACCAGTAACTGGGCAATTTGGGAGGCAAGTTTTACTGGGTCAAAGCCTTGTGTTTCTCTGAGAATACCTAATATACGTTTGATATGCTCCAAGGTTTGTTGTTGCTCAACTGTCGCCGCCGGAGTTTTATTAACTCCTGTCAACCCTACCCGTTCCCGCAGCAAATAGGTGAAGTTATGTAAAACATTCTTACCTAAAGCATCGAGTCCGTTAACAGATTCATCTACCAGTTTGTCACGAATAAAAGCTCCGCGTTCAGATGACAGAAATTCTATTCCCTGATTCAGGACTAAATTAAAGTCGTAGTCTTGACTATTACGTGCATTTTTTAACAAGTTTTCTAAGCGATTCCAGCGAAATCTGCCATCTTTAAATAGCAAATCTTGCAATGATGCTCTTAATTGCGGTGCTGGGTCAGTTAACAGACGTTTGGAAACGTAGGGATAAGCTTCGCTGAGAACTTTAAAGTTTGGATCTATAAAGATTGCAATACCTTCGAGCGTCACGAGGGAGCGAATAATTAAGGCGTAGTAGGGCGGTACGCGGAAAGGATACTCATACATCAAAGCCGATAGTTCATCGGTGATGCTTTTAATGTTGAGTTCGGCAACACTGGCTCCTTGAGCATCAGCAAAGACTCTCGCAAAAGCTGGGATTATTGGTGTTAAATCGGTTTCTGGTGATAAGAAATCTAACTTAACGTAATCTTTTGCTAACCCTTCAAAGTCACGGTTGACGACGTGGACGATCGCTTCAATTAAACCATAACGCTGTAGTGGCTTAATCTCACTCATCATCCCAAAGTCGAGATAAGCTAATTTGCCATCGGTTGTGGCTAACAAATTACCAGGGTGGGGATCGGCGTGGAAAAATCCATGTTCTAGCAACTGGCGCAGGGAACACTGCACACCCACTTCAATTAGATAACGAGCATTGATACCTTGGGCTTTAATTTCTTCTGTCTGGGTTAATTTGGTGCCATTAATCCACTCCATCGTCAAGACGCGACGATTAGTATATTCCCAGTAAATTTTCGGTACGTATACGTCTTTCATGTGACCGTATAACTCGAAAAATCTTTCGGCATTTTCACCTTCGTGGATGTAGTCCATCTCTTCAAAGATGCGATCGCCTAATTCATCGAGAATACCAACTAAGTCACTTTTTACCCGTTTGACCTTTTTCTGCACCCAGGCGGCGAGGTTACGCAAAATATACAAGTCAATGGTGATTCTCTCTCTTAAGTCGGCGCGTTGGACTTTAACAGCGACTTCTTCACCAGTTTTTAGCTTACCTTTATAGACTTGCCCCAAGGAAGCCGCAGCAATTGGCTGGGCTGAGAGTTCCGCGTAAACCTCTTGGGGAGGTGCACCTAGTTCTTCTGTGATAAACTGGTAAGCAATTTCGTTGGGAAAAGGCGGTAATTGGTCTTGTAGCTTAGTTAATTCTTCTAAGAATACGGGAGGAACCAGATCCGGTCTGGTGGACAAAGCTTGGCCAATTTTGATGTAAGCAGGCCCCAGTTGGGTCAGCAATACTCGGAGCTGAGTGGCTCGGCGGCGATCATTTTTGACGACAATTCCCCGTTTACCATCCGACCACAACCCAAAAACAAAGGATAGAGTCGGCCCCAACACGGCGAAAATCCGCCGTACAACTTCCAGGGGTCTATTTTGGTAATGTGCCGCTATGCTCACGGGATCGTAAAGCGTCTCAGGTTGAGCTGTTGTCCTGATCTTTTGGGCGGCTAAGAGGCTTGGCGAGCGAACAACTAAGCTTTGTGTACCATTTTCTTCTGGCACTACATCAATAACGTCCAGTTCGCCTCGGCGACTTGTGCCGTTGCTACTGTCCTCCTGAATCGGTCGGGAACTAGGGGGAAGTGTCTTAACAATCATGAAGAAGGCCACCAGTCAGAACGATCACATTAAGTATTGTAACAATATGTTCAGGATTGGGAATAAGTATTATTATTTTCCCTCTCCCTCACCTACTCCTTCCTCTGCCTCTTAAAAGTTCTCAGTACCAGGAGGTCTGCTAAACTTAAATGGGCATATTAGTTTAATAGTAGTAGGTATTGCTAATTGCCGAAAAATCATCCTTACATTGTTCTGTAAATTGAAACTACCCGGCATCTGCCCTTATGGAGAATTTGGCTTGATGTTGCTTTGCCTGCGAATTGAAAACTTTGCCCTAATTGACCAACTGGAATTGGAATTTGGCGCGGGATTAAATGTGTTGACGGGTGAAACCGGCGCTGGAAAATCGATTATCTTGGATGCCATTGATGCCGCTTTAGGCGGTAAAGTCTCTAGTCGAGTCATTCGCACAGGGACAAGTCGGGCAATGGTAGAAGCAACTTTCACCTCAAACGCCCCCCTAGCTGCTTGGTTGACTGAACAAGAAATAGATTTGCTTGATGAAAATTCCGTAGTGATTAGCCGAGAAATTACGGCTACTGCTAGTAATATCCGCAGCCGATCGCGGGTAAATGGCGTGTTGGTAAATCGGCAGATCATGGGAGGAATGCGCGATCGCTTGGTGGAAATCACAGCCCAAGGCCAAGCGGTACAAGTGGGACAATCCGCCCAAGTCCGCGACTGGTTGGATTTATATGGCGGTGACTCTTTAATGCAGCAGCGCCATAAAGTCGCCACCAGCTTCAGTACTTACCAACAGGCGCATCTAGCACTAGAAAAACGCCGGACATCTGAACGGGAACGGTTGCAACAATTCGACTTGCTCAATTATCAAGTGCAAGAATTGGGAGCAGTTAATCTTAGCGAATCTAATGAATTGGAACAGTTGGGACAAGAACGAGAACGCCTGAATCATGTCGTCGATTTGCAACAGATGAGTTACAAAGTTTATCAAGCTTTGTATCAAAACGATAATGAAACCCCAGCCGCAGCAGATTTATTGGGAGACAGTGAAGCAACGTTAAATCACATGGTGGAATATGATACCCAACTGCAACCTTTGTTGGAATTGGTAAGAGACGCGCAAGCTGCGGTAATGGAAGTGGGAAAGCAAATTAATGCCTATGGGGATGGTTTAGAAGCCGATCCCCATCGGTTGGAAGAAGTGGAAGAACGGATTCAGGAATTAAAGCAAATTTGCCGCAAGTATGGGCCGACACTAACAGAAGCGATCGCTTATTACCAACGTATCCAAGGGGAGTTAGGGATACTTAACGACAGCGAACAATCTATTGAAAACCTAGAACAGCAAGAAAAGGTGTGTTTTGAAAAACTCATCCAAGGAAGTAATCAGTTAACTCAACTGCGGAGTAAGGCGGCTGCTAATTTAGAATCACGTTTGATAACTGAACTCAAGCCCCTAGCGATGGAAAAGGTGAAATTTCAGGTTGAGATACTGCCTGCTTCCCCAACTGCTATGGGAGCAGATAAAATTACCTTTATATTTAGTCCCAACCCTGGAGAACCACTGCAACCTTTAACAGAAATTGCCTCTGGCGGTGAAATGAGCCGCTTTTTACTGGCGCTGAAAACTTGTTTTTCCCAGGTTGATGTGGCTGGGACAATGGTATTTGATGAAATTGATGTCGGGGTTTCGGGAAGAGTCGCCCAAGCGATCGCTGAAAAATTACACCAGTTAAGTCAACGCAACCAAGTATTGTGTGTTACTCACCAGCCCTTAGTTGCTGCAATGGCCGATCGGCATTTCCGCGTAGATAAGCAAATTATTAATCAAGGCAAAAATAAAAAAGACAACGCCGAACAGCGTACCGTTGTGCGAGTTACTACCTTGGATAATTTAACCACCCGCCGGGAAGAACTAGCGCAGTTAGCTGGTGGTAAATCTGCAAGTGATGCGATCGCTTTTGCCGAATCTCTGTTATTGCAAGCTGCTAACCACCGCCGCAGGGAGCAAGTCTAAATTTAAGAATTGACAAGAGGTTGAAATGTAGGGGATATTTACAGAGAAGAGAGTTAAAATATTGACTTTTTACAGAAAATATGATAGTTTATTGTCCTATAAAGAAAAATCATATATAAACGTGAATATTTCTCCCTCCCTTAAAAAACCGCGTGTCTCATGGCAGGCGGTTTTCTCACTGCTTATATTTGTATTCATGTACCTCCCTATAGTGGTACTTGCCTTTTATAGCTTTAATCAATCGCCCTACAGTGCAACTTGGCAAGGATTCACTCTTGATTGGTATGGCAAATTATTCAGTGACGATCGCATTTTATCGGCTTTGCAAAACAGTATGATCGTTGCTGGTTGTGCAGTGGCAATTTCAGCAGTGCTGGGAACTTTGATGGCGGTTGGGTTAGCGCGTTACGAATTTCCTGGGAAGAAATTGTATCGCGGTGTTGCTTACCTACCATTGATTATTCCCGATATTGCGATCGCAGTGGCTACTTTGGTGTGTCTAGCGGCGTTTGCAATACCTTTAAGTTTGTGGACGATAGTTGCAGCCCATGTAGTGTTTTGTCTCGCCTACGTCGGACTTGTAGTTGCCTCACGACTTACAAATTTAGATCCTCACTTAGAAGAAGCAGCACTAGATTTAGGGGCTACACCAATTCAAGCCTTCATCAAAGTATTACTGCCTCAATTAATGCCTGGTATTGTAGCTGGTTGTCTTTTGGCTTTTGTCCTCAGCTTAGATGATTTTCTCATTGCCAGTTTCACAGCTGGTAGCGGTTCTAACACCCTGCCAATGGAAATTTTTAGCCGGATTAGAACAGGAGTCAAGCCTGATATTAATGCTTTGAGTGTTATGTTGATTTCAGTATCTGCGATCGTTGCTCTTGTAGCTGAATTAATTCGCATCGCTGGAGAGAATAAAACTTTCAAATAAGAGTCGCAATTGGCAATAAAGTTCTTTGCAAACTTTTTTGGATAGTGAACAACAGCTATATTAAAATGTAGGGTGCATCAGTTTCAGTCAGGGTTTAAAATCCCCCGCAGTCGCCACAACGGTAGGAACCCCCGCAAGACGCTGCTGTTTTTATCTAACTCTTTTTAATTTTGAATTATTAATCATCCTTCTATGAAAGAGAGTTTTAAGCACATGGAAAAACTTCCGTGTTCGCTTCTCTACATCACTGTTTTCAATTAGATAATATTGGGGCTAACTTTGGAGAAGATGCTATTTCCCCTTCATTATGCAAATCTGCCAAAATCCCAATTGCTCAAATCCATTTAACTCTGATGGCAATAGATTTTGCGTGAGTTGCGGACAAAGCAACTTTGGCAAACTTCTCAGAAACCGTTACCGCGTATTAAGACTCTTAGGTGAAGGTGGGTTCAGCAGAACTTATGCTACAGAAGACGTAGACAGACTAAATGCGCCTTGCGTCATCAAGCAATTTTTCCCACAATTTCAGGGAACAGGACAACGCACCAAAGCAGCAGAATTTTTTAAAGAAGAAGCTTTTCGGTTGTATGAACTGGGAGAAAATCATACCCAGATTCCCAGATTACTCGCTTATTTTGAACAAGGTTCTAGCTTGTATCTTGTGCAAGAATTTATTCAAGGAAAAACTCTCTTACAAGAAGTTCAGCAACAAATATATCGTGAAGAACAAATTTGGAAACTATTAGCTGATTTATTGCCAGTTCTTGATTTTATTCATACCCATAATGTCATTCATCGGGATATCAAACCAGAAAATATTATTCGCCGTGCAAGTGATGAAAAACCCGTATTAATTGACTTTGGCGGTGCTAAACAGGTAACACAAACCAGTTTAGGAAGACAAGCTACAGTAATTTATACTCTTGGTTATGCACCAACTGAACAAATGGCTGGATTTGCTTGTCACGCCAGTGATTTGTACGCTTTGGGTGTAACTTGCGTGCGTCTTTTAACTCAATGTTTGCCTTTACAGGATGCTTCGGGACAGATTAATGACCCTATTTATGATGCAATGAATGCTAAGTGGTTGTGGCGCGAACGGTTACAGGAAAGAGGCATTACTATCAGCGACGACTTAGGAAAAATTTTAGATAAATTACTGAAACATCTACCGAGCGAAAGATATCAAACAGCAGTAGAAGTTATTAATGATTTAAAGTTTACAACATTGAACATTGAACCTGTTGCCTTAAAAATTGTCTCAATGTCTCAACCCCTATTACCGCCATTACCACAAAAAATAATAGTACCATTACCCCCGTTAGAAACTTTTGAATTTGACGTAGTGACAGTAGACACAGGTGGTAGAGAAGTAAACCGGATGAACTGTAGTGCAAACTTCTTTGCCGAAGAATTGGGTAAGTCTGTCACATTAGAAATGGTATCGATTCCTGGTGGTACGTATATGATGGGTTCACCAGAGTTTGAAGGAGATGCTGACGAACGTCCTCGGCACAAAGTTACCGTCGAACCATTTTTTATGGGAAAATTTCCTGTAACTCAAGCACAGTGGAAAGTAGTAGCAGCTTTACCCAAAATCAAACAAATCTTAAATCCCAATCCATCAAAATTTAAAGGTCTAGATAGACCAGTGGAAAATGTATCTTGGTATGAGGCTGTAGAATTCTGTCTCAGGCTATCAGAAAAAACTGGACGCGACTATCGTTTACCGAGTGAAGCTGAATGGGAATATGCTTGTCGTGCTGGAACTACAACATCCTTCCACTTTGGCGAAACGGTTACTTCTGAGTTAGTCAGTTGCGCTGTCGAACCAAAAAGCAAATTCCGTAAAGAAACAACAAATGTCGGTAGTTTTGAAGTCGCTAATGCCTTTGGATTGTACGATATGCATGGGCTAGTTTGGGAATGGTGTGCTGATTCGTGGCACAACAATTACAACGATGCGCCTTTAGATGGAACAGCTTGGGAAGTTGGCGGTGATATACATCGCCGGGTGCTACGCGGTGGTTCTTGGAGTTTCGGTGCAGAACTTTGTCGCAGCGCCAGTCGCAGTTGGAATGAGTCAGACGGTGGACTGAGAATTTCTGGCTTTAGAGTAGTATTTTCCGTAGAAGATATTATTTAGCAATTTTATGTTGAAGTTGTATAAATTATGAACGATAAAATTGAGAAAGGTGACATAGTACTTATAAATAAAAGTGGAAAATATCAAAAACAAGTGGGTGAAGTAAGTGCGGTAGATTACAATATTTTCTTGGTTAAAATAGTAATAGTAAAGTTAGGGAATCAAGAAGAAACCTTTGAAGAAAAGGATTTACAATTACAAGCTAAAAAGCCGAGCCTGAAAGAAGTAATTGCATCAATAGATAAAGTTTTAGAACTAGTTGAGCAAATTCCCAATTTACCTACAAAAGAGAAAGTAGAATTACCTAACCGTCTAAAATATCTTAAATTAGATATTCCTAAACTAGATAAACAATTGATTCAAAAAAACTTCGACTGCATTTATAAAATGCTTGAAATAACAAGAGAAGCAGAGGAATCAGCAAGTTTTTGGCATGAAATAAGTGCTAATTTGGAGAAAATAAGCTGGTGGGTTAGAACAAGTCTCTGAATTAAAAGCAATAGCGAAATACTCTCAACTTCGGCCAAAATTTTATCGGTGATAGTTGTTAATAGCTTTAATCGATTTGTAGGAAGCTCAATAATCGCTATACTTCTTCCAGTCAAATTTTGCTGGTATTTCAAATTCTTATCTGATGTGAGAAAAATATCATACACACCATCAATCCTCGCAATCAGTTCGCCATTCTTAACTCCAGCCCATCCCTGCTCTTGAACAGTTGTCACTTCATAAGCTGAAAAATATCCCTTCAAAGCTTTTGGTAAATTCTCATCCAGAATGATTTTCATGTTGAACTTGTTGACGAGCAAGTTTCAGAAAATTCACCGCATCTACACGAGTGACAGATGGAAAATTGTCCAAAAACTCCTCTAGAGAAAATCCGTCATCTAAATACTCAAGAAGCGATTGGGCTGGGACTCTCGTATTTCGGAATACCAAAGTCCCGCCCATGACTTCTGCATCAGAATTTACTGGACTTTGGAATAAGGTAATCATAATCTTTTTTGCTATTTATTCGTCTACTATATCGCCTACGAACCCTTTCCTGACTGGAGTTACACAAAAAAGCCTCTGCTGAAGTAAAATAAAAAGCGTTGTGTTTGTAGCACAACGCCTTATCAGACTTAATTGTTTGGTTTAACCTTGCAATTGATTGATTCGCTTTTGGACTTCAGCCTCAAACTCTTCATCTGTAGTGCAAAGTACACCGGGGTACTCATTCAATCTATCCATGTACTTGTGAAATGCGTCAGTATTCTGTGGATGAGTCCTGACGTAATTAAACCAATCTCAAATCAGGATAATTTGCCAATACATCATCAGATGTGAGAGTATCGCCTTCAGCTTGCGGAGTCCAAAGAACTTCAATTGCCAGAAGTTTCTCACTGGGGATGCTACCAATTTGCCGCAAAGCTTGACGCAAATCATCAGCACTGTTAATAGCTGTTGGGATTTCAAACTTACCAAATGTCGCTGCCAATAAGGTGACGATAATGTATTCACCAGGGCCTTCGGTAATTAGACGGGTAGGGTTGTCGAGTTCACCAGCCGGGGGTAAAGCATCTTTGGCAAGGGCTGCTCTAAGCTGGTTGTTGACGTTAGAAAGAGTTTCTTCGCTAAACTTGCTGCGTTCTGCAAGTGACAGGCGGTTAAACTGACCTTCAGCTGAATTTAAACTGGCTTGTTGAGTGCCACCACCTGCATATACAAAGTATTCGGGATGGCGGAGTAAAGCTAGGCTAGCTTCTTGCAGAATTTCTGCTCTCCCTTCTGGGGTGTTAGTATCAGCAGTTTCGGCAATGTGGTTGAGTTCATTTTGCAATTCACGGGCTTGAGCTAACAAACCTACTTGCAAACGGCTTACAGAAACAGAAGAGTTACTGCTGTAATCTGTTTCTTCAGTTTCACCGCTAGAGATGCGGCGGAAACTTTGTAATAGGAAGTTAGCGATCGCCAAGAAGATTAAGATGGTAAATATACCACCGAATCCTCCCCCAATACCCCAGAAGGGAATTAGGAAGGGAAAGCCAAAGCCACCACCACCAAAACCACCACCAGGATAGTATCCGCCACCGCCAGGAGGTGCATAGGTACGCGGTGTATAGGTGCGGCTGCTGGAAGGCGCTCTAAAGGAGCCACCACCGATTCTACCGCCACTGCGAGCAGCTAATGCTCCATCGGCGTGAGCAAAAGCCAAAGTTAACACCAGGCTTAAGGCGAAGAAGGTTTTTAAGAGCGGTTTGATGGTTTGTTGTAGTTTTTTACGCATAATACAATCGCTTGAAAAATGGAATTATTTATGATTTTTCTTGATGCTCGTAGGAGTGTTGCGGTATGTAGCTAAGGACAGCCTGTAACAATCAAGCGAGTTTGTAGCAATCACATTTTAGAGGCTACATATTCAATTTACCGCGTCTTATGTTGGGTAGGTAGCGATCGCAGGGGGGATTTCTCGACTGGGGAACCGTACCTTAAGATATGTTTACAATCGCCGAAGCTTGCGATGTCTACGACGGGCTACGCCTACGAGTAATCGTTGCTATCTTTTGGACTAGCACTTTAAGAGTACAGTTTTGAATTATACAGATGATTTTAATTTTTAGTAATTATTTTGACTAATTTTTTAATACTTCACTCTACTTGTTTTGTCACCAGGTAGGAGAATATTTTTAACTTTTCAACAGCATTTGTTACATCTGGCAGCTTAAGATTTACGTATACGCGCTAGGCTAGCAAGTGTGCGTGATGCCTATCACTAAGTCCAGCCAGATACCGGAGATGGGAGCAAATACCCACTTAAGTTTTTGTGCCGCGAGTGAAAGCAATTTGGCTACAAGTGCTAGCTTTTATTTATTGTTCACATGCACAGAAATTCTCAAGTAATGATAAATTTGCCTGTAAAAATAAAATTAACACAATTAAAAAACTAATCTTACTGACTAATGTTCTAAAATAGATTTAAGGTCTGTCTACCGCATTCAGTTAAAAAACAATAATAATTAATTTTGCTTTTAAAAGTCCTCCTAATTGTAAAGAAATTAAAAATTATTTGAAATAATAGTTATTAACTTTAATCATGGAACATATTTCTCAACTAACAGCCGAAATTACAGACAAAGCTGCATACCCGGATATTCTAGTTATCTCCCGGATCTTTCTGCCGAAAGAAGCTGTCATTGGAGAATATATCTACAATCGCTGTCTCCAAGATCCAGAAAGAGTTATTGTACTGACGGCTAGTTGCTCAGGAGATAAAGTATTTGACGAAGGTCAACAATTTCCTATATATCGCTGGTCTTATCCTAGATATTGGCGTAGTGGCTGGGTGGGGAGTATCCTGAAGCCTTTGGTCAATATCGTCTGCTCATTTGTGCTAGCAATTAAACTCTATTTTCGCTATCACTACCGTTATATTGAGTGGGGTCACGGCTATGACTTTGCTTCGCTGTTACTATTGAGCTATTTCTTACCTATTCGCTTTTTTATCTATCTGCACGGCAATGATCTTCTTTGTACTTTACACAATCCCGTGCTGCGATCGCTATTTAAATTAACACTCAAACGAGCCGAAGGCATTATTTGTAATAGTTCTTATACAAGAGACTACCTCAGAACTGCTTTGCGATTAGATACTCCTACTCACATCATTAACCCAGTAATTAGACCAGAAAAATTTGGTAATGCCGCGAATCCAAATAGCCTCAATGATTTACGTGTTCGCGTGCGTCAAACCTACAATATTCCCGAAACAGCAATAGTTATTCTCTCCATAGGAAGGCTAGTAAAACACCAAGGTTTTGACCGAGTGATTGATAACATCCCACTATTGCTAACTTTTGGAGTCGATGTTCACTATATACTTTGCGGACAAGGTTCTTGTGAGTCGGAACTTAAATCTCTGGTGCATCGTTTACGGGTAAATAAGCGTGTCCACTTTACCGGATATGTGCCAGAGCGAGAATTAGCAGGTTATTATGCAGCTTGCGACATATTTGCCATGCTGACTTTATTGGATACTAAAGCTAATAGTATGGAGGGTTTTGGTATGGTTTATTTAGAAGCAAGTTACTTCGGTAAGCCTGTAATTGCCCCTCGCTTAGGCGGTGTTCTAGACACAGTTCAGCATGAAGAAAATGGGATACTGGTTAATCCCAATTCTGGTTATGAAGTTTTTCAAGCTTTCAATAGGTTGTGTAAAGATCAGCAATTACGTGAGCAGTTTGGTCGCAAAGGTAAAGAATTCGCAAAGCGTAAAACTGCTTATAAATGTTTATATAAAACTGATAATAGGTGAGCAAATATTTAATGCTTACATCCTGATTGATGGCATGGAAGCGCGAAGGATCAAAGGTGGATATGTCATAGAACGTTTAATGTTGAGTGCGAACTATATAACTTCTAGTAGCGATGATATAGCGTTTCCTAATCTAGCGAGGTACAGCTTAACCTCACCCTGGTTCTGCTACGCAAAACCTTTCCCTCTCCTTACTAAGGAGAGGGAAAGATTTACCTTTGGGTAAAGCAAGGGTGAGGTTTTAATATGTACTTTATTTACCAGGGAACCGCTATATCTTGAGCTAGAGTTAATTTGTAATTAGGCGTGTAGAGAATAAATAACAGGCTTTTTAAGGAATTAAAATCAGGATTGGATATCAATTTTTGAATCTGCTTTATTACTATAAATATGATTCACGTAACATTGCTGTAACTATACCCGCATCCAGTCGCGTTTACGTGGCTGCTAATTCCCGTAATTTAGTTAAAACTGCTTGAGCATGACCTTTAGTTTTGACATTCGGCCAAGCATAGGCAACTATTTTATCAGGTGAAATTAGGAAGGTTGAGCGAACAACACCCATATATTCTTTGCCCATAAATTTTTTCAATTGCCAAGCGCCATAGGCTTCTGTCAAAATATGTTCGGGGTCACTTAAAAGGGTGATTGACAAGTTATGTTTGCTGATAAATTTACAATGGGACTTACCCGAATCTGGACTTACGCCTAAGATTTTCGCTCCCAGTGCGCTGAAGTCTTGATACAACTCGGTGAAATCTTTCGCTTCGGTGGTACAGCCAGGGGTGTCATCTTTGGGGTAGAAGTAGAGGACAATCCACTGACTGCTGAGGTCGTCGAGAGTGACTGAATTGCCATTTTGGTCAAGAGTAGAGAAATCTGGTGCTGGTTGTCCGACTTGGGGAATGTTGCTCATGATGGAGGGTGTGAGAGATTGCGATCGCTTTAGAATTGTACATATATTGAGCGATCGTACGTAACCACTAATTACGAATAGTATTAGTTTTGGTTGAACAATAACAAAACCCAAACAATTAGAAGCAATTTTTACTTACAAGCTACTACTTAAGTGAAAAGGTACGAAGACTTGCTTCCAAGATTGGTAATCTTTGTTCAAATTCATCTGCCCCAGTAGAAAAAATTACACTCCAAATAGTCCTACCATCTTTAATGATATAATGTATTTGTTTTCCACTTCTACCTAGTGATGTTTCTGTGATTATCCGTCCTATCTCATAACCTTCAACCGACGCGGTTTTCATATCCACTATACGAATTTGAGCAGGAAAGTGCTTGCTCTCCTCTTGTAAGTAAGTTTCTAAATTAATTGTAGGAGTTACTTGTTCCTTTGAGACAATTACATTAGTTAGGAAGCCTGAGTTACCCTTGATTGAGTCGAAAGCAAAAATTGGAAAAGCTGAGGGATTTTGTTGTACTTGTTGAGCAAACTGCTCAATTTGTGGATTGTGACTGCCTGACTTCTTCATTGATCTATAATCTCCACTCTCCCAACTTGGAGGCAACCACAATTCTGAGCCACTACCCTCAAACTTCTTCCAATCAGATGGAACACCCGAAGGGATATTTTCCTCGGAAATAAAAGGTTGTTGACTCGTGGAATCAGTATTTGCTTGCTCAGAATTACTTGCTTGTAACTCAGTTGGTGTTGAAGTCACCACTGGCTGACTTGCATGAGAATCAAATAACTTATAAATTCCCCGACTACCGAATTTAATTAAAAAAAGTATAGCAAAAGCAATTGCTGCACCTGTGAATTGGGCATTTTTGCTGGAAAATATATTAGTTTCAGTTTTTGAAGATTGAATTTGAGTAGCTGCTGACGTTTTAACTTGCCTACTTTGTTTAGGCTTTTCTATTTCTGTAGGTGGTAATTGTGATGTTGAAGAAGAAGGGGAATATGACTGCACAGTTGAATTAATTTCCGATAGACACCTCAAAATCATCTGGGCATTTTGAGGACGCTTGCCAGGAAATGCTTCCATAAGATAATCAATCAAACCAGCTACCTGTTTAGAAACTTGTAAAGCACTGTCTCGCCACATTAACTTACCAGTTCGCGGGTCTTCAGAAAATTGATCTGGAGATTTGCCGGTAAGTAAATAAACAAATGTACGACCCAGGGCGAAAAAGTCTGATTGTGGTACGGCTTTACCATTGGCTTGTTCTAGTGGTGTATAACCTGGTGAAAAAATCCCTGTTATATTCTGCCCTGCTGCTTTTTGATGATAGGTTGGTGTAACTTCTCTTGCTGTACCAAAGTCTATCAAAGCCAGATGTCCATCGGCTTTGAGCATAATATTTGGTGGCTTGATATCTCTATGAAAAAAGTTCTGCTGATGCACTTCATGCAAAATATTTACCAACTGAGTTAGCCATAAGAGTGCTAACTTTTCATCAATTGGGCGATTACTTCGTTGTTCCATATATTGGTACAAGTCCAACCCCTCGATTTTCTCCATTACCAAGCAATGCAGTGGCGCTTGGCTATTTTTGGGAGAAAATGCAAAGTACCCATCTCCTTTTGGAATTCCTGGATGATTCAGATGGCTTAAGACTTGTGCCTCTTGCTGAAACAGCGATACTGCCTTGGCATCATCCAGCATCAGAACTTTTAATACTTTGAGGGTGTTAGCGTGGTTGACTTCAAATGTCTTGGCAAAACCACCAGCACCTAATTGGCGAGTCACTCGATACCGTCCTTCCAAGAGCAATTCTGAGCCACAGGCTTGACAAAACAGGATATTTTCAGAATTTTGGGGTCTTGGGCAGTGGGGATTGATGCAGAGGGTCATGGTGTTTTTTGCAACACAGTTTGCCCCGATAGTCTAGCCTTACTGCGATATTCACGTCACCAGTAAAAATTAGGACAATGAACAATGCCTGCGGTTCTTGCTAGCCTACACACTGATTCATCTTTGCTTACTTACCATGAAAAAATTTCTCTTATAAGGTTGAGAGCGATGCCTGCGGCAACCCCTGCGGTGTACGCTTATATTTATCCGCCATAATAATGACTTAACCTACAGATATTTTTGTTTATCTATTCTCACCCTTCAAAGTTCACATGACTAAAGATATGCAACGCGAATTTACCAACCGCGATGAGTTGGTAGCCTACCTCCGCGAACAATTTCCAACTGTGGCACAACGCGATAGCCACATCAGCAAAACTGTGGGGGGACGCAAAGCGGCACAGATAGCGCTGCAAAAAATTGACCCAGTAGGCTACGCGCAAACACGTAATTTTTTCACAGGTGCAGTCACGCGACTTTCGCCTTACATCCGCTATGGCGTTTTGAGCTTGCGAGAAATTCGAGATTATGTCCTTGACCAGGTACAGCACCAAGACGATGCTACGAAACTAATTAACGAGTTAGGCTGGCGCGACTACTGGCAACGGTTGTATGTAAAGTTAGGGGATGGAATCTGGAAAGACCAAGAAGAATACAAAACTGGTTACGCTGCGGGTGAATATACACCCGAATTGCCGCAAGATATCAGACAAGGAACCACAGACAGAGTTTGCATCGACAGTTTTAGCCGTGACTTGAAAGAAACTGGCTATCTACATAACCACGCACGAATGTGGCTAGCGGCTTATATTGTTCATTGGCGGCGGATTCGTTGGCAAACAGGAGCCAAGTGGTTTCTCGAACACCTTTTAGATGGAGATCCTGCTAGTAATAATATGTCATGGCAGTGGGTTGCCAGCACTTTTAGTCATAAACCGTATTTTTTCAATCGTGAGAACTTAGAACGCTACACCAAAAGCGTTTATTGTCAGAAATGTCCCCTTTACGGTCATTGTGATTTTGAAGGCAGCTATGAAGAATTAGAACAGCAACTTTTTCCTAAAGGGGAATTTAGTAAACAAGCTAACAGCCAAAGTTGGCAGCATGGGAAAAAAGGTAAAAAGTGAAAAATGAGTAAACCAATTGTTTGGGTGCATGGAGATTGCCTCAGTCCATACAACCCTGTACTACAAAAATACCCCGATGCACCAGCTATCTGGGTTTGGGACGAGGCTTTGATAGAAGAATGGCAACTAAGTCTCAAACGTCTCGCTTTTATCTACGAATGCTTGTTAGAGTTACCCGTTGTTATCCGTCGTGGTAATGTGGCACAAGAAATTTTGGCTTTTGCAAAAGAACATAACGCAAATCTAGTTGTAACAGCCGACAGTCCCAGTCCCCGGTTCGATGATATCTGCAAAGAAATGGAGCGATCGCTAGCAGTCCAAGTGCTAGAAGTAGAACCATTTTTTGACTATGATGGCTATATTGACCTGAAGCGGTTCTCCCGCTATTGGAAAGTGGCTCAAAATTATGTTTTTGAATAGTCGAATTTGGAATTGTGAACCTTAGTATGCTTCGCTTGTAAGTAGATGGTTCTAAATAAATATAAGATAGTTTGTCATTGCGTTCGCCCTTGGCGTTCCCGTAGGGTACGAAGTGAAGCAATCTCAGCCTTTGCGATTGCTTCACTCCACTGCGTTTCGCTCGCAATGACATATTATATTTAATTTCGCTCAGCTACTTATACATCGTATACATAAAGCTAGAATTGGCTGAAAATGAAAATTACGTGCCAGAAGAGTAAATTTCAGTTACCTTAAATGTCTGTAAAACATTTAAAACTTTGCACTTTCCTAATAAATCTGTATAGGCTAAGTAATTCACACTAAAAAGCTCTCTCCAAAAGGGGAGTACTTTTTATTTAGTTTAATAAATAGTTATATTATCTGTTGTATTTTTTTATTTTCACAGACATAATGAAAGACTCCTAACAAACTGCTGAAAACAGATATGTCAATAAGTTGGATTTACCTGATTGCAGCAATAATCTTTGAAGTTTCAGGCACAACTTGCATGAAATTATCGCAAGGATTTACTAAAATAGGCCCTTCCGTATTAATCTTTGTTTTTTATGGACTTTGTTTTACTTTTTTGACGCTTGCTCTCAAAAGACTTGAAGTGAGTGTAGCTTATTCTGTATGGGCTGGATTGGGAACTGTCCTAATTGCTATTATTGGTATTATCTGGTTTCGTGAATCTGCTACATTCATCAAACTCATGTCGATCGCCTTAATAGTCATAGGGGTAATTGGCATTAATGCAAGTCAATAAAAGATGCCTCATTCATGTTAGAATTTATCAGGTGAATAAACTAAAATTGATCATTCTGCTTGTTGCTGTTGTAGTCAATACACCAGCATTTTTTATTGCTCCGTTAAAAGAGCAAAATGATCAGACTTAGCTATAGGGCTGTAACAAGAGTTAAAGGGCAAAGCTAAAAAGAAAATTTTATCTCTTTCTCTTTACCCCTTTCTCAACTTCTGCAAGAACTTTAATGCTTTTTTGGGAAGACTCAATCTGACTATTGCTAGGGCAATTGCAACTTAAATGTCATCAAGTAGCTCCTTTGGTTTTAGCAAAGTATTAATCGGCAAGTCGATTTAGGATTACTTCACTTCACTGGGTTCAAATTTAGTTACCTTACCTTTCTTAATCGCAACAATCACATCGTAGTGTGAACAGTAAGCAAATGTAACATTATTGGCTTTGTTGTAAAGATTAACTACGTGACCTGCACCACCTACCTGGATACCGATTGGCTCCAAGTCACCAAAAAAGAAACGACGCAGTTGATCACCACTACCTATCTTACCCTTACTCTTAGTAAGCAAATCTAGTTTCTGAGCTACAGACATTTCTTCGGCTGCTGATGCCTGTACTAATAATGGATTTATCACCTTTAATGGTACGTCCCAAACTGTGAAAAAACCAACCAAGGCAACACTTGTAAGTAGGGGGGCGAGTTTCATTTGTGACTCCTCTTCTCTGTTTTATCCTGAACATCCAAACTATCTCAGGTGGGAGTGAGACCTTATTGAAACTAAACCGCTATTTTCATGAATTTATCCCTTGAGAAAATTTAGTTAATTCTCATCACTTTCTCAGGTACTCATGGTTACTCAAAGTCACAGCAGAATTTAAGTGTTCTCTCAGCAAAACTTCATTGAGTTCAGAATGAAGGTAACTTAGTATAATGAGCAATGCTTTCATTGCAGTGGTGTTATTGTGACTAGACCCAAAAGACCACATCGCCTAATCCATAGAATTTCTGGACAAACATATCTCTGGCTAGCAATGCTAATTTTTGCAGCATCTAGCGCAGTTACCCGGAAGCTAACAGAAATTGGTGCCCAACATTTCATGGGTAATCGCAATCCGATTTCTTTGTGTAATGTTTTATTCGTGGGAAACCTTTGCGCCTTGATACTTCTGATCCTAATTTATGGGCGAGAATGGAACAAAGCTACCTTGAAGCAGATATCAAAGAAAGATTGGGTCAGTCTAACGGCAGTAGCTATTTTATCAGGAGCGTTGGCCCCTGGCTTAATTTTCCAGGCACTTGCACTCACAGGGGTGAACAATGTCATCTTAGTTGGACGCTTGGAACCGCCTCTAACTCTGGCTTTATCAGTCTGGTTATTGAAGGATAGGGTAAATATTTGGGAATTTATTGGAGCGATCGCAGCTTTGATCGGTGTTATCCTAACTATCATCCTTCAGCCACCAGGGGAAGCGATGATGAACATGGGAGGTTTCGGGTTAGGTATAGGAGAACTTTTGGCAGTAGCTGGATCGGTAGCCATAGCCGCTTCTACAATTATCGGCAAGAAATACCTCTCGCAAATTCCTCTGGGAATCTATAGTATCTATCGTACTGCACTAGGAACCGTAATCTTTTTCTTTTTTGCTTTAGTACTCTATGGCAGCGATCATTTCGCTGATGCACTCTCACCATTTCTGTGGCAGTGGATGTTTCTCTATGGTGGGTTGATTGTAGTAGTAGGTCAGTCTTTTTGGATTAAAGGCTTGAAAACTTCCACTATATCTATGGCTTCCTTAGTTGGCTCATTTAGCCCAATTGTGGGCATCCTAGCGGCTTATTTAATTTTGGGTGAAGTCCCTACCTTACCTCAATATATTGGTGGTAGCTTGGTTTTAGTAGGTCTATTCCTGAGCCAATTTGGTATTTGGCGTAAGAAGAACGGCAGCGTTGCGTCTGACAAGGTAAATTCTACTCAATTACAACAACAAGCAGAAAATGGTATGGGATTCAAGGGGATTTGAAAGAGGCGGAAGAATTTTAGATTTTAGATTTTGGATTTTGGATTGAACATCTAAAACCGCAAATCCAAAATTGAAGGGGTACGGCGCAGGAGGAAGCAAGAAGGCTTATTTTCTCAGCTTTTGCGTTATTTCATAATTGTACAGCAGTTAGTTTTGCCCTGCTGCATTAGTATGTCAAAATGAAAATACCCGATACCTCAAGGTGAGCGATCGCTCCAAAAGCAAGATTAAAGGATTGACCTGAGCAATGGCAGACCAAACCAATCAAAATCAAGCGGGAGAGGTAGCTCCCACCACTGCTGACAAGCAGGTTCCTAGTACAGATTCAACCGAAGCTACAGACCTTCCTACTGCCAACGCGCCAGATCCAAAAACCGCAGCCGCCGCACCAGGAGAAAAACCCGCCGCAGCTAAAGCCGCCAAAAAGGAAAAAGCCCCATCTGTTGAAGATAAGCCATTTGTAGAGTTTATTGAGCAAGATTACTTGCCAGCCTTACAAAAAGCGATCGCTCAACAAGGCGTGCAAGATTTACAAGTGTCTTTTGCCAAGCAGAAGATGCCAATCACTGGTTTTGAATCCACCGAAGAATGCTGGCAAGTTATTGGCAGTTGGTCGGAAATTGGTCTGCGTCAGTTTAACCTGTATTTCCCCGAAGAAGATATTCAAGGGAAAAAAGGATTTTCCTGTAATGAAGGCAAAAAACCCAGCACTCTTGAGTCATTTTTAATCGATGAGCGTAAAATTACCCTCGATTTGTTGGTGTTTGGCTTAGTTCAGCGCTTGGACGGTCAAAAGTGGTTAGGTAGAAATTAGTCATTGGTCATTGGTCATTGGTTTTTAACAAAGGACAAATGACAAATCACTAATAACAATTAAAGTTCATGGAAATGGTAAATAACGGCTCCAGTATTGGGGTCGTTATCAATTTTTACATAACCTGATTTATACATCTCTTTAAGAGTATTTTCTACTTCAGCAAAGCTAGCTCCCGTAAACTTCACACCTTGAGTCACAGTTAGAGTACCACCTTTGCTTTCTGCGGCTTCAATCAGTTTAATCATGAGTTGATTACCAGTTGGGCGGTGGACTTGGGAAGCAACCACTGCTTGATTTAAAGGTACACCCAAGGGAGATACACCTGCTTTTAGTCTCAGTTTGTGTTCATATTCATCAACCATACCGGGGATGAGCAACAGATCCACAATTTGTCCTACATACAAGAAACCAAAAGTAAACAGCCACAATAAACCTGTCCCTATCTTGCCATTGTATAGGCGGTGCAGCCCTCCCACCCCGAAAAATCCGACTGCACACAAGATGTAAGAGACAAGTAATCGGTCTTTCTGCTGATTGTTTTCAAGATTCATCTTGTTTTCAACCCTTTGGGTTTGCTCTTGTTGTCTAAGATGGTTTTCCATACTGTTTTTTGCATATCAGCATGGATAGATAGCGCAATTAAAACTTTTCAGTAATCATGCCAGTCATAGATTGTTAATTCTAAGATGAGCAATTTATGATCAAGCTACCTAACTTAATTGTAATAACAACCACAGAAAATTACTGAGATGGTAGCGTTTTGAGAATAGGATAAGCGTGTGCTACTCAACTTGATCAAAACAGTGCTGAATGCTGAACTACATTGAATTGACTACCAATCCGCGATTCTCGATTCCGCAAAAGTTGAATCATTGTTGCAACTCTTAATCTTTCACTTACTAGCTTTGTAACCCCCACCTTGGTAGACTAAACTTTATACAATTGGATTATTGTCAGCTATTGCGCCTTGCCAGAGCATTACCCTTGGCTTTTTGGTGAGGCAGTCCAGTCTTGAGGGTTTCCGCCATGAGCGACTGTGCGTAGCGTCACCCGAAGGATGTACTTAAGATAATAAAGACGAAAGAGCAATCAAGACATGGTAGATTCCCTCAAAAAACCAGGCTTTGAAGAAATACGGCCAGGGATTAAAGTCCCGGCGAAAGAAACCCTGTTAACACCTCGGTTTTATACCACCGATTTTGATGAAATGGCGCGGATGGACATTTCCATCAACGAAGATGAGTTAAGAGCCATTCTCGAAGAGTTTCGCACTGACTACAATCGCCATCACTTTGTTCGGGATGCCGAATTTGAACAATCCTGGGATCATATTGACGGGGAAACTCGCCGATTGTTCGTTGAATTTCTAGAACGCTCCTGTACGGCAGAGTTTTCTGGCTTTTTACTGTATAAAGAACTCGGTCGTCGCTTGAAAGGCAAAAGCCCCGTCTTGGCAGAGTGCTTTAACCTGATGTCACGGGATGAAGCGCGTCACGCTGGCTTTTTGAACAAAGCTATGTCGGACTTTGATCTGTCCCTAGATTTAGGGTTTTTGACTAAGAGCCGCGATTATACCTTCTTTAAACCGAAATTCATCTTTTACGCCACTTATATTTCTGAGAAGATTGGTTATTGGCGCTATATCACCATTTATCGCCATTTAGAAGCACATCCCGAAGACCGGATTTATCCAATCTTCCGGTTCTTTGAAAACTGGTGTCAGGATGAAAATCGTCACAGTGATTTCTTCGATGCGCTGATGAAATCTCAGCCGCAAATATTGAATGATTGGAAAGCACGGCTGTGGAGTCGGTTCTTCCTATTGTCGGTGTTTGCAACAATGTATCTCAATGACATCCAACGCAAGGACTTTTATGCCACCCTGGGATTAGATGCACGAGAATACGACATCCATGTAATTAAGAAAACCAACGAAAACGCAGGTAGGGTATTCCCGCTTATGCTGGATGTAGAAAATCCAGAGTTTTATGAGCGGTTGGATATTTGTATAAAAAATAACGAAAAGCTGAGTGCGATCGCTAACTCTAATACTCCCAAATTCCTGCAATTCTTCCAGAAACTACCGCTTTACATCTCCAATGGCTGGCTGTTATTGCGGTTGTACCTGATGAAACCGATTAATACTGTTTCTGCTGAAGGGACAGTTCGTTAAGTTATAGCAAGTTTGCAAAAGCTTTAGTGGTTCTACAATTAACAGAACCACTTTTTTTGTCTAAAAATTCATCCTAATGAGTACTACTCGTCAATCAGTTTAAGCAGCTAGGTTAGGTATAAGTCAATACCCTTGGGTTAAGATCCCCCCGCCTGCGGCGACCCCCTTAAAAAGGGGGTAAAAGAGATATTAGCCCCACTTTTTAAGGGGGGTTGGGGGGATCTCCGAACACTAAATATCACTAACCCAAGCGTAGTAAGAATAAATCAAACTATAGGACTATGATTTAATTTCTGAAAAAACTCCGTACAGATCAAAGAGCATTCTTTCCCGTTGCCTCTTGCCTCTTGCCTACCTACCCAGATAAGTTCAAAAATCAAATCGGATGGCCATATAT
>NZ_WBKM01000065.1 GCF_015714725.1 Nostoc sp. WHI
GATTCTCTAAATACTGCATCACCAGTATCATCGCCAACCGCCAAGGTGCTTGCGCTGGCTGACCGCGTTGCGGATAAAGTGCAGCGAAGTCTTCATCTTGATAAAAGACCCCAAGTTCATCACGCAAGCGCATATATAAATTACCTTTTGGAAATGCGGCCTTGGCTACACGTACCGTTTCATCGGGAATAGGAGGAATTTCTTCAGGATGTAAGCACATATACTGCCTCCACAGGTATTTCTTCTAGTTTATTGATTATTGAGGCAGCTAACTTAATTTTTTTCTTTCCGTGTATTACATGGGAAGGTAGAATTACCCTTCCCATGTAATACACGGTAAAATCGGCGTTTTTATGTTAAGTAATGTTTCGCCAACAGTATCCGTATCCCGGCTGTACCCCTTTACGACATTGAGACAAAATTCTTTTCATATTAAATTTTGCTTGGTGACGGCTCACTCGTACACCAATTTAGTGTAGTGCTAAAGAGATTCATTTGCACGATTCTCACCTCAGTTTGGGCTAAAATAAAACAGCGAAAAGCTACTTAATCAACTTTTATTTCAGCACTGCCTTGAGGATAATTTAACAGGGCATATAGTAACGAAGATAAAAAATTTCTACTAATAAATATTTCTTTGTCTTGCTCGTAAAGCTTCTGCTCTTTCAGGCAACGATGTAGATATGGTAAACGATAGATGGGAACATTAGGATACATATGGTGTTCCAAATGGTAATTGCCACCAAAAGTAAGTATAGTCCATATAGGAGAAGTCAAAGTTCTTGCATTGTGCAAAAAACCTTCGCTAGTTCCACTATGCTGTAGATATGGAACAAAACCACTACCCGTAAGTACAACTAAACCTGGAAGTGCAATCGAGGTTAGTCCTAACAGTGGGTTATCAATTGTAAGCTTAATATATAGAGACAACCATACGAGTGAAAATCCAATGTTTAGCCAACTGAGTAGGCTCAATGTTTGCGGTTGGAACGGAAGCTTATACAAATAAGGTAAAGGTTGAACCAATGCCATCTTGAGCGTATCCTTGAAAAATATAAGGTTAAGGGTAATACGCGCAAATAGTAACCTCATCCAAAAATTATTGAATTTACTAAAGTGAGCAACATCAGGATCTAAATTTTGATTTGTATAACGATGGTGATTCCAATGAGTAGTAGCAAAACCCATCTCTAGGTAGCCGATGATTGAAGATGAGAAAAAGCATCCGATGATTACACTCACAACTCTGTTGCGGTGTAAATTGAAGTGAATACCATCGTGACCCAAGTAGCCCATTAATAGCAGTCCATTACCTGCAAGTAAAACAAGCGGTATAATCAACAGTATCCGAAGTAAAACTGGTGCTACCAGTGACGCAACTAAATAAGCTAGATAGCCTGGTAACAAGTACATCGTACAAGCGTAAAATATAAACAACGATGTACCAACTATTGAGGGTGTATACATCTGAGCAGGTATTTTTGGTTTTTTGGTTTTATTTACCTGTATTAATTCTTGATGTATTGGTTCTATAAGTTCTGCCGAGTCCTCTTCTGATATTGTCGAATCGCAAATTATTTTATTTGTATTATCTTGCAACATATAATTTTAACATTCCTAATATTTATTAAGAAAACATACATCCGAAAATAAATCATTCAAAAACATCAGTCTAGTAAACCTACTTTAGCCATAAACTCTTTTCCCTTGCTTTCGCCATGCTGATAAGCTGCATATAGACCCTCTTCGGTGGCGCTAGTAAAATCTACACCAAGTTCCGTTAGATTCATATTTGGTCGAATAATATGAATCGGCACATTTTGATAATTATCCGGAACTATAGTAGAGCAAAATAAATCCCGATATAAATCCCCCGGTTCGGTGGACACGGCGATCACTTGGCCATAACCTAATTGAGCGAGTTCCACAGCTGGACAAGAGCAGGTATACGAAGCGTCAACATATGGCTTTTCGTTTACCCAAGCTGGTATGTCCCATGCATGTAACATTCGTGTGGAAGCATAAGCAACTTCGTTAAAGTTACCCACATTTAGTTCCAGCCCATCGTGAGAAACAGTGCTATCAAATAAGTGAGTCTCAAGATGGGTATCCACCCAACTACGATCTCTTCGCATAGCAGAAAGCAATAACTGACGTCCTAGCCGCCTGGATTTTTTTCCTTGTGTTTCATCAGCTGCTTCTGGTGTAATCACAGCGCTAGCAGCAATAATCAAGCGAGGTGCTTGAGGTAAAAATAGATGCGTTCTTAACACCGAGCCATACTTAGCAATACTTTGAAGTACTACTTCACTCATGTTGCCGTCTGACTGCTTGAGAGACTGTAGTGCTTCACACCAATACTCGACACCTACTTCACAAGCTTTGCCAATAGCAGCACAAGCGGTTGATAGGGTTGAAGATGATGCTCCTCCATAAGCATCAGCTTTCACCCCTAATACTTCAAACGCGCTTAAAACACCATGAACAAATACACCTTTAAAAGTACCTGATGCACATGCAATAGCCAGTGATTTCATAATTTTAAGCCTTCTTCATTCAGTCAAGAGTTTAGTGTTTAAGCAGTGTTCTAAGTGTCTCCTTACGCATAGGCTTACCGCTTGTAGTACGTAGAATATCTTTTGATGTTCCTTGGATAACCGCTTTGGGTAATATGCCAAAATGCTCACCAACAAAAGACAAAATTCTTTGAGTATCCAAATTCGCACTACCATACGGAATAGCCAAAATATAAAGTTGATCTTCATCAACCATGACTAAGCTATCTTTGAGTTCTTTAATTTCAGTTAGGCAGCTTTCAATATCCACTGGAAAGATATTCTCACCACTGACAATAATCATGTCTTTGCTACGACCGCAAATACGCAACTCACCATCACTGAGAAACCCAATATCACCTGTATCAAACCAGTCATTTTCTGTTGTGCTATTCCAGTAACCCTTGAAGACGCTAAGACCCCGAATTTGAACTGCTCCTATTTGTTTACCTTCCACTATGTTTTCCTTGCTATCTATGTTATGAGGATCAATCCGAACCTCTGCGCCACCTAACGGAGTTCCCAATTTAGCAATAGCACGACCAGATAAACTTATATCAAAGCTTTCTTCAATGCTCTTGAAACGCTGACCAGTAACAATTAGAGTAGCTTCTGCCAAGCCGTAACAAAAAAACAGAGCCTGCGGATCTAGACCAAATGGAACAGCAACCTCTAAGAACGAGGTGATGCTTTTTAATCTTATTGGTTCTGCTCCACAATATACTGTATGCAAACTAGAAAAAATATCTTTATGAAGATGCTTACTACGTGAAGTGGCTAAACAAGTACTCAGATAGCGAAGGGCAAAATCTGGTATTGCCATTATATTTACATGTAAGTCACTGGCTATTTTCAGAATTTCTACTGTCCGACGTAAAAATTGAGATGTACTTGCCAGCAACAAAGAATTCTGATAAACCAAGTTACTCAGCAATCCCCCTACTAAGCCCATGTCATGGCTTAAAGGTAAAAAATTAAATCCTCTAGAATTACAATCCCTTTGATCTACAGCAATAATTGCTGATAAATTAGCCATCAAATTGGCATGACTAATAGGTATAGCTTTGGGTAAACTAGTTGAACCACTACTGAATTGTACAAATGCTAAATCTTGTGGCTCAACTTCAGCTATAACTGTTGAATTCACAGAACTAGCATCTGAACGCCAAGCAATAGGTAAAATACCATCTGGTAAAGGTAAACTGTGGTATCCATAGTGAATACCGAATTTGCTACACAAATTACCTAAATATTTAACATAACTATCATTATTTATCCTGGCTGGTTTTATCGATATAGGTATTGCACCCATAGCAATAAGGGCAAGAAAGCTAACGATATGTTCTACATCTGTTTTTAGAGAAATTATGACACCTTCACCTCGACCGATTCCTAACGAGCGAAAATGTTCAATATTTCCTATTATCAACCGACCAAAGTTAGCATATGTTAAGGAAACTACTTGACTTGAATCCAGAAAATCTAAACCTGTATTTTGACTTCTGAGATTAGCAATAACTTTGTTAAAAGTATCTGTAATCATGTCATGGTATCTAATTTTTGTATTTCTTCAATATTAATAACTACAGGAACTCTGCGGTTCTTATCAAATAGACCCAAGCGTAACTTAGCATTAGCTACAAGTACTTCATCTTGGTTCGTGATGCTTTGTTGTAAATAGAAACTATAGTACTCAATTTTGTCAGCTTTGGTATGTATTTTTAGCGATGCTGTAGGGTCCCAAAATACGGGTTTGAGATAATCTATTTCTAGACGTATTACAACTCCAACTAAATGGTGGTTTCGTAAATCTATGCCGTTAGCTAAAGACCAACTCCAGCGACCAATTTCTAACAGTTCTAAGAAAACACTGTTATTGAGTTGTAGACTCCAGTCAAAGTCATTAGGACGTAAAGAGACAAGAGTAGTATCTTCACATAAAGACAAAGTATCAGCCTTCACGCACATCTCCTTTTACGTACAGCAGTACGGTCGCTGCTGCAAACACGTCAGAGTGGCTAATAGAAACATCAAAAAATATCTCTCTTTCCTTACACCAGGTTTCAAGATGGCTAGTCAAAATTATTTTCGGACGCCCATTATAAGCATGACGAATTTCAAAATTTGAAAAGGTAAAATATGGTATATCTGATAAGCCTGATATAGCTTTTATGAAGGCTTCCTTTGCACATAGTATTCCAGCAAAGGAAGCTAGAGTATCTGGCTTTTTTAGACAGTAGTCGCGCTCATATTTGGAAAAGAATGCAGAACTACTGAGCAACACATACTTTTTCTCGAGTTCCTTTATAGATTGAATGTCGTGGCCGATTAGCATTAGGGTCAGTCAGGCTTTTAAAGTAGGCGCGTTCAAGTTCTTTAACAGAATTAACTTTAATGCCAGTTGCTTCTAAAATGGCATAAAAAACACTTTTTTCTTTCTTTCGTTGAAGATTTTTGGACCGAATTTGATCGTCGGCTAAAGCTACACCACTATCTTCATCAGTCTGCACTTTTTCCCACCAATTAACAAAACCTTGACGTTCTGACTGCATCTCCCGGCGTGAACCATGAGTCTCTCCATGATCTGGACGTAACCAGGTATAAGCCATAGCTAAAACATCTTTAATCGGATAGACGCCAGCATCTACTAGTCCCCGAGCAAAAGATACAAAGTATTGTCTATGTTGTGATTCATCACGCATAATCCGATGAAATATTTGTTTAACTAACGGATTATGTGAAGTTCTAGCCATTTCACCATAGGTAGCACAGGCTTCAATCTCAACACAGGCTTGAAGCATACAAACCCGTGCATAGTTGTCGTCTGGGAAAAAGCCCCGATGATCTACTAATTCATCATGCTCGATCGCTGACAAACCAGCCATCTCTAGCAAAATACCGTAAGCCACTTCATGATGAGCTTCTTCTTCCAACCAGTAACGAGCTGACCAAGCGGCGGCGGCTTGTAAGACCATTGCACCTACAGGGTTTTCTTCTTCAAGTTTTTGAGCTAGATTAACACCTTGAACCGCTAGGCGAATACCAGCAGGTTGAGTTGTTAATTCTGCTCTAGAGGCATGCCAAAGTGCTGCGCGATCTCGCTCATCAAAATCTTGGTATGGCACATCACGAATTACGTCGTACACACTCCATCGGCGCTTTTCGTGGTAACCCTGCTGAGTACGAAGAATTGTCGTTAGTGTGTAATTTTTTTGGGTAATATCCCCTACAAGGTCAGTTAAAACTTTCATTTCGTGTAATGCTCACTTTTTCTCAATTTCTTTGAACGCTTGCCGTAGATTCATCAACTATTCCTGTTAATATCTTCTTCTCATCCACACTGGAAGTTATAGATTTCAACTGTCGCTTAATCTCTTCCATAACTTCATCGATACTGTGGTCGAGAGTAAAAGCAGGAATTTGGAGTTCATCCTCTAAACCATTCTCTGCCATTGCAAAAGCAAAAGATTCCATCATATCAATAGAATTTATGGCTGTTGGTGACTTGGCCAACACATCTGCTAAGGACAAACCATGCCCGTAAATTTCATTAGGAAATAAATTTAGCTTTGTTGCAACGCTTGTTTTGAATGCATCTATCATTGGTATTTACATTCTCCAAATGTTTTTAGAAAAAGGAACTTACGCCTCATTAAAAATATTAGAGAGCCAAAACTTAAAGTCCGCGTAGAAGAATACCTTTCATAAATGTAGCGTATGCTACTACTAGCAGCTTATTTACTTGGCTCTGAAAACATAATACCATACTACAAGTAAAAGTGCTGATCCTGTTGGTGAAACATTACTTCACTTTTTGGACAACATAATCAGTCAACCAAAAAGTTTTTTAAAAGTCAAGACAAGTGGACATTTCAGCTAAATACAGAGATATCATAAAACAACCTTAAGTTGAGGTTAAGGTAAGCGACACTAACGCTTTTTTATGTCTCTGAGGAGAGAAAAATAAGATGCTGACCTTGAATCTTTTTCAAAGCCTCACTTTATCAGCAAAACCAAAAAATCCTTGTTTGGAACCAAGCACGGAGAAACGCGGCTCGTTCTAGAGTGAATTCATAACTCTAGGTGAGTACGTCAAGGATAAAACCTTGAAAATCTCATAACTGATTCTTGGGATGATTGCGCCTTTTGCCGACACGGGCTGCTAATTTATTAGTTAACTCCAATTGATACTGATTCTTATTGTCCTCGTAAACCAGAATCGTCCTGGGGTCAGCATGACGGCTCAAATGCTGCACCTTTCGGTAGTCACCTTCCGCCAAATCCAGCGCATCAGTAATCCCCGAATGCCTGATTTTATGGGGTGTCATCCGCTTTTTGATGCCAGCACGTTCACAGGTTTTTCTCACAATGGCGTAGATGCCATCCCCGGTGAGTTGGTGTCCATAATTGTGGAAGTCCAGCGCGATAAACAAAGGATCGCTGGGTTTAATATTTGTACGACAGCCCAGCCAGTCGCTAACCGCCTCTGCAACTTCTGGGTTTAAGTCAATCCTAGTAGAATCATTGCCCTTACCCTTGCCGTAAACAGTTAAAGTCAAATCGTGGTAATCAAAATCTCCCACCATTAACTTCGCCACCTCCCCCCGCCGCAAAACATTTGCCCAAAGCAGCAGAAATAAAGCATAATCCCGCTTCCCCTTGGTGCAAGTGGTATCAATTACATCAAAAACTTTGTTGTACTCATCAACTACAACACCCCGCGTATCCCTGTACTTAGTCACAATCATTGACTCAATGCGGTCGCTATCAAAGTGATATCGGCAGTGCTTGAGGTTCCGTCCCACCTTAATTAAATACTTAAGGGCGGACAAGTAACGGTTAATAGTTGCCGCCTTCCTACCCTCTGCCACCAAATGATTTTTAAACTTGAGGATTAACCCGTTAGCCGTCTGGTCATCCAACCCCCAGAACTCCTCAACATCTTTCTGATTCGGCTCCCTTTGCAAAAAATACTCAAAAAATATCCGTATATTGCCAGCATACCCCCGTTGCGTTGTCTTAGCCTTCTGCTGCAACTCCGCCAAAAAATCATTTGACGCAAGGAGCTGACTGGCAACTTGAGTCAGAGAACTTTCAGTATATGTACTTAACTTATTCATTTTTACCGTTAATGACAATGCACCTTTTCGTTAACGTCCGTCACCTCCTCTCACAATACAACTAGAAAAACCACTTTTCTCGAAGATCATGAACACACAAACAATTTTTGACTTCATTATGGGTAGGCTTGGGTTTCGCTGGGCTGTTCTACGTGCAAAATGTAGTTGTTTGCACACTCATTATCTGCCAAATCTCCAAGGCAAACAGTCAGCGTAGTTATTATTCCAACAGGTAATAGTCAACGGTTGTACTGAAAGCCTATTAAGGTAATCGGACTCGACCACTCAAATTCAATTGCCTCACCTAGTAGTCTGCCAAGGGAATTTTGCGTGGTGGCAAGCAGAAGGGCAGAGGTGCGGAGGGGCAGGGGGGAAAGAACTTGTACAAATCTCTCCCCTGCTCCTCTGCCGACCTCCACCCAGCAATTTTGGGTTGGCGAACTACTAGAGAGCATTTAGGTGAGGCATTGATATCAATCCTGATATCAAGAGGTAGGCCCCTAATAATAAACCCCCCAGTGCAATGCCGAGGGCGCTCTGTCTACTGTCTAGTTTCTGTCTATCCTCTGTCTGCCTCTGTCTGCCTCTGTCCCCTGCTGTGTAAGCTTTCTGTCTAATCCTGTCCATTCTGTCCATCTGTCTGATTTGGGGCAATTTCGATAGTCGAGGCATCTAGCCAGACGGCCAGACTGTTCTCAACCAACTCATTAAACAGTCGCTTCAACTCCTCGGAATTGAACCGTTGACCTTTTACTTTAAAGTTGGGCTGTATCTCCTGTATGACTGCCGATGTTCTTCCGGTACGCTGGAGGTATTGCAGCAGTGATTGGGCAACGGGTGTTAGAGATGGGGTAGGGCTAGAATCCGATGAAGGCTTATCTAAATTAAATTCGAGTTGCCAGATGCGCTCGGCTGTTTCGGAGTCGGTTGAAAGTTTTGGCTCTACATGACTGGTATTGCTTTGAGCATCGCTTATCACAGATTCATCAAGCCGAAAATCAATTCGTTTGCGATCGAGCTTAGGCAGTTCAATATCAATCCATTGACCATGCCCAGGTAATTTAATCTTGCCCTGACCACTGGCTTTTGCCTCTGTCGTGATTGGGTCAATAGTTGCGATTAGTTCTACTTCTAACAGTGCCGCATCTCGAAGTTTTGATAATCCTTTGGCTTTAGCTAAAATCTCCATTGTGCGGTCGTGAGCGACGAACAAAGGAATCATTAATTGTTTGCGGGATTCGGTCATGGCACAGCGAAACCACCTGCCAACAAAATCAGGGTCGGGCTTCCATTTTTCATCCTCACAATCGTCTGGCATTGGCTCAACAATGTTATCTGTCCAAGTTGTAAATTCTTCACAGATAACTGATAGCATCTTGCCGCTATTTCTTAACCGTTCTGTCCACTGCTCCTCTGTTAATCCGCTCTTGCGGTAATCTTCATAGCGCTGGCGCATTTCATCCATGTACCATTGCATAAAGAGGGCTATTTCTTTGTAGCCGGTAATCAGCCGCACACCTCGCCATTCAACAATAGTGCCGTGCGGGTCAAGCGCTACGATGTTCCACCCAGCTTGTACTTTCTTCCAAATAATTTCTCTAGTAGTCCAGGATTTCCCAGCACCCATGCCACCAAAGATTAAAGTGGGGTAGCCAATGGTGTTTTTGATCCAGCGATATTTGTCATTGGGGGCGATTGCTTGGCTGTCTGCCCCAGTAACCTTATCGTTGGGGTCAATCGTCCCCGCTAAAGTCTGACTCCCTTGCAAGTAAGGCGTTTTCATCTCACGCAACTGCTTAATGTAATCTGCCTTCTGTTGCTCCGTCATCCCCGCCGTTTGCGCCTCAAAGATAGCCTCGGATGCCTCCATCTGCGTAACTTCTATCTCGGTGTGGGCGTAAATCTCGGCTTTGGTGATATCCACAGTGCGATCATTGGCGATTAAATCCAGGTCAGCTTGTAGTTGGACTTCTGCGATCGCAACGTCCCTGTAGCTCTCTAGCAGCTCGGAACGTGCAGCCATCTCTGCTTTTGCAGCATCCCGATGAAGGGCAATGTCTTCAAAAACTGCTCTCTGCTTCTCCTCATTTTGACAATGGCGAAGCATCCACCCAGCAAGAGCAAACCCCAGGAATCCACCAAACCCCCAAAACGGTTTGTATGGGTTAGTCGCTTTTACCAACCCATTAACCCCCATAGCTGGGTCACGCACAACTTGGCGCGGCATTCCATCACTCTTCCACTGTTGCCAATAAAATGGGGTCATCCTGAAAGGTCGTCCATTCTTGTCTGAGCAGGTCAATGTTTTCAAAGGGGTTTTAACGCAGAAGTAGATCCGATCGCTGCTGGTTCCTTGCCAAGCCATCGCAGCCGAGCTAATACCCACAGTCAAACTCAGCCCAATGGCAACAGCTTTCTTGTCCATTGGTAGGCGACCAAACCACAACATTAAACCCGATTGTTGTGACTCGGATAACTGTTTATGTTTATCGGTTAAATAATTCATTTACCTCTCCTACCACCAAATAGAAAAATCATTAATACCGCTATACCTATCGCCACACCAGCACCATTCACCCAACTGGAATAATCAGCAGTTTTGGGCTGATACATTGACTGAATTGAATTATTAGCTGTATCAGTAGAAGTTCTCGCTTCATTCCACTCACTCAGAGGGTAGGATAGCGCAGACAATAACGCTAGTGATGCACTGCAACCAGTCATTAAATTAGTAACGAAATTATTGAACCCTTCACCTGTTGCAGTGGCAGTAAAATACAGGTGTGCAGTACCTACAGCTAGGAACATTCCAACGGGGTGAACTTGCAATAAATGAAAAGTGAAAATCACTGCACTGTTTAAGCAACTGCCAGCGACAATTTCACAGGCATTACCAGCACGTCTAAATGTTCTACCTCTATTATTTTCTGGCAGTGGTGGTAACTGTTCTGGTTGTTTCTGCTGATGTTGTTGTTGTGATTTCTGTGCCAGCCCTTCATGCAAGAAAGGGCTGACGCTATGGGAATCTTCATTTCGTTTCCTTACTAGCATCAGCCAAATCCTTATTAATTAATTACTTATCTATCGCCCAATTTGTTCCACAAGTTACCCAACATTGCACCCCAACCGCGAACTGTTCCTGTTGCTGAAACACTTGATGCTGGTGCATGATTTTGGGATTGAATTGGTATCACTTCCTGGGGTGTTTGGTTTGGCTCTAATGCTCTTGATCCAAACCGCGCACGGGCTAAAAGTTGTTGTCGTTTCTCTCTCAGCCCTGTAGTAATTGCTTGCCTTTCAGCTTGCACAACTTGTCTGTTTTCTATGCCGCTAATTTTGTTTTCATGCCTCCACAATTCTGCTTGTAAATCGTGGTGTAATTGGGCTGCAACTTCGGTTAAAGCGTGTTTACGCTTTTGGTCAATCCGCAGGAGGTCTGCTCTATCTTGGGCATCTATTTTACTCATTTCCGAATCAAATTCAGAATTAAGTTTGCGAATCTTGGCGATGGCAGTAGCAACATGAGAGCCATATTGTTTACGAAGTTCTGTCCAAGTTACTTGGCCTTTGGTCAGCTTTTCCATCGCCTCAAAGACGACCTTGGCATTGTCCAGGAATGGCTCTAATCTATCAGATAGTTCCTGGGCATTATTGGCATAATCCGCAAACTGTTCGAGCTTATTTATATCGGAGAGATAACCCAATATATCTGCCTCAAATCCTCCCCAGCCAAGCGCTTTCTCATCAATATGGCTTGCATGACCCATTGCCGGATTGCGTATTGCAAAGTCCATTATTTCATCTCCCTAGTGCTGATATTTAAGTTGATTAATCAGAGCCTCCGCAAGTCCAAGATGCTCATCTATTCCTACCGATTCTCGGATGCCTGGGGTAATGCTAGAAGCGTGAGCCATCGCTTGGGCTGTTGAGTTAATCCCGTGCGCTGCTGTCTCGGCTACTATGAGATTTTTCACCAC
>NZ_WBKM01000078.1 GCF_015714725.1 Nostoc sp. WHI
AATTCGGGCAGTCGTTTATTGAATTCGGGCAACCCCCAAGAATTTACATAAAGCCATTCAATATATTTATGAGAAAAAAATCAATTTATCCTGAATAATGCGGGTGTCAATTAACCCTAATTCTGTCTATCGTAGTACTGTACAGTTCAGGCTAGAAGTCAGTTTTTATCCTGGTGTATTATTAATAATAGGAAAGTCATTTATGTCACGTCCAAAACGCGGGTCTAAAGTACTTGATAGAGCGCAGCGTCGGATTGCGGCTTTGAAATCGATTAATCCCACCTTAGACTTAGGCAATGGGGTAACTATTAACTCCTTTGCAGCTGCCATCAAAACAACGCAAGACAAGTTAGAAGTATATAACTCCAGCCTCTCCACCGTGGATATGACTCAGGGAGCCTTAGAATTTGCCGAAAAGTCGCTGATGGAACTAACAGAACATATGTTAGTCAGTGTAGCTGCAAAGTATGGCAAGAATAGCGATGAGTACAAAATGGCAGGGGGAGTTCGTCGAAGCGATCGCAAGCGTCCGGTGCGAAAGCCTGCTGTTGCTTAATAAATTTTGGTTTTACCCCACCCTAACCATTTTCTTGTTTCCCCCCTTGATAAGCTACGGTGTACACACAAATCCTAAAAACCTAACTTGATAAGGCTTTCCTCGTTCTTGGGCTGCCGCCTGGGAATGGATTCATTGAGTCTCTGGCTCAATGTCTAACTGGAGGCAGCAGCCCCTAATTAGCCATTCCCATGCAGAGCATGGGAACGAGAGAACAATCTCTTATAGGAAAATGATATGACAAATAGCAAAAGTGAAAAAATGGGCAAAGTAACTACCACAATTACTATTACTAACCAAATTGACCAAACTCTCGCAGAAAGAGGATTTATTCCCACAGAACAAATACGCTCAATTACTTTACATGATGTTTTAGTTGACACAGGTGCAACAAGGCTGTGCTTGCCTAAAAATATTATTCTTGATTTGGGATTGCCTCTGCAAGGAGAAGTAGATATAAAAATAGCTACAGGAGTGCAAAAAGCTCGGGTTTTTAAAATGTTGAATCTTTCAGTTGAGGGAAGAGAAGGGACATTCAATTGTATTGAATTACCAGAAGGTTCAGATCCGTTATTGGGATTAATACCTTTAGAAGATTTAGGATTAGAACCCGATTTACAAAATCAGAAATTGCGAGTTTTGCCAGTGGAAGGAAAAGATACTTATTTAATGGTTTTGTAATGGAAATCGTACAAACTACCAGTAACGCCTTCCTCGTTCCTGGGCTGCCGCCTGGGAATGCATTCATTGAGTCTCTGGCTCAATGTCTGACTGGAGGCAGCAGCCCCTAATTAGCCATTCCCATGCAGAGCATGGGAACGAGAAATGGTTTTGTAATGGAAATTGTACAGAGTACCAGTAACGCCTTCTAGTTGCTTTGTTTGGTGATTTTAGCAATAGACATTATTATTTTTGTAATAATTATCCCAAATGGATTTTATAACAGCCTCTTACTTAGCCAAGAAGTTATAATATCAATCAAATATTGGACTTTAGGCAATAATGCCAAATACTAGCGTGGCAAGTTTACTAAAGCAAGGACACAACCAACTTGATCAAGGAGAGTACCAAGCAGCTTTACAGATTTTTCAGCAAGCTGCTGTACTGGAACCGCAAAACCCCCAAATAAGTTATGGGTTGGGTCTAACTTGTTATCGTCTGGAACAATACCACGAGTCCATTGAATACCTAAACCAAGCTTTGAGAATTCAGCCAAACTACATTTTGGCGCTAGTAAGGCGAGGATTGGCTTACCAAAAAATTGACCAAGGGCAGCAAGCACAAGCAGATTTTGAGCAAGCGATCGCACTTACCTCCCAAGATTCAGAAGACTGGCAAGGTAGAGGAATTGCATTAAATGAATTACAACGCCACGAAGAAGGTGTTGCATCTTACGACCAAGTACTGAAATTTAAACCAAACGATGATTTAGCTTGGAACTACTGGGGGTATGCACTGTGAAATTTGGGACGCTACGAAATTGGGCTTGGAAGATCCGGGCGATTGTGCTGGAGTCTTTGAAACGCTACGAAGAAGCTGTTGCATCTTACGACAAAGCCATTGAATTTAAACCAGACAACAATTCGGCTTGGTACAACCGGGGGAATGCACTGGTGTATTTAGAACGCTACGAAGAAGCTGTTGCATCTTACGACAAAGCCATTGAATTTAAACCAGACAACAATTCGGCTTGGTACAACCGGGGGATTGTGCTGGTGTATTTAGAACGCTACGAAGAAGCGATTGCATCTTACGACAAAGCCATTGAATTTAAACCAGACAAGGATTTGGCTTGGTACAACCGGGGGATTGTGCTCTCGGATTTGGGACGCTACGAAGAAGCGATTGCATCTTACGACAAAGCTATTGAATTTAAACCAGACTACGATTCGGCTTGGTATCTCCGGGGGACTGTGCTGGTGTATTTAGAACGCTACAAAGAAGCTGTTGCATCTTTCGACAAAACTATTGAATTTAAACCAGACTACGATTCGGCTTGGTACAACCGGGGGATTGTGCTGGTGTGTTTAGAACGCTACGAAGAAGCGATTGCATCTTTCGACAAAGCTATTGAATTTAAACCAGACTACGATTCGGCTTGGTATCTCCGGGGGACTGTGCTGGTGTATTTAGAACGCTACAAAGAAGCTGTTGCATCTTTCGACAAAACTATTGAATTTAAACCAGACTACGATTCGGCTTGGTATCTCCGGGGGATTGTGCTGGGGTCTTTAGAACGCTACAAAGAAGCTGTTGCATCTTTCGACAAAACTATTGAATTTAAACCAGACAACGATTCGGCTTGGTACAACCAGGGGATTGCGCTCTCGGATTTGGGACGCTATGAAGAAGCTGTTGCATCTTTTGACCAAGCCATTAAATTTAAACCAGACAACGATTCGGCTTGGTATCTCCGGGGGCTTGCGCTCTCGGATTTAGAACGCTATGAAGAAGCTGTTGCATCTTTCGACCAAGCCATTAAATTTAAACCAGACAACGATTCGGCTTGGTACAACCGGGGGCTTGCGCTCTCGGATTTAGAACGCTACGAAGAAGCTGTTGCATCTTTCGACCAAGCCATTGAATTTAAACCAGATAAGCATGAAGCTTTGGTTAACAAAGGAAATGTACTCGTTAAGTTAAAGCGAGATACAGAAGCCATTGAATTTTATAATCTCGCTCTTAACTGTATAGATCCTCAGTGGTGGAAAGCTTGGAATAAGAATCAGAGTTTAGCAAACATATCTCCTCTAAGTGAGGAAGCTGCTGTAAAAACTTCGGTAGAGATACTAGCACCTAACGAGCAACAAACTAGCATCACATTGCATCTTGAAAAAGGGAAACAGTTTCAATATTACATGATGCAACAACCAAGTTTTTTCTCAGATTTATCTAAAGCAAAAAAAAGCTATGAAGAAGCCCTTGAGTTCCTGACGTTTGATAAGTATCCAGAGGAAAACTTGCAATTCTTACAAGAATTGCTGAAAGTATATTCATCGGATAACCCTGAAGAATTCCAGAAAAATTTGGAGAAAGGGACTCAGCAGTTAGAAGAATTATTGAACAGAGAACCCAAATCAGAGCAAGAGAAAATAACCCTAGACAGCAAATTAGCGGCTTTTAATCAAATGCGGGTAGATATCCTTGCACAGTCAAAAGCTCCAGAGAAACACATAGAAGCTTTAGAAACAGCAGAGGTACGCAAGAATACTTGCCTTGCTTGGCTGAGGGAAGGTTCAATTTATCAACCGCCTACTGGGTTTAACTTTAAACAGACGGAAAAACTACTTAATCCCAAAACTGCGGCAATTTACTGGCATCTCAGCCCTATTGCTATCACTACTTTCATTATCAAACATAATGAACCCCTAAAAATCCTGTTACCACAATTACCAAGCGAATCACAAAAGGGAGGCTATAGCCCTTATTTTTATCAGCTTCAGCGTTTTGAAAGCTGGATGCAGCGATGGAAAAAGTCTTATCAGGATTACTGTAAACCTTACACAGATAAAGAAACGACTCCTTGGCGGGAAAATATGAAATCTATGTTGGAAACTCTTGGTGAAATTCTAGAAATTAAGCGCATTGTTCAAGAGAATCTCCAAGATGTTGATAACTTGATACTCATTCCCCACCGGGAATTACACCTATTACCCCTAGATTACCTATTTAAGGATAGAGATTTTATCATTACTTACTTACCAAGTTTTCAGATTGGCTTGCAGTTGTTGGAATCGACATCAAACAGCGAAAATACTGATAGCCAAAAACTTATGAATATAGAAATGCCTTCAAAGAACTTGGTATTTACACAAATTCAATCTGATGCTCTTTACCACCTATATCCAAAGTATGGTAAATTGCCAGAGCCGCCTATAACAAAAACTAACTTGCTCGAAGCTTTAAAAGAGTATGAAGGTTACTTTCACTTTACAGGACATGGCTATCACATTTTAGAAAACCCGATAGAATCAGCTTTGGAGCTAGCAGACACAGAAAAATTAACTTTGGGTGACATTTTTGATTGTCCAGAATTAGACTTACGAAAGTATCAACTAATTTGTCTTTCTGCTTGCGAAACTGGGATCACTAGCCAGGAATTCAGCAAAGAGAGGATAATCGATGAATATGTTGGTTTAGTAAGTGGGTTTCTTGCCAAGGGAGCAAACTACGTTGTTAGTACCCTGTGGAAAGTGGATGAACGTTCCACTGTTTTACTCATAATTAGATTTTACCAGTTACTCAAGAAGCAAAAACAAACCCCTACTATAGCACTGGGACAAGCAAAAGATTGGCTACGTAAGTTAACCTATAAAGATTTAGCTAAGTGGTATAGAGACTTAGCCAAGGAATTGAATAAACTCCAATCGAGAGACTATCTGGAAACAGAAGCGAAAATGATTGAAAAAGACATAAAAAATTTGAATAAGGAATCTACCGAACTTCCTTATGCTCATCCTTATTATTCGGCTGGCTTTATTTTAACTGGTAAACCAAGTACAACAGGGTAAAAGGAGCCAGTTTGTTGGAAAGCCAGCGCTTTTTACCTATTTTAGATGTTAGCTTTATTTCCTTTACCCCCTATTCCATCCTATGCTTGACCCACTACAAACAGTTACCCTCCGCGCCTTTTTAACAGCTTTGGTAGAATTAGATTCTCCTTTACCAACAGCTTTACAGCACGAAATCAACAAAGTTGGTGAAATGCTTGCAAACGCACAAAAGGATGATGCTCTTGACCGCTTGATAGAATTGGCAGAAAACGACTGTCTTAATGAGTCTTACTGGAATGCGCGAATGAATATTCAGACGCAATATAAAAGTCAAGAACTTGACAAATACGATAAACCCGGTGAGCAGAATCAACCTACAAAACCCGTAGAACATATTGAAAATATTGCGCTCCCCATTCTTCAAGCTGCTGATTCCAGCGCTGAAGCTAAGAAGCACAAGTCAGAAATTATCCCAAAAGATTCTTAATGTGTAAAATAGAGTATCCCACCCTAAACTTATTCATTTATAATCTTGCAGATGATTCGAGCAATGAGCAAGATTATTGGTTAAAACTGCCAGAACAACTTAAACAAAAGGGATTCTCAACTAAACCCAACGACGAAGATCCACAACGCCTTGATTTCTGGGACACAATTTCAGCTGCTGTTGATGGTTCTTACAGTCAAGCGAATTTTGATGATACTAACTGCCTACGCTATAGCTGCTCTGTCGATCAGCCAGTTGAATTATCTAATATTGAGCATACGTTAACTCAAATCAAAGATTTAGCTCTTTTACCAAAAATTGGAGATTTAGCCCCTGGAAGACTTTCAGAAAATGGCTATTTAGGACAAACTTGGATGATATCAGGCTGGACAATCACAGCTAATAACCCAATTCCTGAAGCAAACGCTCATCAAGCTTACAAAGCCTTAATTCCACAAGGACACCAACATCAAAATTTAGGAGAATTTTTAGGCGCTACAGTCTATGAAATGTGGCGTGGTGAAGGGCGTTGGGACAAAATTGAAAAAGACAGTCATGTAATAGTTGTTTTTTATCCTGATGAACTTACATTTAAAAATGCTAGTAATTATTACAACACATGGAGATACTTGTTTTATTGTAGACATAAAATCCTTTGGGCTTATGAACAGGGACGGGAACTAAAATTAAGGCTGTTGGAGAAATATAAGCATGGTTTAATAGACCAGAAGAGTTTAGAAAGTTTATCAAACAAAGGATTGCAAGAGCTAAAAAGCGAATTGCAAAAAAATATTAATACTATATTTTATTACGTCCAAGATATAAACCTCCTGCAAACTCAACAGCATACAGTTGAAGTTAATGAGCGTAACTACGAAAAATACTTTAAAGAAATTTTTACAAACGATAAATTTTTAGAAGAATTCAGCAAGATAGTCAAAGAGAAATATCAGGTACAATTAGAAAAAGACTATCTCGGTCTAAATCCAGGATTAGCAATATTAGAAAACTTGACCGCTACAATTCGCGGGATGGTGGAGATAAAGCAAGCAGAGCGCGATCAAAACCTCAACACTAATATTGCTATTGTAGGTATTGGACTAGCAACAAGCCAGATTGCATCCTCTGTCATTATCGCTCAACAAACCCCACCTAAAGATATTCCTTTCTACCAAACACAAGCTTTTTGGTACAGTATTGGCACTGGTGCGATCGCCAGCCTTGTTTTCTGGATTATTCTAACTAAAATCCTACCCCGGCTTCGTCGTTAAATTCAGCCGCGTCACAAATAATTCTCCATCAATAATTTTATAACGTTCAGTTCAGAAATACTAATTAGACTCACGTTGCTTGATCAATTTTTTTTCCTCTCCTTGTTCTGCTTCTACAGGTAAGAATCCACCTGCTTGCATTTTCCATAACCTGTAGTAAGCACCACGGCGTGCCAGCAGTTTGGTATGAGTGCCATCTTCGACAATGCGACCTTTGTCAAATACCAAAATGCGGTCTAGATGTGCGATCGTAGATAATCGATGAGCTACTACGATGACCGTTTTCCCATCCATCACTGAATCTAAAGTATCTTGGATCGCTTTTTCGGTGATGGAATCGAGGCTAGAAGTGGCTTCATCCAAAATTAGGATCGGTGCATCTTTGAGAATCACCCGTGCGATCGCAATTCGCTGTCTTTGTCCCCCAGAAAGTTTGACACCGCGTTCACCTACCAAAGAATCATAACCTTCTTTAATCTGCGCGATAAAATCGTGAGCATAGGCCTGGCGTGCCGCCTCGACCACTTCCTCGTCGGTGGCATCTATTCGTCCATAACGAATATTTTCTATCAATGTCCGATGGAACAGAGACGGATCTTGAGGAATTAAGCTGATTTGGGAGTGTAGGGCATCTTGCGTCATATCTTGAATATCTACCCCATCAATCAAAATCTGTCCCGATTGCGGATCGAACAGACGCAAAATTAAATTGACGAAGCTGGATTTTCCAGAACCAGAGAAGCCAACCAGTCCGACACGCTGGCCTGGTTGAATGGTGATAGAAAGATTATCGAAAACTTTCTTCCCAAGGGAGTAGCTAAAATTCACTTGGCGAAACTCAATTTGTCCTTGGGTGATTGAATGAGCGATCGCATTATCCCGATCAATGATCTCGTGGGGTTGAATGATAGTCGAGATACCATTGGTAATATTGCCGATATGTTCAAAAAATTCTAGAAGGCGTCGGCTCAAATTGCGGGCTTCACTGATGATCAACAGCGATAGGCTAGTTGCCACAACAAAGTCAGCAGTGGCAATTAGTCCTTGACTCCAAAGGGAAAGCGAGTAATAGAGAGTGCCGATTTTCAAAACGGCTGCTGAGATAAACTGAAACCAGCGAATTCGCTCCGAGTACCAGTTGGACTCTCTTACCTTTTTGAGTTCGCCCCTTAATTGGTCATTCAAATAGCCTCGTTCAAAACCCAATCGAGCAAACAGTCGGCTACTACTGAGATTTGTTACTGCGTCTACGATGATACCAGTTGTCTCACTTCTTGCTGCTGCTGCCTTCCGGGAATAAATTCGGCAGCGAGTTGCCAGCCAGAAAGAAATACTGATGAAAAGAACTGCCCACACACCCACAAATGCAGCCAGGGGAGGATAGACGCGATACAGTAAAATCGTGGAGACAATATAGACAATGATTACTGGCATAAATTCAGTAATCAGCATTTGCATTGTTTGGGTAACACCCAAAGAAGTTTCGCCGATGCGATGTGCTAATGACCCAGCAAAACTGCTGCTCAGGTAGCGATGGGAATGATGCTGTAAGTAGGCATATAGAGAGCGGACGATGTGCTGTCGGTGGATTGGATGAAGGATTGTCTGCAAGAGTCCAGCCGATCGCCCGAATACCACTTCACCCAAACTCAAGGCGGTGAACAACATCAGGGGTTGGCTCACGGTATCAAAAATCTGCTTACTGTCACCTGGCGATCGCGTCACGCTCCGAATGATCTCACCAATGGCATAGGGTAACATGATGCCGCAGGTTGCGTGTATTACCTCCAGAATCACCATTGCCACGTACCACCACCGGAAATGACTGACAAAATGACAAATGAACCTGAAGGTCGTATCAGGCAAGTTGGGCGCATCGGCAGCACGTTGAAAGTATTGGGATTTTCTGGATTTTTTCGTCATGAAAGTCGCTCTTGAAGCATCATATTATACCAATTGGTAATTCGTAATTCGTAATTCGTAATTAAGAAGCTTTCGTTTGCTTAATGAACTACTAGACCATAATTTCTGGCGGTGTGATTGCCGCATACAAATCAGGCGCAAGTAACGCATCTTGAATGTTGATTTTCTTAGGGATAACACCCTCCTTAAAGAATAAATCTGCTACACGCTGTTGTTCTGCTATCAGTGCAGGACTTAAGCCTCTGCGTCCGGCGAAAGTGCGACGAGACATTACCTTATCAGCCACATCCTCATCAAGCTTTTGTGTTACGATCATTAATTTTTTCACTTCATCTCGATTCGCTTCTGCCCACTTATCAAGAGCATGAAGTTCTTCAATGATAATTTTGAGTAAGCCAGGGTTTTCTTCGGCAAACTTCCTCTCAGCAATATAGTAGCCTCCAGGAGAATCTAGTCCAACAGAGTCTCTGAGGACGCGGATTCGACCCATTTTTTCAGCGATCGCATAGTGCGGATCTCCTGTCATCCAAACGGGAATTCTCCCTTCGAGAAACGCACCCCGCGCCTCGATAGTCGCCATATTTTTGATTTTAATATCTTTGATGGTCAAGCCAATAGACTGCAAAGCTCTGAGAATAAAATAGTGCGATGCCGAGCCTTTTTGAAAATATACTTCTTGCCCCTTGATATCCTCAAATTTCTGAAGGGGAGACTCTGGAGGTACAGCAATCACGCTATTTCTTCCTGTTCTTTCAGTTCTTTGTGTACCAACGACATAAACCAGGTCAGATCCGGCTACTTGGGCAAAAATTGGTGGCGTTTCTCCTACTGATCCTACGTCAACTCTTTTCGCAGCCATGCCTTCCATGAGTTGAGGCCCTTGGACAAATTGCGCCCATTCCACCTTGATCCCCAGTGGCTCCAGGCGTTTCTCTAAAACTTGCCGATTTCTGAACAGATCCCCCGCACTCTGATAACCCATGCGGAGAACTTTAGTTTTTATACCAAGGGAAATCGAATTGACAGTAGTACTTGCTACATTCAGTTGGCTTTGTTGGTTACAACTTCCCAACAAATATGCCATAGAAAAACCGCCCAGACTAGATGTAGCAACATTTAGGAAACGACGGCGTTTAATCATAGCTGTTTGATAAATAAAATAGTTTGGATTGCAAAGGTTAAAATTTACAAAACTAACGCAGAGAATCTCCCCTGCGATATTCGGCGGTGATGTCGTCTAGCTTTTGTTTCAAACTGTCGTCGAGTTTTAGTTCTACAGCCTTGAGAGTGTCAACAAGTTGTTCTGGACGACTAGCACCAATAATCGGAGCGGTAATTATCGGATTAGCCAGCACCCAAGCCACGGCTAGGGTAGTGAGTGACAATCCAGCGAATTCTGCCACTGAGCGTAATTCCTCGACAGTATTGAACTCGCGATCGCGCCAGTAGCGTTCTTGATAACGTTCTGCGGCAGCCCCCAGAGTAAAACGAGTGCCTGCGGTGGGGCCTTGAGTGAGGCTATGTTTGCCAGTGAGTAGACCACCTGCCAAGGGATTGTAAGGAATTACACCTAGTCCTTCTTCTTTGGCTAAGGGTAGTAGTTCTCGCTCAATTTCGCGGAACAACAAATTGTAGCGGGGCTGAATCGAAACAAAACGAGTTAAATTCCGCACATCGGCGCGACCCAAGGCGCGAGCGAGTCGGTAAGCTAAGAAATTAGAAACCCCGATGTAGCGTACCTTGCCAGCACGAACTACTGTATCTAATGCTTCTAAGGTTTCATCGAGAGGAGTTGAGGCATCGTCAGAGTGCAATTGGTACAAGTCAACATAATCAGTTCCCAGTCTTTTTAGGGAAGCATCGATCGCATCAAGAATATGTTTGCGCGAAGCACCCTGATCCCAAGGCGCAGTCCCGACTCGTCCCACGCACTTAGTAGCTATGATAAAATGTTCGCGTTTGCCTTTGAGCCAGCGCCCAATAATTTCTTCAGTGCTTCCAGCAGTAGGCAGTCCACCACCAAGGGGATAAACGTCGGCTGTATCGAGAAAGTTGATGCCAGCATCGGCTGCGGTGTCGAGGATGTACCTGGAAGTTTCTTCGTCTGTCTGCAAGCCGAAGGTCATAGTACCAAGACAGAGACGGGAAACGGTTAATCCAGTTTGACCGAGTTTAGTGGTTGGTAATGTCATGTTAGAAGAGGAAAGGAATTCTTAGAGGTTGTTTGAAAAGTGTTTTGCGGTGACTTTAGGTACTTTTAGATCCCCCCTAACCCCCCTTAAAAAAGGGGGGAACCGGAATCAAAGTCCCCCAATTTATCGGGGGATTTAGGGGGATCTAAAACTTTTGATACCGACAAGAGGACTTTTCAAACATCCTCTTATACCAATTTGAAAAATGATTGCGACAGATAGATAGAGAAAACCCAGATACACTAAGTGGTTTTCAATCCAAAATCTAAAATCTAAAATCCAAAATGGTATTAGGCTACTACAGATGCTTGACGACGGCTCTGTGAAATTAGCCATTGTTGCAGTTTCGGGTCACTGTAAACTTCATCGGCAATAAAATGATCGCCTTCAGGTAGTACAGTAAAATCTACTGTTCCCCCCAGACCGCGCAAGGTATCGACAATCTGCTGTGTATCTTCAATCGGTAGTTTTTCGTCTTTGCCACCTTGGAATATTTGAATAGGAATTTCTTTGAGTGCAGCTAGTTGGCTTGCTTCTAATGTTTTGGGTACACGCCCTGAGACTGCTACAAGACCAGCAAAGCGATCAGGGTGAGAAGCAGCGATATGCCATGCTCCAGCCGTACCTAAGCTGAATCCAGATAAGATAACACGGGACGGATTGATGGGTTGGGAAGCGATGAGATCATCGAGCAAAGCAATCACATCTGATTCTCGATCTACCCAGGTTTGTCCTTCAGGCAACTGGGGAGCAGCAAAGATATAAGGTAAGGAAGTGGACGAATCTACAAAACGAGGTAAACCCCATTTTAGCAGCACATTTATATCTGTACCGCGATCGCGTGCGCCGTGTAGAAATAACACCAAGGGCGCGGATTGGTTAATATTGTCTGAGATAGGCGAGAGGAGATAAGGCAAAGAACCATTACTGCTATTAAAAGAGCGGTGTTCGACGGACATAGTTGTGACTCCTAAAGTTTGGGGAGTGGAGAGTATGGATAAAGATGCAGGTCGATGCAACAAAGATGCAGACCGATGCAACAAAGGTGCAGGTCAGAAGAAGGGGATGTAGAGGAGCAAGGAAGTTATACCCTGATCTCCTCTTACAGCAGTTTTCATCTATTTAGACCACACATTTCTTTCTTTGCGCGGCAGTCGCTACAACGGGGGGAACCCCCGCAACGCGCTGCCTTGCCTTTGCGCCTTTGCGTGAGATAAAAAAGATGTGGTTCATTTACCTGAAAATAGCTGTAATCTATTACGCCGTTACCAAACTCTTATCTGCTTGTGGAGATTCGATGTTACCTACCTTAGATTCAACCGCCGTACCCTTGAAGAAATCGGGATTGGCTTGAGTATAGAACTTGTAAGGATTATTAAATACATAAGCCTTAAAGTCGGCTTCAGAAATCACACCTTCTTGCACCAAATCCCAGCTTTCCGCTAGTGGGTCAGTCAAATCTGGCACATCCCAGTGACCAACATCTGAGGAATAAATGGCGTTGATTTTCACACCCAAGGGATTGGCTTTGTCGTTGAATGCAGCTGCGATGGTGCGGTCATCGGACTCGGAACCAAAGAAGAAACTGTTTACCCAGCGATCGCGGATGTCTTCAATTGTTTCAATCCCGGCGGCGGCAAAGTCTTCCAGTTCGCTACCAACGGGTGAGCGGCTATGACGGTTGAAGGAAGAACCCAGTACACTCTTAGTCAATTCCTCTTTGGTGAGGGAATATCCTTGAGTAATTTCGCCACCAAATCGCTCAAACAACTCGAACAACTCATCAGAATTTGTCAGTTCTGGGTTGTAGTTTTGCAGTCCCTTGAGACTGCGCTTGGAGAAACGATCTACTAAATGAATGTAGACGTGTGCGCCCCAATCTGCACCACCTTCAAGCATACCTACGCGCAACTGTGGAAAACGTTTGGTAACACCACCGAAGAACAACGCCTTGGCAACTGCTTGTGAGCCATCGCCAAAGTGACCGATATGGTTGTTCATGTAGTTACTGATGGAGGAGCGTCCAGTCCAACCTTGACTGCCGTAATGGGTAGTAACGGGTACACCTAATTCAACAGCCTTCGCCCAGAATGGATCGTAGTCGTATTCACTATCCAATCCGTAGAAGTCAATGTAAGAGGCATACTTGGCGATTTCAGGGTATTGATCTGCTGGATATTTATCAGCGATCGCCTTAATTGGTCGTTTCACACCACCAGGGATATTTGCCACCTTCAGTCCCAGTGTTTTCACTGCAAACTCTAACTCCTCAACGGCTTCTTGAGGATTACCCATTGGGATGCCAGCTACAGGTGTCAGGCGATCGCTATATTTCCGGTACAAGTCAGCATGATAGTGATTAACCGCCCGTTGCAGTGCTTGACGGTTCTCTTTACTTGCTCCAGCCGGTGCCAAAACATTATTCGGAAACAGTACCGAATAATCAGATCCCTGCTCCGCTTGACGCTCATAGAACAGTTCAGGCAAAGTGTAAGTAGCAAGATCCAAAGTATTGCGGGTAACTCTAGCCCACCAAGGCGATCGAATTGTGCGGTTGTACTGCCGTTCTTCTGGAGTCTGTTGATACCAGTCTTTACCATTGCTCTTGGAATTGAGACGAGAATCTTCCGCCTTGCGTAATTCATCTACGAGTTTCGAGCCACCGTATTTAGCAATGTAATCCTCAAGCGCCGGAGTAAAATCATTAGTATGAACATCAGTGTCAATTATCGGATAATTGAGATTTGCTTTGATTGCAGCTGAGCGGGAAGTTTTCAATCTGCTATATTCAGTCATGTTTTTTTCCTTTAAAAAATTGCAAACAAGTCAGAACGCAAAAGACTAAAAGTATTAACAAAAACTTTAGATATGGGTATAAAGCTCATTAATATCTCTGCGCCTCTGCGTGATGCCAGGTGCTTCAAGTCGGGGAACCCGCCCAGCGCACTGGCTCCTCTGCGTGAGAAAAATCATCTCGAAAATATGCAGCACCCAGGCGGTGATCTGCAAAAGATCCGCTTTAAAAGATATGGTTTAACCATCCGTAAAAAATTAACCTACACCAACACCAGTCTCTCATCCACTTGTTTAACGGCAAATTGATTACCCGGACGACGCAGCCCCAGGTTTTCCCGCAAGGTAGTACCTTCGTATTCAGTACGGAACAATCCGCGTTTCTGGAGGATGGGAACAACTAAGTTAACGAAATCATCTAATCCTGTGGGCAAGATGGGCGGCATGATATTAAAGCCATCAGCTGCACCATTGTTAAACCATTCCTCTAACTGGTCAGCAATACTTTCAGGAGTACCAAGGATAGTACGATGACCCCTAGCAGTAGCAAGAGCGAGATATAACTGGCGCAGCGTCAGAGTGCCACGAGTAGCTAAATCCTTGACTAATTTCAGACGACTCTTATTAGTATTGGTATCACTGGGTAGTTCGGGAGCTAGATCATCTAAGGAATATTTCGTCAAATCAACACCTTTGTAATAGTTCCTTAAAATCTCCCAAGCTACATCAGGATGAATCAACGATTGCAGAAACTCGTATTTTTCTTGGGCTTCTTCTTCAGTCCGCCCAATAATGGGGAAAGCCCCAGGCATGATTTTCAGATCGTCTGGAGAGCGTCCATATTTCGCCAACCTACCTTTGACATCAGCGTAAAATTCCTGGGCATCGGCTAGAGTTTGATTGGCAGTAAAAATCACCTCAGCAGTACGCGCAGCTAAATCCCGTCCAGCTTCCGATGCTCCAGCCTGCACAATCACCGGATAACCTTGAGGTGGACGACCAACATTCAAGGGGCCTTTGACAGAAAAATGTTTACCCTTGTGGTTGAGTGTATGTAGTTTATTAGAGTCAAAATAGATACCAGATTCTCTGTCACGGATGAAAGCATCATCTTCCCAGCTATCCCACAGTCCTTTGACCACTTCCACAAACTCTTCCGCCCGTTCATAACGTTGGCTATGTTCCGGGTGATGCTCAAGACCGAAATTACGTGCGGCATTCTCGTTACCCGTGGTGACAACATTCCACCCCGCCCGGCCTTTACTCAAGTGATCCAGCGAGGCAAACTTACGTGCCAGGGTGTAAGGTTCTTCATAAGTAGTCGAGGCGGTAGAAATGAAGCCAATGTTTTGAGTTACAGAGGACAAAGCCGAGAAGAGTGTCACTGGCTCGAAATGGACAAGTTTACCATTGCGTCTCTGCGTTTCGGGATCACCACCCCAAACTCCTGGACTGTCCGCCAGAAAAACTGCATCAAATAAGCCACGTTCAGCAGTCTGGGTAATTTCTTTGTAATGCTCGAAATTAAAACCCGCATCTATTTCTGCATCTGGATGTCGCCAAGCAGAAACATGATGTCCAGTGGCTTGAATAAATGCACCTAAACGAAACTTGCGTGTTTTACTCATCTTTGTATATAGCTAAATAGCATCCAAATTAATGTTTCCAAACTACTTGGATTGTTGCTGTGAGTTCTTCTGTAAAGTGACCAGAAGGCTCAACTGCTAGTAATGCTTCTTTGATATCTGCTTCAAATTCTTCGGCTTTGTCGCCATAGAAAATTTTCAGAGAAAAGGCTGTAGTGTATAAGTAGCCAAGATAGCTAGAGACTGTCCAAGATTTTTCAAATGGCACTTCATATAATTCTTGGCGAGCAAATTTTGAATTGGCAATTACGACTTCGTGGGGAGGATCAACTGGTTTACGAATGCCTTGTCCTCGTTGTCCAGTTCGTCGCTCCTCACCTAACCATTTTTTCACTACTTCTATGGCAGCTTGTTTCCAAGGTAAAGAACTTATCCAAGGATTATCACCTGTATTGAGCAGTGCTACAGCCCCATCATCTGTTAGCAATTCATAAAGGCTCTCAAGTACGAGTTCGCGTTCCATCCAGTGGAAGGCTCTGCCAATGGTAGCTAGTTTAAATGTTCCCAAACTAGGGTTAATTAATTCTGCTCCTTGTTCTAGCCAAGTGATATTGCTTGCTTTTACAGCTGCTGCTTGACGTTGCGCTTCCTTGAGCATATCCGGGTCGGGATCAATAGCAACTACTTCTTGAAATTTGCTGCTAAGGGGAATGGCAATTAAACCTGGCCCAGTACCCAAATCAAGAAGTCTTCCTTGACCATTGAGATTAAATATTTCAGTTAGTTTGTCAAATACAGCAGGTGAGTATTTGGTTCTGTATTGAGCATAGACTTCAGCTGCACCCTCAAATAATGTTGGGTCGTAGGTAGGAAGTGTTTTCAGTTGGGTCATAAGTTGGTTTTTTGCTGAATCAATCTTGATTTGAGTACTGGGGATTAGGCATTGGGAAAATTATTCTGAATATTTCCCTAGTCTCTGTTGCTAAGGTTCTTACCAAGTTTGTTTGAACCATTTAGAACATTGATAGGGTGTTTCAGTACTACTTGCATCAGGTACACGATTAATCTTTGCCCTATCAACATTTTTCTGTAGCTCTGGCTAAGTAGTCAGTTGGTAAATGAAACGCTGTAGTTTATTTCTTGCAAACTACAATAACTTGATTGGTTTACCGTAGGTTGTTCATGTAACAAAGCTTCACACACTTCTGAGAAAAATGCAAGTACTACTTAACACAAGTTTGCTCTCTCAAGATAGGAGGGCTGAAGTGAGTGTTGGAAATAGTCACCTCTGTCTGCGACACGCTGCGCGAACGCAGAGAAGTGCGGGCGTAGATGCAGCACTTGAGTAAAAACTAGCGAGTAAAATTCAGGAGTCACACTTCGACTGCTCTTAAAGTTGCTTCGCTAAACTAAAACCGATAGACGCTACGAACCCAGGCAAATAAACTATCAGGATTGCTGACATTTGAATCTGGTGCAGTCACCCAGATAAAACCCGGCGTAATTTCAATATTGTTAGCGATTTTATATTGGTAGAATCCTTCAATATGCAAGGAAGTATCTCTGTCTGCTTGTCCTAAGCCTGCTCCCAAATTTACATTATTGCTGAGACTGGTAAGTTTTGGTGCCATACCCACAAACAATCCCCCTAGACTTCCTTTTTTCCCAAGATCCGGGAATGCCAGTCCCACAGCCCAATCCATAGCTTGTCCATCGCCGCGCCCCAAATAGCGGTGTGCAGCATAACTTACCCAACCATTGATAGCGAACTTGGGACTAAGTTGATAAAAAGCTTGAATACCATAAAGATTAGCCACTGTTCCCGTTCCAGGCACAGTGCTATTTACCAAGTTACTCCCAGCTGCTGGCCCGAAGTTGGTTCCACTTTGACCTACGGCGTTTGGTGGGCTATAGGTATTGACGTAAGTTAGAGCCGCCCGAAAATTCTTCTGAGGACTGGTATATAGTATCTGCCCTAAAGCTAAATATCGCCCTGTAAATAAGCCATTATTTAGTGCAGGACTGTTAGAATTAGGTGCGCTATACGCTACTCCAAGTTGGAACTGGTTATTTAATTTTTGGAGTATCGCAATTCCGCCGCCGTTATCTCCATATTGATAGACTAAAGCTCGTCGTGAAAATCGTGAAATTCCATTAGAACCAGTTGCTAAACTACTTTCAAAATATGGGTTAATGGGAACAGTAAAGCCTAGCTCATTAGCTCCATCAGATAAGGCATAAATGTTGATTTGAGTATTTGGAGTAGCTGGAAACCGGTAACGCACACCATTAAGAGAAAAATCATTGCGTGGTCTTGTAATATTGGCGTTATCAGCAGTTCTACCATCATAAGTACCTAATAATCCGGCTCCTGTTTGCCCCAATGATTCAATACTTCCACCTCCCAGTGTTATGCCTAGTGAATCTTTACCTGTAAAGCTGGCATTTAATCGCAAAGTCAATGCATCTTGGAGTGTTACTGTGCGGGGTGCTGCTTGCCTAGTTACAACGTTATCACCCGCTAGAAGTGAGCCAAGGACAATCTGCGCTCGGCCTGTAAGTTTAACTGTAGTGGAAAATTGTTGTGATTCGAGGATTGCTACCCTTGTATCTACTGCATCAACTCGTCCTCGTAGTGTAGCCAATTCTGGTGAAAATTCTTGTTGTAGCTTTTTGATTGTATCTAAGTCTTCTCGTTTGACTAAATCTGCTGTAGAACTGGTGATTATTTCATTGAGGCGATCTAATGCTACATTTAAGCCAGAGGCAAATTCATGGCGGGTAAGAGCGCGATCGCCTTTGAATGTACCATCTGTATAACCTGCGATCGCTCCATAGCGTTCCACCAAAGATTGTAATGCTCGAAATGCCCAGTCTGTCGGTTTTATATCCGATAATTGGGACACAGAATTAACCTGACTCGCTGCTGAATTTTTATCTCTTGGTTTAGATGTATTTGATCGCCTATTTACTGGCGACAAAATATCTGAGAGAGGTGTCATCTGATTTAACAGGTAATTATTATCTTGTTTATCTTTTGGAACAGTCTCCTGAGTCTGCTCAGGAGTATCTTTAATAGGAGATAAAATCAATGAATCTGTAGATTCAGAAGATGCAGAAGATTCGGGGGTATTCGCCCAGCTTATTGCTGGATTCAGCACGAGAAGACCTAGCGCATCTAGCAGGGCAATAAAAAGCACTACCCATTGAAAATTCCAACGAAATTTAAACATGGCTCCTCAACCCTAAAAATAACTCTCTTGGTTTAAAATGAAACAACAAAGTTGTAAGAAAAAAGTCAGCAAGAACTTAGCTGTGCTATTTACGACAGAGGGAAAACTCTCTCTGTCGATACCAGCTCAGTAGTCTGTCAAGCTTAAATTGATGGATTAGCAAGTTCGTATTTACTAAATACAAACCCTCGAAACTAACGTGACGAAGTTAGTGGTGTGCTTCATTAGTTCTGATGGCGATCAAATCCCCTGACTTCTCAAAGAAATGGGGATCTCACACCTCTGCGTAGCAACTATACAAAGCGTTTCTGGTGATTATAGTTACTTTTTATTAGCCTACATCGGTTGAATAGACGTAGGTAGGTAATTTCACCTTGAATAACTTTGAATAGCTATTTATGCTAAAATAATACGGCAGATCCATCAAGTTATAGTAGTTTATATAAAAACCGATGAAAATGCAAGTTAATTTCCGAATTTGGTATACAGGTGTAGAAGTATAAGAATATAGAGGTTGATTAAATGTGATTATTTTGTTGGTTTAATTTACCTCCCCACTCTCGACATACGCAAGTAAATTCAAAAACCAAAGCAAATTACTATACTATATTCAGTAGTAACTTGTGTTGCCCACTACAACTATCTTCGTGAATAAGTGCAAAAATTATAGTATGACCATACCTTTGTCAATCACTTAACTGATGGTGATAGTGACGCACCTATCATGAATGATGCGCTTACCTTTGATTTTCCAGACTTGCTTAAAGAAGGTAGTAGCTAAAAAAGGAATATTCCCTACTCCCTGTTCTTGGGAGTTGCTTTTTACTTAATTTCGTGTAAGATGTTTTTAATCTACGGTAATTTGCTCGATATATAGTAGTTTAGAGAAGAAATCCCAAACGATAAGGTAATTTTTTGCGTTTATTCTCCATTGCTTTCTGTCCCTGTCTCGGTAAAACAAACATACATATAGCAATCCTATTCAGTCCTATTGACGAAATAGCCGTTAATGAGAACTTCATAAAACAACTAATTGGTAGCTTATGACTATTACTCTGAAAAAGACTAAAAGCAGCGAAAAATCCCTAAAAGCAATATACAACAACAAATTCACTGATCAAATCATCCCTTGGATAGTGCCTTTTACAGTGCTAGTACTTTGGGAAATTGCTTCTAGAACTGGTTTACTTTCTAGCCGAATTCTTCCAGCACCAAGTAGCGTAGTTTTTACGGCATTTAAGTTAGCCTCAACTGGAGAGCTTTTCCAACACATGGGAATCAGTGCCGCACGCGCTATATCTGGTTTTATCGTTGGCGGCGGAATTGGCTTTATTTTGGGATTAGTCACTGGGCTTTCTCGCATTGGAGAACAATTGTTAGATAGTTCCTTACAAATGCTGCGTACTATTCCCAACTTGGCTTTAATTCCCCTAGTAATTTTATGGTTTGGAATTGGTGATCAAGCTAGATTATTTCTAGTTTCTATAGGTGTATTTTTCCCGATTTATCTTAATACCTATCATGGAATTCGTAGTGTAGATCCTGAACTCATTGAAATGGGCAGAGTTTATGGCTTAAAAACATCGCAGCTTTTGTGGCAAATTGTTTTTCCAGGAGCTTTGTCTTCAATTTTGATTGGTGTCCGCTTTTCTTTGGGTATTATGTGGCTATCGTTAATTGTAGCCGAACAAATTGCAGCAGATTCCGGCATTGGTTATATGGCAATGAACGCCCGTGAGTTTATGCAAACAGACGTTGTGGTGTTAAGTATTGTCATCTATGCACTGTTAGGTAAACTAGCAAATTCCATCGCCAAAGCTTTAGAAAACAAATTTTTATCATGGAATCCCAACTACACATCTGCTGGTTAAAAGCTCAGGTAAAAAGTTAAACGTCTGGTGAAGTTTTTACCTTTATTAATTCATTGTAAAAACTCCAAATTCTCACTACCTAAATAACTCAAAAATATCTAAAAAAAGGAAAAAAATACATGGTTTCAAATATACAAGGTTCACAACTAAATATTTTGGGTTTAAGCAAAGTTTTTGGAAATAAAACTGTCTTAAGCTCATTAAATCTAGAAGTAGCACCAGGAGAATTTATTGCTATTGTGGGGCGTAGTGGTTGCGGTAAAAGTACGTTACTGCGCTTAGTGTCTGGGTTAGATAAACCCACTACAGGCGGCATATTATTAGATGGAGAACCACTACGTAAGCTTAGTCAATCTGTAAGAGTGATGTTTCAAGACCCCCGGTTACTACCTTGGAAAAATGTGATAGATAATGTGGGTCTGGGTTTGCAAGAAAATTGGCGTGTAAAAGCTGCGCGGGTATTAGAACAAGTAGGACTTAAAGATAGAGCTGGTGAATGGCCATATGTACTATCTGGAGGGCAACGACAAAGAGTAGCATTGGCCAGAGCCTTGGTGAGTCAACCACAACTATTACTACTTGATGAACCTTTAGGAGCATTAGATGCGTTAACTCGCTTAGAAATGCAATATTTAATTGAAGATTTATGGCAACAGAGAGGCTTTACGGCCTTTTTAGTCACCCATGATGTAGAAGAAGCTGTGGCGCTGGCAGACAGAGTAATAGTAATTGAAAAAGGACGGGTTGCGTTAGATTTACCTGTAAGATTGTCGCGTCCACGAGACAGAGCTAGTGAAGTATTTGTAAATATCAGAGAAGCAGTACTAGAACAAGTTATGAAAAATGAAGACACTCACGCACATAAATTATTGCAAATGAGTCATTAATATTCTAGCTTTGAGTGGATATCTCATCTACTAAATTAACAAAACCCTAACTATCAAGGGTGGCAATGAGAGTTAAAAAGAGAGATGTTCACTTAGGTTTTTTGTGCCATTACCAAGAGGCAGGGGAGCAGTTCTTGCAGGGAGCCGGGGGGAAAGATACGCTCATTTCCCCTGCACTCATGGTTTCAGAGCAAATAAATTTATTTATGCCCAAAAGCAAAAATATTTATTTTGAGATGCGTAGCACCTTCGCCTTTGGCGTCTCGTAGAGAGAAATAATGCATCCAAGTTTTCAGAGCCAATAAATTTATTTATGGGGTTTCCCCCTGCCCCTTTTCCTCTTCGCTGACTAAGCTTTTTTAGCAGTTCGTTTTTTCATAATTTTGCGTAATATTATGTCCGGTAAATTACTTGTGATATGTTATTGCGCTGCAACGCAATGACAAGTGTTCAACCGCACATGATATAAGTCCTGCTTTAACTGGATCAGGGGTGATGATAATAGCAAATGTCATAAATCCCCCTAATTCTTGTACATATTAGGGAACTTTACTTGAAGTTTAGCCAGCTTCGGCAAGTCATTCACCACTACATAGGGATTATTCGGATAATGCTCAATGTAGTTCTGATGAAATTCCGCAGCCTGATAAAAACCCTTCAATGGAGCTAGTTCAGTCACAATCTCCTTTTGGAAGACGTGCGCTTTGTTGAGTTGATTAATATAATCTTGCGTAACCCGCTTTTGCTCATCGTTAGCAAAAAAGATGACCGAACGATATTGCTTACCTGAGTCTGGGCCCTGCCGATTCAACTGTGTCGGGTCATGCGCCACCAAAAAGTAAATCTTCAACAGTTGACTATATGATATCTGCGCTGGATCATAGGTAATTTGCACTGATTCAGCGTGATTGGTAAATCCAGAACTAACAAGCGCGTAGTCTGCGGTTTTTGCACCGCCACCAGAAAAGCCGGAAACAACATCAGAAACACCTTTGACATGCTCAAAAACCCCTTCCATTCCCCAGTAGCACCCTCCACCAAAAACCGCCGTCTGTTTTCCTTTGGGTATAGAAGTTGAAATATCGATGGCAGGAGCGGGAAGTATCACACGAGAGGCACCATATAGGAGTACAACAGTAAGCAAAATGATCGACAAGTTGGGTACTAATTGGCGGGAGAAAGTAAAGTTGCGAGTTGACATTGGGTTTGAATTCCTCTAATTATTGAATTGTGCGTAGTCTAAAATTATTTTGTGATCAGCAACTAAATTAATTGTTATTATGATTACTCTCGCAAAGCATATCCCACACCACGCACTGTATGAACTAAACGTTTCTCTTTATTTTCCTCTAGCTTGAGCCGCAGATAACGAATATAAACTTCGATAATATTGGAATCACCCATAAAGTCGTAACCCCAAACTTTTTCAAGAATTTGGTCTCTAGTAAATACCTGACGGGGATGTGAAAGGAGATATTCTAATAAGTCAAATTCTTTTGCTGTTAACTCAATGCGTCGTTTACTCCGAAACACTTCACGAGTGCGGCGGTTTAAGCTTAAGTCTTCAAACTGCAACAAATCCTCATCTGTTTCTTGCGTGCGGCGGAGATGAGCGCGAATTCTAGCTAGCAGTTCCTCAATACTGAAAGGCTTAACTACATAATCATCAGCGCCTGCATCTAATCCTGCCACGCGATCGCTCACTTCATCTTTTGCTGTCAACAAAATTACTGGTACTGTACTGCCTGTTGCTCGTAAACGGCGACAAATTTCCAAACCCGTCAGACCTGGTAACATCCAATCTAAAATCGCTAAATCTGGTGATGAGTCTCGCGCCAAGGTTAAACCAGCGATGCCATCATGAGCTACACTTACTTGATATCCTTCGCTACTAAGTTCTAATTCGACAAATCGCGCCAGTTTGATTTCATCTTCCACCAAAAGGATATGTGCTGTCATATTTTTGCTCCTAAAGCAACTTCTTGCCCTTGTGAAATGAAACAGCCCCGCCAATGGAAAGGGGTTTGCTCCCCCTTGATCTCTTCGTTTACCGCTTCCCGCTCACTACTCTATGACCAATATCTCTACGGTAATATATTCCCTCAAACTGAATACATTTGATTCCAGCATAGGCTTGGGCGATCGCTTGCTCAAAATTTTCTCCGATTCCAGTCACATTTAATACTCGACCCCCATCTGTCACTACTTCTTGTTGCTGGTTCAATTTCGTACCTGCATGGAATACAGTTACACCTGCTTTTTCTGCTTCTCTAATACCAGTAATCACCTGGCCTTTCTCGTATTCTCCCGGATAACCACCTGAGGCTGCAACGACAGTGGCACATACTCCCTCTTTCCAAGCAATGGGCGGCAATTCACTTAATCGCTGCTGTACACAGGCTAAAAGCAATTCTTCTAGGGGTGTTTCTAACAATGGCAAAATCACCTGGGTTTCTGGATCGCCAAAGCGACAGTTAAATTCCAAAACCTTGAAGTCGCCATTGGGTAGAATCATCAACCCAGCATACAGTGTACCTCGGTAGTCAATGCCTTTGGCTCTTAAGGTTGCGATCGCTCTTTCTAATACTTCTGTTTGAATCCGTGCCATCAACTCTGGCGTAGCGATGGGTGCTGGGGCATAGGCTCCCATTCCACCAGTATTTTCCCCCATATCGCCGTCGCCAATCCGCTTATGGTCTTGAGATGGCAGCAAGGATCGAATCGTTAACCCATCCGTTAACGCTAAAATTGATACCTCTTGCCCAATCAAACATTCTTCAATGACGACAAATTCACCAGCACTGCCAAATTGCCCCTGAAAAATTGCATCAACGGCACTCTCTGCCTGTTCAACTGTTTCAGCCATTATTACACCCTTACCAGCCGCCAAGCCATCAGCTTTGACAACAATTGGTGCCCCTGTCGCTCTCACGTAGGATTTTGCTGCTCCTGCCTCTGCAAATACCGCAGTCCGCGCCGTCGCAATCCCTGCTTCTTGCATCAAAGCTTTTGCCCAAGCTTTACTCGCCTCAATTTGCGCTCCCGCTCTTATTGGGCCAAATACCATCAATCCTTTGTCTTGGAGGTAATCTGTAATTCCCTTAGATAGGGGGACTTCTGGCCCAACTATCACCAGAGTTATGCCATGAGCATGAGCATATCGGCTTATGCCCTCAAAATCATCTACTGCCAAGGGCAAGTTCTGGCAACGTTCCATACTTGCTGTGCCCCCATTCCCAGGTACACAGACAACTTGCTCAATTTGCTTAGATTGCAATAGTTTCCATGCCAGAGCGTGTTCGCGCCCCCCATTACCCACAACTAAAACTTTCACTGATTTCCTCGTGCGTCTCTTGCGAAACGAGAATGCCTTAGTGGCTCTCGCTAATCAATTTTTTCATCAATCATTACACTTATGCAAATAATTATATAGATAGAGAGCAACTTGATTAATTAAGGGAGACATAAAACCGTGTAGCATCATTCTCTTACAAACTTCATTCATGCGATCGCGCATCAATATATAATATTATGTGAGTACTTTATTTTGATTTTGTGAAAGTATAAAAACTGTCAGAACGAATCTGACTACCACTTCGCCACACTTCTACGCTTTCAGAAGTGACTAAATAAGAAAAACTCCCATTCTCTGCTCGATATCTGCCTTTGCCAATATTCAAAGCTGGCATCTTTATAGGCTTACTTGTGTCTTGCTTCAACTGCCCAATATAAAATAACCGGCCATTTTCTTCGCAGACTTTTACATGAATGTTTGCAGTCTCGCCTTCAATAATGGTAACTCCATTGCATCTAGTATCAGTGCTGACAGGTATAAAACCTATGCGGATTGGCTGTGAAGGTAAAACTTGCTTTGCTACTGAAGGTGTCGAAACTGGGTGGTTTGGGTTACTGACTTGCTGAATTTTAGAAGCAGAGGTAATACTTACAGTTGAGGATGCCAACAAACGAAGGGGATCAACTGCTATTTGCCCATTTGGATGAACTTCAAAGTGTAGATGAGGTGCTGTACTATTGCCTGTAGATCCCATCTCGGCAATAATTTGACCTGAAATTACTTGTTGACCCTTGCTTACCAACAAACGGCGATTGTGACCATAAACAGTGATACTGCCGTCGAGATGTTTAATAGTTACGGCATTGCCTAATCCCCAATCATCCCAACCTACTTTTACAACTGTACCAGATGCAACAGCAACAATAGGAGTCCCAGATGCCCCTGCAATATCAATTCCTTCGTGTTGATATTTGCGAAAGCCTTGAGAAATAAACCCTTGAGTCGGCCAAATCAAGTTAGAAGCAGAGATAGGAATTTGCCCAATTGAGGAATCCCTTGCTAACTGTGTTAGGGCAGATGTATTTGTACTTAATACGGCGGTTAAGGAGATTAACCCAATTATTCCATAAGTACGGTATCGATAAACGGTAACTTTTTTCATAAGTTGTAAGTTTGTTAAAACAATAATTCAGACACTCTCTGATTATTTGTTGTTTCAAGCTGACTCGAAAAATATCAGGAAATTAAATTTATCTTTGCTATTTTTACCCTAATTAAAAGCAGTAGTCCATAGTTGACATACTCACCGGGCTGAAGCCTGGGTGATTCTTGACGATTAGAAACCTCAGACAACCATTCTCGCTCAACAGTCTTCTTTGCTTGGGTAATTACTAAATGAGTGTAAGTCGTTATTGCTTGGCAGTTTATCTGACTGTTTGCAGATAGCAAGTGCATCATTCCAAACCACACGGACACAACCAAACAACTGAGTTAAACTCTGCTGCTGTTGGTCTGTTGGGTAGAAACGATATTGATATCTGGCTTTCATCACAAGCGCTATAATTGGTCTACAAAGTTATTGTATATTGGTCTACAGAAATTGACAACCACATTTCGCCGAGAAAGGCATAGCGTTACAGACTTAAAGGTTCATTTGGTCTGTATTACAAAGTATCATCGGTCTGTATTCACAAGTGAAGGTATTGATTTGGTTGAAAAATCCTTTCGGGAAGTCGCCGAAAAAATGGGTTTCCAGGTGCTTGAATTTAATGGCGAAGAAAATCACGTTCACGCATTGATTGAGTATCCCCCAAAGTTATCTATTTCTCAAATAGTTAATGCCTTAAAAGGTGTTTCTAGCCGTCGTTATGGACAAGCAGGATATAAAAAACCCCACAAAGAAGCTCTATGGAGTCCTAGTTATTTTGCTATTTCTGTAGGTGGTGCGCCTCTGGAAGTTTTAAAGGAGTATATTAAAAATCAAGAAAAGCCGTCCTAGAAGGACGGGGCTTGTATCCCCATCAATTTCGGTCATCTGAAAAGGTCTGCATACTCAGGTTAGAGATAAGATAGTATTCCGCTAAAGCGATCGCTATAATAATGTCTAAGATAAAGGCAAGCTTGTACCGCAACACCATAAAGGCGAAAACGTGTCACTATAATTGCTTGGGTTGCCTATCCATCAAGATTGATACTTGATCATGAAAGTCATCTACTCCAGAACTTCTGTACTAATAAGCTTAGTATTCTTCAAAAATTAAAACCCCTGAAAAATAGACTTTTCAGAGGTTTTTTTCTAAGCGGGTGGCGGGAATCGAACCCGCATTAATAGCTTGGAAGGCTATAGTTTTGCCACTAAACTACACCCGCGAATTTCCAACTCCATAAATATAACACAGTTTTTGTAAAAATTCAAGTATCTAATTGGAATTGACAGGCTGGATGTTGATGCGTACATACAGATTGCTCCGACCTGGTTTTGTGCCATCGTTGTTTTGAGCGGCAAGAAAGTTTTCTGTTTTGAAAACCTCGTTAAGGACTCGCTCATATGTGCTTTTTTCACTTTGTAGTGTTGCTGGTTCTATTTCTAGAACTACAGCCTGTTGAAAGATGCCATTGTTATCAATTACTAAGCTAGCAAGGATTTTTGCAGGCTGAACTTCGGAATCGCGGGGGAGAAAACTTGAGTTCAATTGTTTTGTATTGCTACCCCTGTATAACGCGATAACGTCGGGTAAACCATCAGAGCGGAATTTTCCAGTTTGTATCAAGTTACTTACTTCATCTCTAGATAAAGCAGTTACTGTTGCTACTGATGCTCCCTCTGTTGAAGCTGGTGGAGTTTCTCTGGTGGGAGTTTGTGGAGTTTCTCTGGTGGGAGTTTGTGGGGTTTCTCTGGTAGGAGTTTGTGGAGTTTCTCTGGTAGGAGTTTGTGGGGTTTCTCTGGTAGGAGTTTGTGGGGTTTCTCTGGTAGGAGTTTGTGGAGTTTCTCTGGTAGGAGTTTGTGGAGTTTCTCTGGTAGGAGTTTGTAGAGTTTCTCTGGTGGGAGTTTGTGGAGTTTCTCTAGTAGGAGTTTGTAGAGTTTCTCTGGTAGGAGTTTGTGGAACTTGTGCTTCTGATGGAATACCTGTTGGTAGTGGTGTTCCCTTTCCCAGTTTGATTTCTTGACGGCGGTTCAAAGGGAAATTACTAACTGGAACTTTAGATGTCGGTGTCGGTGCGGGAACTGTCTGTTGCGGAAAGAGTGGGTTACTAGGTTGAGAGGCGTAATTTCGCGTTTTTGGCTGGAGATTATCAGCAGAATTCGCTGCGCCAAAATTCTGATTTATTGACGTAGTTCGTTCTGTTTGCAATGAACGTGCTGGTACAGACTTTTGAGTTGAAGATAGTGGCTTGGGCGAAACTGTTTTGGTTGTTGATTTTGTTTTGGGAGCAATGTCTATCAATTCAATGGGAACAGCAGATTCACTTTGCTGGGGAAACCAGAGACTCAATGCATTAGATGAGCGCATCAGCCAGAACGCCAGCAAGTGCAGAGAGACTGAACCAATAACGACAGAAATCCACAAACCTGGCGGGTCGGTGTGTCGCCTCCAGATTTTGGCTGGAATTGGAGTTTTGCCTGCAACCGATGGTGTCATATTATATTTTATACTAGATATGATTAGGCACTCATACTCATTGCTAATGCTTTGAAATACCAATCTAAATTTTAGCGATTAACTATTACCTCTGGTGTAACAACAAAGGTCAAAACTGTTTCGTCTACTCCTTTAAGTTCTAACGGACTACCTTTAGTAATTTCTTCTTCCTGCAAATAATCGGCCACAGCAGCAGAAACCAAGATCGTACCGGGAATAGCGGCAGCTTGCAACCTTGCAGCAATATTCACACTTGGGCCAATGGCAGTATAATCAGCACGTAGAGCGCTACCAAACATTCCCACAACAGCTGTACCTTGGTGGATGCCGCACCGGAACTGTACGCTAGTAAGTTTGTCGCCATCGAATACACCTTGGTCTCGCCAGCGCTGGTTCAAGTCAGCCAATGAGTGGTGCATTGCTCTTGCTGTATTGATAGCCCTACGTACCTGTTCATTGGGGGTTAGTTCTTCCGGCGCTCCGTATAAAGCTAAAATAGCATCTCCCATAAATTTATCTACAGTGCCGCCATTGCCAAATACAACCTTGGTCATAACTTCTAAATATTCATTCAGCAACTCTGCTACTCGCCGTGATCTAAGAGTATTTGCTAGCTGTGTAAAACCTACAATGTCACTAAATAAAACTGTAATTAAGCGTGGTTCTGGGCGCAAATCTAACGTTAAATCTCCGGTTGCAGCTTTTTGCACCAATACGGCTGGCAAAAAGCGCTTTAACACCGATTCTGTTAGATAAGTATTTAACTCCAAGATTCGTCGTTCATTTTCCTTCAACGCTAAAAGATTCCGAACTTCTGCCAAAAGTTCCCGGTCATTGAATGGTTTTGCTAAATAAGCATCCGCACCATGTTCCGTACCTTCGATGCGAGTTTCTTCGTCAACTTTTGCTGTCAGCAGAATGATTGGTGTTCCTTTCAACTTTTCTTCATTGCGGATCATCTGAATCATCTCAAGTCCGCTCACCAAGGGCATCATTAAATCAGTAACAATTAAGTTGGGTATAATTTCCTTAGCGATCGCATATCCTTCAAAACCGTTACGGGATGTCTGTACACGATACCCGTTACGGCGGAAAATTTCAGATACATAGGTTCGCAAATCCGGGTTGTCATCTACAACTAAAATTGAGTGCTGAGTCTTAAGTGCTGAGTCTTCAGTATCAATAATGGGGGAGAATTCTCTTGTAATATCTTCAATATTGTCTGTTGTTGGCTCTACCACTTCTAAATCAGCCAATTCTACGCTAGCGCGGCTCGTGTTCAGTTCGATAGGCGTTTCTAGTACTTGCTGTGGGGGTAAATGAGTATTTCCAGTCACCAGCCATAAACTAAAGGTAGTACCTTCGCCATAAACTGATTCCACAGTGACTTGACCACCATGTAATTCTACCAATTCTTTAACTAAAGCCAAACCCAAACCACTGCCTTCATAGGAGCGGTTTGCTGAACCTTCAGCTTGGCGGAAGCGCTCAAATAGATAGGGAATTTGTTCCTCAAGAATGCCAATGCCAGTATCTTGTACTTGCAATATGCAACGATCATGTTCAGATTTGAGTCTGACACTGATCGTGCCACCTTCGGGAGTAAACTTCATGGCATTTGACAGAAGGTTATAAACCACCTTGTCAAATTTTTCCATATCCAAATACACCGTAGAACATTCATCTAACTGGGTGGCGAGATGCAGTCCCTTTTTCTCACAGTAGGGGCGAAAAGACTCGACAATTTGGCTGACAAATTCGACTATATCGCAAGGGCGGAAACTAGGCTGCATTCTCCCAGCATCTAAGCGTTGTAAATCCAGTAGTTGATTTACCAGTCGCAGTAGGCGGCGGGAGTTACGCAGAGCGATCGCACTTTGGGAGTAAGATAATCCCTCACCAGCCGCCACCGCCGATTCCAAAGGCCCTTGAATCAAGGTGATGGGTGTGCGAAACTCATGGGAGATATTTTGGAAAAATTCGGTTTTTTGTTTGTCTAATTCCAATAAGCGTTCAGCTTGTTGGCGAGTTTTTTGATACAGGTATGACTGCTGCACAGCGATCGCTGCTTGGGCTGCTACTGCTTTGGCTAGATCGATATCAGATGACAGCCATCGGCGGACTGTTTTACCTTCATGTAGGGTAATACTACCGATACATTTACCATCAGCCAATAATGGCACAACCATTAGCGATCGCGTTGGCATTTTTAAAGGCAAATCAAAACCCTGCACTTGTGAAAGAGAATTGCTCACATTACCAATTACCACTGGTTCATGTGTCTGGAGCATTTGTTGGAGGATTGGATTTTCCTGTATAGATGCTTGGGAATAGGGAAATCTCTGAGTTGATAAATTATTATTGCTACTTAAGTTTTTGGCTGGGACTGGCAATGCCTGGGTCGGGCTGTGCCTACGCAAATTTTCAGAATGTTGAAAACTGTCATACAAGCCTACACACTGGACAAACTCATCTTCCTCTGTCCACAGAGACAAAACACAGCCATCGACTTGTAAGGCTTGTCCCAGTTGTTGGGTGATAGCCGCAAAAATATCTTGGGGATCTAAGCTAGAGCGAATCGCACTAGTAATCGTATTAATTAGGGCTTCTCGTTTAGCAAGGGCACGTACTTGTTCATAAGCATAAGCTTGAGACAAAGCTAAGGCTGCCTGATCCGCTACCATCAACACTAGCTGCACCTCATCATCTCCCCAGAAGCGGGGCAGAGAACACTGGTGCAGTGCCAGCACTGCCATCAGTTCTTGTTGGCAGATCAATGGCACAACTAAACTAGAACAAATGTTAGCGGCAGCAAAAGCTGCCCCACGTTCACGCAGTTCGGGGGTATTACCATGAATCCGCTCATCATCTATCACATCATGAATCACCTGGATTTCACGGGTTTCCCACACCGTTTGAACCAAAAGAGGCTGAGGGGAAACAAGAGGATAGGGCAACTCAGGGACTCCTTTGGGGCTAGGCGAGAGAGAAGGCATGGAAGACAGAGGAGAAAGACTTACTGTAACTTCCTCTCTGTTCCTCTGCTCCTCTGCACCCCTGCTCCCATGCTCCCCTACTTTTTCAGAAAGAGCCTTCTGATAAATAAATCCTTTATCCGCCAACTGCTCATCTTGGAAGGGACGCAACAGGCAAACATCCACCTCCAACATATGACCAACTGTATCTACAATTGCCTGCAAAATTTGCCGATAGTCTAAGGCGCTGCGAATCGTATTTGTGACGGTATTCAGCAGCGATTCTTGCCGGAGTGTGCGGGTAAGTTCGCGGGTGCGAGCTTTAAGGACATTGTGGGTATCCAAAGCTTGGCGCACCACTGCTTTGAGTTCCTCTGCTTCCCACGGTTTAGTAACATATTTGAATACCTTACCAGCGTTGATTGCTTCCACCAGGTCTTCGACATCGGTGTAGCCAGTTAAAATAATCCGGATAATATCTGGATATTGAGTTGCTGTCAGGCTCAAAAATTCTGTACCGCTCATCATCGGCATCCGCTGATCGGAGATGATCACTGCGACCTCTCCTTCTTGAGCCAGCAGATCAAGTGCTGCAGGGCCAGAGATTGCCCTCAGCACCTTATAGTCGCGATAGAAAGTGCGATAAAGCAAGTCAAGGTTGTCTGGTTCATCATCGACAACCAAAATTTTAGGCTTACTGTTTGCTTGGGATTTCATGCACCGCGTTCCTGCTGCGACGGCAGTCGGATAAAGAATAATCTGATCAGCTAAGGTTTTTTCTAAGTCAGGTAAGAGCAGAGCATTTCGACCAATAATGCTATTTGGCTACATGACTGCTAAGTGGAGGAGCGTTTACTCACAGTAATTTGTCTCAATGGCTTGTGCCGATTACCGTTTGCTTTGGTGCAGTGTAATTGCTCTCATGGTCAGTTTTAGGGTAAGAGAGTCGATGCTTGCTTGCCAAATCTTCTTTCACCTCCAATGAGCAATGTCTGATACTACATACAGCGCTCATAGCTAGCTGAAAAATCCAGATGAAGCTGCATATTAAGTTTTCCCTTCGCAGCAGTTGTACTAACACTTGCAGGTAAAATTTATTTGTGGTAGTCATGGTAGAGTCAGCAATATTAAAACAATAAGATTTAAAGCCAAAGTATACTATTAGACAAGTGCGTTTTTCTAATTTAGCAATCAGAACTATCATTAAGACACATAGTAATGGTTAAAAAGTTGGAAGTTAGAGAATCTTGCAGATTCCTGCTTCAGTAACTGTATAGCCTGTTCCTATGACCTAGTAACCCAGTAATGATTAGTGTAGCGGCAACACCAAAAACATGTTCAGTACTACATCAAGGCTGGTTTTAAACCAGAGTTTGCCGTTGGTGTACTTACTTAACAATTTTGTCAGTGCTGCCTATGGACAGGTTAGTCTAAATAGTGTCTTAGAATATTTGAGAAAATTTTTGTTGAATAAAATCAATACTAAAGTAACCTTGAAATATCGGTTTTTTCACCCATACCACCAACAGCCAATCGACCCAGCTTCCTGCCAATTCCAAATTCGTACGGCTACACCTGCTGATTTGAATGGTGTTGCCCAAATTATTGCTGAAAGTTTTCACTCCCCCAATGGAATGTGGGGATGGGCTTTCCCGTTGCTACGTCTGGGTATTTACGAAGACTTAAGGCATCGGATGGCATCACCTGCGCCCCGTCATGTTTGTTTAGTCGCCCTCGAAGCTACTGGTGTGACTAATAACTTAGTGGGAACTGTAGAACTGGGTGTACGTTACAATGATTCGTGGAGCCAGGTTGGCATGGGTGGTTTTCCTTACTTATCTAATTTAGCAGTTCACCCCAAATATCGCAGGTATGGCGTGGCTTCAGGATTGCTGACTAGCTGTGAAAGAGTTTCTCACGAGTGGGGATTTAAAGACTTATATCTTCATGTTTTGGAAAATAACCATCAAGCAAGACAGCTCTATTTTAAGCTGGGATATCGTGTACATAAAGTCGAATCGAATTGGAATACATTTTTCCTAAAACGCTCTAGCCAGATGTTATTGCACAAGCACCTGAACGCTGAATCTACGATCTGAATTTTTTTTGGCAATTGTAAATTTTGATGTTGCAATCACTTTAAATAAAATCTGTAACCAAGATCGACAATAAAATCAAACTAAATTAAAAATCTTGCTAATACTAGCTAAATAACTTGACAAAAACTAAAAAGGCGAATTTAAAAGCGATTTTATGAAGCTAAGGTATAGCTTTTGCTAATTCTTCTGAGAATATTTGTTTAGAGTTTTTACGGATAACTACGAATTGCATCAAGTTAAGTTGGTACAATAAAATTCAACTATGTAAAGTAAGCTAAAATAGGTTAAAAGCCTCTTCCCTTCTGCCTTGTACCAACGACAAATTTTTACAGCGACCTACTTAATAAAAATGTAATTTTATAAAACTTGACTCAGTTTACAAAATGTAACATTTTGGACTTTTTAGTTTATTATTAACAAATAATTTATTTAAAGTATTTCATATAGATAAATACATAGATTACAATGAAAACACCCCTAAAGTTACGATTAAAAAATCATTAATTCCTCATAATAACTTTGTAATTAAGATATTTATCTTTATAAAAACTTTAAGAAAACACTCCTGTAGTTTGAAGACAAATGTAGTTATATCTCATAAAATATAATCACTCAACTACTGAGCAATGCCTAACTATTTCTATTTTAGTTAAATTAACCTAAAGACTGTTGATAATAAAAGAATTCAAAAACCTGATTTCACATAACAGCTAGTTCCTTTTTGAAGTGCATACTACTACCAAATTCATTAAAAGTTTAAAAAACATGGATAGCGAACAGCGTCGGCGCTATCAGACCTCTATGGTATCAACTTATTATCCTGAAACTAGTTTCCTTGAGTATGTTGTCATGCCAGATGGAACTGAGCAATCGGAAGGCTCGGATATCCTGACACGTTTGCACAGTGGAGAAGTTTTCATCGTCAATAGTCGTAGGCGAAATGGATTAATCCTCTTTAAACGCTACCATGCAGAGTTTGCTGGGCCTGGGGCTGCCGTGGGTGGTGATTATGATTGTGATTGCCAAAGGGTACTGCCTATAGGCAATCTGTCTAATCAGTTTTTATTAACTCCCGAATCTAATGAAGAGCGCCAGAAGGCTTACTTGATTAGGCGACAGTGGATTCGATTGATCAAACAAATTACAGAAAACCCAGTGCCTGGGCAGCGAGTTCAGAAGATTCTCGATCAATTTGAACAATACTTTCCACCGGAAATAGTGGCTCTTCTGCCGGATGTTGCTTTTGCTCTTTTAGTGGGTGTGCTGCCACAAACAGTCGGAATAGTCCGCCGTTTGGGCAGTGACGTGGACAGCAGGTTTAATTGCTGAGTAAATTGCTATGATTTCAAATTTGCCAAAGCAGCTTGTACTCGATTTACGGTGCGGGCGTTTTCTTCAGGAGTCCCTACAGTAATTCGTAATCCTCCGCTAATGTGTCGCACAAGAGTGCCGAGTGTCCTAAGTTTTTGGTGAAAAGTTTTTAACACAGCGTCTTGTAAGTTAAAGCCATTTGGTTGAAGACGCAGGTAAATAAAGTTAGCAGCGCTTGCGGTAATTTGTAGTTCTGGTTGCTGGGATAAAATTTCGATGAGTTTAGCGCGTTCACTCAAGATTTGGGGAATTGACTCCAGCAAGAGTGTGCGGTTTTGCAAAGCAATTAATGCTGCTGCTATGGAAAAGCTGGGGAGATTGTAGGGTAAGCGGACTTTTTCTAAGATGGCGATCGCTTCGGGATGAGCGACGCAATAACCAACGCGGAGAGATGCCAAGCGGAAAGCTTTAGAAAAAGTGCGTAATATTACCCAATTAGTATGTTGTGCTAATTCACCCACTAAGGTATTCTGGCTGAATTCAAAGTAAGCTTCATCAATGACTACCAAAATATGCTCTGGTAAACTTCTTAACCATGCCAGATCTGCCGCAGTTAAGCTATTGCCAGTCGGCGAATTGGGATGCACTACGAAAACTACACGAATGGGGGGATTTTGAGTTTGTTCGATGGCTGACTGTGCGGCGCTGATGTCAATTTCAAAATTTGTTTCATTTCTATCCACCGCTACTACAGGAATACCCAAAGTTTGTGCCAAAATTTTGTACATAGAAAAAGTGGGATTGGCAACTAGAATTGAACCTTCTCCTCCTAGACAGGTGGCGATTAATAAAGAGCGGATTAGTTCATCTGAACCGTTGCCCACAGAAATATTGGCAGCAGTATTGGATAGCGAGAGGGCGGCTGAGTCATTGACGTACTGTGCGATCGCATCCCTAAGTGTTTCATGTCCGCCATCGGGATAACGATTTGTTTCAATTACTTGCTGATACGTCCAGGCTAACTTCTCTTTTAAGTCAAGTGGTAAATCATAGGGGCTTTCATTGGTATCCAGCCGATCAAACTGCACGGGAACAGATCCGGCTGTATCGCTGCTGGGGTGAGGTTTATAAGCGGTGAATTGGGCTAAATCTGACCGGATGAAGGGAAGCATAATTTTAGTCATTAGTTATTGGTCATTAGTCATTAGTAACTAATAAAAGACAAATGACTAATGACATTAGTTATGTGAGAGTTTAATATTTTACAGCTTCAAGGTAATTGGCAAAAGAGGTAAATTGCTTGCCAAATTTCTTCCATAACATCACCCAAGGCGTGGTCGCTGTCGAGTTCGACTAACTCCACCCAAGGACGCGAACGCGCAAAGTCCTGACTGGCTTCAATAGGGATAACTTCATCCTTCTTTCCATGCAAAATCAGGGTGGGAATGGGACGTTGCAAAAGCTCTTCTTGGTATTGAGCCGCATCTGTAACGAAATCGTAACTTAAGGGAAGCGTAGACGCAGAGCGGCTTGTCGTTAGACATTGCCCCTCCCCATAGTGGTAGATCATGATATATTTTTCTTGCTGCCAACGCTGTACTTCTTCATCGCCTAGTTTGGGCAACCAATGGGATAAAAACCCAAAAGCTGGTGCTAGCAGCACGAGACGTTGTACTTGTAAATATTGCTGTCCCAAGTGGGCAGCCGTCAAACCGCCCAAACTAGAGCCAATGAGCGTTACTGGCGTAGAATTATTACTGAATTCTGCGGCAACTTGAGTAATCTGACGAGTGATTGTCAACTGGTAAAAATTGCCAGCATTCAAATCGGGAATTTTGAGCTTTGTTTGAATTTGAGTAAAGCGATCGCTTATATCCCTCGCTTTGGTAGATTTAGGACTAGAAGCAAAGCCGTGTAAGTAGATATACTGACTAAGCATCAAAGTTTTCCCGTTAGGGTCGTCCTTAGTCATTTGTCATTAGTTTTAGACTAAGGACTAAGGACGAAGGACAAATGACAAATGACATAATTACCGCATGGTGACAAATTCTTCGGCTGCGGAGGGATGAATACCAACGGTGGCGTCAAAGTCTTTTTTAGTTGCGCCCATCTTCACAGCGATCGCTACACCTTGAATGATTTCAGCTGCGTGTTCACCCACCATGTGAGCGCCCAGAATTTTATCAGTGTTGCTATCAACCACCAACTTCATCATTGTTTTCTCTTGCTTACCAGTAAAACTGTGGTACATGGGGCGGAAGCGAGTGTGATAAATTGTTACGGCATCACCGAGTTTTTCCCGTGCTTCGACTTCTGTCCAGCCGACTGTTGCGGCTTGTGGGGTGGAAAATATAGCTGTGGGCACAGTCTGATGACTGAATTCGCGGCGGTTATTTCCGAATTCACTATCGGCAAAGGCGCGACCTTCGCCAATAGCTACAGGAGTTAAATTGATTCTGTCAGTGACATCGCCAACAGCAAAAATATTCGGTTGACTAGTTTGACTATATTCATTAACTGCGATCGCATTTGTAGTGCTGTATCCTGGCCCTTCGATAGAGCTGGGGACAAGATCAACCCTAACGTTTTCTAAACCTAGCCCATCTACATTGGGAGTTCGGCCAGTCGCTACTAAAAATACATCAGCAATTACTGGTTCTTGGTCTTCGCTTGATAAAGTCAGTTTAAACCCTTCTGGCACGCGTTGAACTTGTTTTATTACATTATTTTTAATCAACCGAATTCCGTTGTTTGTCATTCCCTCTTCAATTTCTGTACGGATGTCGTCATCAAACCCCTTCAAAATCTTTTCACCTCTGGTAATTTGCGTCACCTCAGAACCTAAACCGCGCATAATACAGGCAAATTCCGTACCGATATAACCAGCGCCAAGAATAACGATGTGTTTCGGTTGTTCTTGTAGATGAAAGATTTCGTTAGAGGTAATGCCATATTCCATCCCAGGTAAATCTGGTTTGACGGGACGCCCGCCAACAGCAATTAAAATTTTGTTTGCTGTAACTTTGCGTCCATCAACTTCCACTGTATGCGGGTCTATTAATGTGGCGCGACTGGAAATTAGTGCCACTCCGGCTTTTTCTAGAAGGCTTATATGTAGTTTCGACAGTCGCCGAACTTCCTTATCTATAGATGTAATGAAATGTTCCCAGTCCAACTCAGGATTACCGACTTTCCAGCCATAGCCTGCGGCATCACTGAACAGTGCAGGAAAGTGAGAGCCGTACACCATGAGTTTCTTGGGAATGCAACCGCGAATCACACAAGTGCCGCCAACTAAATCATATTCAGCGATCGCCACTTTTGCCCCGTAGCTAGCCGCCCGTTTGGAAGCCGCTAAACCTCCAGAACCCGCACCAATTACAAACAGGTCGTAATCAAAAGTCATAAATTTATGTATCTCTTTAGCAACAAGTTAGTTCCTGAGAACTTACACAGAAAATGTGATTGAACTATATAAGGATATCCGGTGAACCCTGTGTAAGTCCTGCCCTTGATTTAATCTAGCGTTAGCAGATGTTCTCTGGTCGTAGGGAATATCACTTTTTGCTTTGGTGAATGCAGAGGCAGTAACTAAAATTATTTGTCATGTTTCTACCTCTGATGCGGGTATAAGTCTATGCTACTGCGTTGGAGCAACTAAGTTCCACAGGACTTACAGAAAATTATGACAAAAGGAACCGCGTTTGGCGATCGCAAAGCTTCTCCTACCCCCATTAGCAGTTTTATGTGCTTGGAGAGCCAGTTGGCGGGGTAACAGGTGTAGTCTCAGTTGCCGGGGTGACAGTTGTAGTCTCAGTTGCCGGGGTGACAGTTGTAGTCTCAGTTGCCGGGGTTACAGGTGTAGTCTCAGTTGCCGGGGTTACAGGTGTAGTCTCAGTTGCCGGGGTTACAGGTGTAGTCTCAGTTGCCGGGGTTACAGGTGTAGTCTCAGTTGCCGGGGTTACAGGTGTAGTCTCAGTTGCCGGGGTTACAGGTGTAGTCTCAGTTGCCGGGGTTACAGGTGTAGTCTCAGTTGGCGGAGTAACAGTTGTAGTCTCAGTTGGCGGGGTGACAGTTGTAGTCTCAGTTGGCG
>NZ_WBKM01000096.1 GCF_015714725.1 Nostoc sp. WHI
ATGATATATATACCTGAAGAAAATGCACTAATTGGAATTAGCCAAACAGAATTTAAAACATTACATTCAATTCATTGGGGGATTGAATGCTACCACAGAGCGATTAAACAAGTATGTGGTATTGGTCGATTTATGGTGAGGACATCTGAGGCAATTAGAACTCACTTTTTTAGCGCAATTCGAGCTTTTACACAATTAGAATTAATGCGGGTAGAAGAGTTAATTGAAAATTGGTATGAACTCCAAAGAAATTTATCTCTTCAAGTAGCTCGTGACTTTATTTTAGAACACCTATCACAGAAGTTGGGATTTACTGCATAGTATCACTTTTCTGTCAATGCGTAAGTTCTAGATGTGTCTCCTGAAGGCGTAGGGATTCTTCAATATCGCAGTCGCAATGCCAATGTCAAATATTTTCAAAAGAATATAGGAATGCTAATGTTGGGCTATCGCAATGCCAGTTTTATTCTGGTTGAACGTGGCAGTCTTGCAAAAGCTGAAACTACAGATTTGGGAATGAATTGGCTGGTGCAACAGTTTGTGGAACATACTGCTGTTGGACTGTCAAAGGATAATTTTCATATAGTGACGGCAATACTAGCAGCAGGTCAAGGAAACTTTGATGGGCTGCGTCGTTTATCGCGCAAGTCTACTGATTCTGGTGTCGCTGCTGATTTAAAGTTATTTCAGCAAGTTCTGCCGTCGGTTCGTGAGGGCTACTGTCGGGCTTTGGTACGCTGGATTAAAAAAGTTGCCATCTTGGACGAAATTCTCATCTGTGGCGGTACGGCTGAGTTTGTGCGTACTGAGTTAACTGAACATTTTCAAAACGAAGGTATACCAATTGTTTGGAATGGCGACGTGCAATTACCCAAACAACTTGATACCCAAGGATTGGGTAACAGGGTGGCAGATGTCTGGACTTCCTATATTACTTATATCTTGATGTTGGACAAAAATTTTGGTTATGAGCGCAAACAGAATTTAGTGCCAGATTACAGATAAATCTGTGTATCGAAATTCAACGTTGCTACCGGAGGTTACGAAAAAATCAGGTTTTTGGCGCTCTGTACGCGGATGTTTAGTTTTTTATATCCTGGGCGATCGCTTTTACTGGTTTGTATTGGGCAGTAACGAAAAAACGAAATAACGATTTCGCTAAAGTCATTATGGCTTTGGAGTTTGGACTAGATAAGAGTGTTTACGGCTGTGTGTCTGTGCCATTTCCTGCGGCTAGCTCCCAAAGCAATAGCGCTCATGGGGGTAGCCCGAACCAGCGCCATCTACCGTTGAGCAACCAGAAATCAATCACTCAAGTTTGATTGCAGGTGAAGCATCTGTTGATTTTATGGATCAGCTGTTTGGTTGATTTTTACTCTCATTAGGTGAACCTGTAGCGGTTTATTGAGTTGGCTTCATCACTTGAATTGTCCGCGATTTTTGGCGCTTCTTGATTGAGCGAAGAACTAGAGAAGAATCGCCGCATTTTTCAGAGGGGTGAACTCTGAGGTGGCTTTTGTCGTAATTGTGTAGTTATTCAGTAGTATTTTTGATGGCTGTTGCTTCGGCTTCTACTTTTCAGTTTTGGCTCTCAAAAACTTTCCGCCAAAGATGGCGTACTGTGCGTCAGAAAAAGATGGATTACAGAGCTTAAAAGCTTTTAAGCGATTTTCAGGGTAATTGACCAATTATTGGGAAATAATGGTAGACTTCTAACAAGTCTTGGGAACTGTTCGGATTTATTGGGAATTTTTGAGCTAATGAGAATTTTGTGAGTGGATGATTTTTAAGGGGTAAAAAGGTAAGAAAAAATTGGAGATTTGGGAGATATTGGATAGATATTGGGAGATGTTGAATGTAGTTGGTGAGGGCGGGGAAAATGGATGTTTTTTCGAGGTTTTATCTCAAACGCACGAATTGAGTCAAATCAAGAAGCTAGTGCAAAAACTGTAATATTTATTGATAAATGTTTCAATAATCACGGTTTGGGCGGTTCATCTTGAGAGTAATTATCAATTAGATAGACAAAAAAAGGGTCAAAAACAGGGGTAAATTTTTTTGTGGATTTTGTTTCTTTCATGTTGAGTCTTGGTTCTGTTTCAAGGGGAATGCTCAACGTTCACTTTGTTTGTGAACAGCTACGATAGCAATGCGCGATCGCGTATAACAGTTATTCTCTCATTGAAAAATAAAAACTGGGATGTACCCGAACAATTTCATCACTAATTTTTTGTCACTAATTTAATGACTGGTTGCAGGTGGACAAGAAAGCTGTCGCAATTTGGTGAAGTTTAATCTCAAATGTAAAAAAATATAAATTTGTCTTTATTTTGCGTAAAACCATAAAAAATAACTGAGTAATACTTATAGCCCACCTTCCGCACCCTAACTGTCACAAAGGTGTTTTTACTGCTTTTTAGAATAAAACAAAGCTAGTTTATATACTTAATCTCCTTGTTTTAACTGAGATTAAAAATTATGCCAGCATAATTTTTAGCTTAAAACCTGTGAAAAGTTAAGTGATTACCGATTGTGACACTCTGGGTGCGGAATGTGGGTTATAGCATTTAAATTCCTATGCAACTGAGATAACTGATGTTTTCTTGGTCATAAGACTCATTGTTTGCAATGTTTTTGGAGAAATTTTAAGTTATGTTCATTGTCATTAAATTCGGCAATTAATCAGCCAAACTTGAGAGATTCAGCAACCCTTACTGTCTTATTAGTATGTAACATTAGCTCCCTTGTGGGTAGTCAGGCAGGGATTTTAGTAGATAAAAACCTTGAGTGAGGTAACTCTAGTGAACCACAAGATAGTTTCAGAGATTTTGATTTTGCTTCGACCTGACTACTTATTTAGGAGCTATCAAGTAAGTCAGTCCAAGGATAAAGTGTGTGCAGTGTTCAATTTGCTCCAGCAAGCTTTAGATGAAACTTCAGATCAACAGGCTCTAAGCACTGTTAACCAGGCAATAGAGATACTAGGCCCAGTGGAAGTCATTGAGACTGGGGACATTCTCCCCACTAATACTTCTCTAGAACAATGGGAAATCGATGATTTTGATCAGTTTTTCGCTTTAAAGCATGTGCTAGCTAAAGATTCAGTTGAATGTTTAGTTGCAAGTGTTTTAACCGCATATCGTGCTTTGCTTGAGCTAAATTGTAGCACCTCACTTGAATCAGCCAAATTAGAAGTAGAAAGTCAAAAAATGGGTTTTAAAAGCTGTGCAAACCTATTTGTTAGAGTCTTCAACCTAGGTTTAGAAGAAAGGATATGACTAATGTTGAGGCAATAGAAATCTGGAAAAAATCGCATTGGACATTTTCTGTTTATATCCAGTGCCTAATTATCTGCCTTGGTCGCTTTCAAATGGAGATAGAAGATGGAAATATAAATGGTGCTGGAATTGAGCTTGAAACTGCTGCAGAACTAATGCTTGCATCAGCAGCAGCAATGGAGCTTGCGGGAATTTTCACTAGGCACATATTTGAAGAAAATATTCGTCCGATGATGATGCCCCCTAACGTTAGATCCGAGGATTTTAGCGGACTTATGCACTGGGATCATACTTATCTGATGACTGTATTGAAGAAAATACAGCCTCTTTACAAGACACTGCCGGCTTCCCTCCAACCTCAGCACAACAAGTTTATCTCAGCCTATAAGGTTGTTTGTGCTTCCCACAAAGCTGTTTGTCAAAAATTTGGGGGTGATGAGGCAGGAAGCTTGCGAGCGCCCCAACATACAGCAGTAGATATGCTTGATAAATTCGAGCAGAACCGCTTGCGACTGATAGATCCAAATGGTCAATTAGCAGGTGGCTGTCCGTTCCATGTAAGTAAATCCTCAAAGTGAAAAGTGATGATTGAAATTCAGATTGACAAGACCATTTTTATTTCAACTTCTGATGATAGTTCGTAGTAGTGACTATTGTCAAAAACTAGGGCAACCTGCTAGATTTTCAAGCTCCGCTCAATCGTGCCGTTACAGATTTCGGCATACAAATGACCTTTTAGCAACACATTTAAGGAGATTTATCAATGCAAAGAGTTCTTGAACCAGAAGTGATGGATACGTCGGAAGAAGCTGTTGAATACGACGCGATGGACTTCACAGAAGTAAATACCGCATTTGCAAAACATGCTATTGATCTGAGTCCGCAATCCGGTCTCATTCTTGACGCAGGTACAGGTACTGCCCGCATTCCTATCTTAATTTGCCAGCAGTGTCCACAATTGCAGGTTATCGGCAGCGACCTGTCAAAAAATATGCTGCTCATTGGCTCAAAGAATGTCGAGCAGGCGGGTTTGCAAAAACAGATTTCTCTGGAATTAGCCGACTCCAAGCAGCTTCCTTATCAAGATGGCCAATTCGATATGGTCATCTCGAATAGTATCGTTCACCATTTGCCCGATCCACTGCCCTTCTTTCTGGAAATCAAGCGAGTGCTGAAGCCAAACGGAGCAATCTTCATCCGCGATTTAATTCGACCCGACGATGAAGCAACGATGAATGCCTTTGTTGAAAGTATTGGTACAGAGTCAGAGTACGACGAGCGCCAGAATATGTTACTACGAGATTCTCTCCATGCCGCCTTTAGACTCAATGAGGTGAATGAAATCGTGCAAAAGGCTGGTCTGGAAGGCGTGAAAGTTTATCAATCATCCGATCTCCATTGGACAGCGGAAAGGAAATACACAGAAATACATTGAGATTTATCTACCATTGCTTCAGTGTCTTCCGAATTTTATTAAAGTATACCTTGGCATGAATAGTGTCTGCCGCTAACTAGAAACTCATCAAATAGTCAGGATTGGAGATTATGGATAGAGGTTCACGTAAGTACATTTCTTTAAGAATTTTTCAATCAATGAAATCATCTGTATTTTGCGTCGCTAGTTCGCTCCTAGTTGCTTTGGCAATCAGCCCGAAAGCAGAAGCTCATGGAATGCGAATCCTGACAGGGGTTGACCTGCCCACCTTTATTGAGACGACAGGAATTGATGATTTCGTCGCACCGACACCAGAAACATTCTCAAATTATGAGTCGGTCTGGGTTGTGGGAATTGACCGAGCTACCTTTATCGCAACAGGCGAAGATACCGGGGGACGGTACTCGCTGGCGGAATTTTACGTTCCACCGCAGGCTGGGGCACCAGCGCACATCCACCGTCGGGAAAACGAGTGGTTCTACATCACTGATGGGGAATTGTCGTTCAAAATGGACGACCAAGTTATCAATGCAACCCCCGGAACCCTGATCTATGGGCCCAAAGACCACGCCCACACATTTATGAACCTCGGGACAGACCCGGCAACGATGCTGAACGTTTGGCTGCCATCGGGGATTGAAGAGTTCTTCAGGGAAATAGGTGATCCAGTAACACTGACAGACCCCTTTACTCCGCCTTTACCCCCTAACATACCAAAACTCCTAGCAGCCGCTCCCAAGTACGGATTAGAATTCCTTCCCCCAGGGAACAATCCTACACCAGTACCCGAACCTTCGGCTTCATTGGTCATCTTAGGATTTGCGGCTCTTGTTGCAATTTCTATCCGTAAAGGCCAACACAAACCACTTAGTAATACGGTGATTGTGGATACAACTTACTTAAATAAGACGGCTGAAGTGGCGGTAATGGCGCAGGTCTGAGTCCGCAATCTATAGACATTTCTAGCGTTGCTGATGCCTGGTAATGATTTGGTACAAGAGCCACGAAAGGAGATGCCGTGTCATTCCGTGGTTCAGCAACGCCCCAACAGTGGTTATCTTCCTTGTTGATACTCAATAAACTTCTTAACACACACGGTTGACTTCGCAAGAGATGACCGACGCATACTTTAATCTGCTGATTAGTTTATCTGATCTACACAGGGTAACAACTAGAGGTCTTGTCCCTGGAGTTTGAGCGCAAGTTTACCTTCTATGAAATAGCCCATTCACATAAGCCAATTCAGATGCGTGCCTAAATTCCTGGTTAACAAGCAGGAAAGAAGATTACCTCTGAGTAGGCGTATCAACCATGCAATTATCTTTCACCTAATTTTATTATGAACACTGAATTTCAGCATACGAACACGAAGATGTCTGAAAAATTGGAACAACCAACTTATGTTGAGTTAGCACCAGCCGATGCCACGCTTCTGGAACATCACTCTGCATCTTCCATTCTCTCCTCACCCACGTCAGCCTCACCTCACTTGCAAGAGGCGATTGTCCATCCAGGTTGCCCGTCAGGTATCTTGACTATCCTTAGCAATCGGCAACCTGGGACTGTTTCAGTCTCCGAAGCAGTGACCAAAATGCTAGTAGATATGGGAGTCAAGTATGCATTTGGAGTTTCAGGGGGCGGCATTGCACCGCTTTGGTCTGTTCTACTACATCAGATTGAGGTGCTTCACTTTCGCCATGAAACGGGAGCAGTTTTCGCAGCCATTGAGTCGTACTTTGCTAGTGGATGCCCTGCCGTAGTGTTAACCACGAGCGGACCTGGTATCACCAACACGCTCACCGGAATCTTGGGAGCGCGTTGGGATGGGGCAAAGATCATTCTCCTGTCGCCTTCTACCTCGGCATCACAGCGCGGACGGTGGGCATTTCAGGAAACTAGTGCGTACACGATGTCCAACATAGGTTTTTTTAACTCGGGGGCGTTGTTCCATTACGCCACGACTCTTGAGTACGGAGATGAACTTCCAGAAATATCTCGAAGGCTTGCACAGGGTTTGTCACGACCAGGCGGCTTTGTCGCTCATCTTAGTATCCCCAGGGCTATCCAGAGCAGTTTTATCGAGACATTGTTGCCACCGATCAATCCTGTTCAGACATCGCCAGCTGCTAGCGATGCAACGGTTTCGGAATGTGTCAAGTTGTTGTCTGAAGGATCGTTTGCGATCTGGGTTGGCTTCGGTGCGCGGGGTGCGGCGGCCGCAATCCGCGAGCTTGCTGAGAGGACAGGAGCTGCGGTGATGTGTTCGCCACGTGGTAAGGGCATCTTTCCTGAAGAACATCCTCAGTTCGTGGGTGTTACAGGCTTTGGTGGCCATTCTTCGGTTGTGGAATATATGCGGCAGCAGCGTCCTTTGCGCGTGCTGGTATTGGGAACGCGTCTGAGTGAGTTCACCTCGTTTTGGAATGCCGCTATGGTTCCTTCTCGGGGATTTGTGCATATTGATATCGACCCAGAGGTACCAGGAGTCGCATATCCATCCTCTGAGACGTTTTCTGTTCAATCTGACGTGGGATTGTTCGTAACTGCACTGCTAGAGCGCTTTCCGAAGCGTCCTAGTCAGCCAATAGCAGTAATGTTGCCTCAACCCAATCGCAATGTTCCCGTTCCACATAAGGACGGCTTGGTGCGGCCCGATGTGCTCATGGCTGCAATTCAGGATGTGATTGTTGAAAACAGCGATGCGGTGGTACTCACCGAGGCAGGCAACTCGTTTGCCTGGGGAACGCACACGCTACGATTCGCCACACCCGGCCGTTATCGGGTCAGCACCGGATTTGCAGCTATGGGTCATGCCGTTACGGGAGTTCTAGGTGCTGCCTTGGCACACAATGCCAAGGCAGTTGCTATCGTCGGGGATGGTGCCATGCTCATGAACAGTGAAGTGAGTACAGCTGTACAGTACCGGATTGCCGCCGTCTGGATTGTACTCAACGATGCTCGTTACAACATGTGTGAGCAGGGAATGGCGCTACAAGGGTTTAAGGGCGTGGAGTCGGAATTCCCGATCTCCAATACGGATTTTGTCATGCTTGCCCGCAGTATGGGAGCAGATGGCATCCGTGTTGAAAGGGAGTCTGATGTCCAGGCTGCGTTACAGAAAGCTATGACCTCTCCAGTCCCGTTCGTTGTTGACGTGGTTATTGATCCAACCCGACTGGCACCCATTGGAGCTCGTATTGAGGCTTTGATTTCGCAAGTAGCTACAGATTCTAAATAGATATACAAGTAGCGTGCTGGAGAAAAATGAAAGATTCAATTGGAATTATTGGGTTTGGATATTGCGTTCCCTCCCATATTCGGACTAATAGCGATCCGCTATTTAACAATATAAAAGCAACCGCTAATTCTCAGGGAATATCCGAAAAGAGCCTGTTTACAGGAACGAAGGAACGACGCTACTTAAAGCTAGGGGAAAGAGTAGAGGATTTAATGGTACAAGCTAGCCAGATGGCGATCGCTCACGCTGGGTTAAAACTTGAACAAATTAATCGTCTTTACGGCTATGCATCTGTTTCTGAGTTCATTACACCCAATGCCCTTTACAAAGTGCATGCAGACCTGAATTTGTCTACTCAAACTCTAGTAGTTCCGATTAATACTGATTTTGGTAACTTTTTGACAAGCATTATTCAGGCATGGGAGGCTATTGCTGCTGGTCACTGTGAGAATGCACTGGTCGTTTGTGGCGGTCACTGGACGAAGTATGTGGACTATACCAAAGGTCACTCACTCAGCATAGGAGACGGGGCAGGAGCTGTGATCATAAGTCGCAGCAGTAGCTTTACACTCCTTGATTACGAAGCAGAGACACTTAGCTATGAATATGGTGCTATGACGATGCAATGCCGCCCATCAATAAACAATGGTATTCATAGTATCATCCTAGATGAAAACAACCTGCCCATTCCAACTTATGACATTACACCTGAAGCAGGGATTCAATCATTCCTCACGTTAGGAATGGAAGGACCTCCGAGAATCATAAAATCCTTGCTGGAAAGACATGGTTTAACTGGCGACGACATTGCTTTAATCAGTCACCAAGCATCCCGCAAACTGATGGATAGCTGGAGTCAGGCTATCAAACCTCAAGAGTATTTCGATACACTTGAGCAATTTGGAAATATGCTTTTGGCTTCAATTCCGGTAACACTGGCCTACTATTTCAATAAGATAAGTGTCGAATACATTGTTCTTGCTGGACTGGGAGTAGGCTCTCATCAGACTGCTCTTTTGATTAAAGTTAATGGGACTTAAACAAAAATTAAGCCCAAATGTAGCCCGAAGTAAAATATGATTGATACTCCCCACCGCATAAGCGGATGGGGATTCAAAAGACAATCCAGAACCGGATTCTTAAAGGCGCTATCAAATCGCCGCTACTTGTAGCGACCTGCAATTATAAATCACCCAACCTGCAATCATCGTTGTTTTCAGCCAGGATTATTTGCAACTATAATTTCATTTGAACCAGGATTAAATGCAACTGAGCCAGGATTAAATGCAACCAGCCTGCAATCATCCGTTTCGACCAGGATTAATTGCAAATAAGCTCAAAACTTTACTAGGACTGAGTTTTCAGTATTGACAGCAGTTGGTCAAAAAACTCATTTCAGAATTTGATAAATAAACTTTGAATTCTTTACCGAGTTTTTTTACTGGAAAACCAACGGTTTAACGTTCCAAAAGCCTTACCAATGTGGCAGTTAAGAAAACGTTCGTTTTTTTGACTTTTATAGTTGCATTTAATCCTGGCTCAAAGTGATGATTGCAGGTTGGTTGCATTTAATCCTGGCTCAGTTGCATTTAATCCTGGCTGAAGCGCAATTATAGTTGCATTTAATCCTGGTTTGTAAATGTCTTGATTGCAGGTTTGAGCGATTAGTATTGCAGGTCGTTACAGTTAGCGGTAGAGCTTATTTGGAATACTTCAACGGCTCAGTACAAGACCTTAAATGTTTTGTAAAGTCGCCCTCCCTCTTCCAGGTGACATCCCAATTACGTAATTTTATATCTGGACAAAAAGCTACAAAAAATACAGAACCTGTTGTTAGTCCAAATTTCAAACCACTAAAATAGCTAAAACTAGTCAATACTAATATTTTTGGTGATTAAAAGCTTTAAACTTATCTAAGTGGATGTAATTAAAAATTATTGCCGCAAACTGCAACTCGTGTTAAATAAGAAAATGCTGGCTATGATTGTAGTCAATAACACCTCGCCAAGAAAAAATGTTCGTAGTAAGGACTTTAGTCCTGCCTTTGGGGACTGAAGTCCCCACTACAAACTGTTGATCGCATTCCTCACCCACTGTATGACAAACCAAACTTTTACCAACGGTTATGCATTACTCATTGGCGTAGGTGCTGATTTACCAGTCACAGTCAAAGATGCTACGGCTATACAAGATATACTGATTGATAGCGATCGCGCCGCCTATTCACCAGAAAAGGTCACACTTCTTACCGAAACCTCTGCAACTCGGCAAAATATCCTCGCAGCTTTTGACCAAATTATCGCCCAGGTCAATCAAAATCCTGATGCAACTGTGATTATTTACTACTCTGGTCACGGTGGACGCATCCAGCGCACCAATGAATACTTCCTTGTACCGTTCGGTTATGACCCCAGTCAACGCGCAGACACAGCTATCTCAGGTGTAGAATTTACCCAAAAAATTGAGGCAATTACAGCGCGTAAACTCGTAGTTTTATTAGATTGCTGTCATGCAAGTGGTGTTCCAGCTTTGAAGGAGCCAGGGGAAACATTTGTTAAATCACCCTTACCGCCGGAACTGTTAAATGTGCTAGGAGCGGGAAGTGGTCGAGTTGTGGTTGCTTCCTCACGAGAAGACGAATATTCTTACACGGGTCAACCCTACAGTGCTTTCACAGATTGCTTGTTGGAAGCTTTGCAAGGTAAAGCGGCGGTGAATAAAGATGGATATGCACGTATTCTTGATATTCTAGTTTACTTGTTTGACCAAGTACCCAAAAGAGCATCAGGGCCGCAGCACCCGTTTGTAAATAAAGTGCTGGATTTGGGCGATAACTTTCCCCTTTGTTATTGGGGTACAAGTATCATCGGAACAGAAAACCGGGATAAGAAGCATTACATGAATACTACAAAAAATTTTAGGTGCTGAAACTCTTGATTTATCGTTAGGCAGTAGTTAGTGATTTGAAAAGTGAGCTACTACAACTTTCAAAAAAATCCTTACGCAATAAGGCTTTTAAGCTTAACCCAGTTTTCTGTTCCATTGATACTCACACCCCAACAAAGCGCGATCGCGGTCATTGTCTAAGCCATCACTAAAAATTAGCTGTATCTCTGACTGTGTTAGAACCTTAGCGCGTCCATGCCGATTTATTTTCACATTTCACTGCCACACAGTTGTACTGATATTTTTAGGCTACAACAGTGAGAAGCTTTTATATTTAATCTATTGCTTTGTTGCTACATATTGTTTATGAATAGCTACGTGCTATTAAATTATTTCTTGAGATTTTGTATAACTAAATACATAGCCTTTAATATATTTCGACACAAGCCGTTATCTACTCTGATTTTTTATTGATGGTTTCCTCAATATCTAAAAGCCATTCAAACATACTATTAGATAGTGTATCTAATACAAAACTTCTGTAGAACTCATCAATCATAAAAAGAATGAAGTCAGAATCTTTATTAATAATATATTTTGCAAATTTTACACTTACTTCTTGTTGTCTTTGGAATTCATCATCTTCATCATCTTTTTTTAAAGTTTCGGCTCTTTTAACAAAAGATTGATGAGTTTGCGGATATTGCGCTTTCAAATAAATACTTAAATTTTTAGGATGTCCGGTAATACCTTTTAAACTAGAACCATGAATATTAGAAACTATTTTTAATGCTGTTTTTACCGAAGAAATATCTAATACTTTATAACCTAAAAATTCTGCTATGCAACTGAAACAATTAGCTAATTCCCAACCAAAATTACCATATTCTTCCTTGATTATCAATTCAAAATCTTTTGGTAATGACATTCCTATTACTCCTGTTTTTAAGACATTCTAAGAGGCAAAATTTAACCCATCTCATCAGAGATGGGTTAAGAAGATAGGTGATGTTGAATTATGCCTACATTGCATCCACCAATTCAAAACGTATCCGTTTACCAACCACTCTGGCAGCACGATCAATGGTGTCTAAGGATACAGATGCGTTATTTGGGTCTAACAGCCGATCAAGAGAGGCTCTGCTAGTTTTCATCTCCTTTGCCATTGCTGTCTTATTCAATTTTTTTTCTTCCATTGCTTTGCTAATCTGCCATGCAATAACACGTTTAGCAGCAATCAAGTTAATTTCTTCAAGTGTCCCTTCTTCTTCAAGAAGGTCATCAAGAGACGAACCGATATATGGATTTTTGCTCATCCTTGTGCCTCTAGTTTTCTCTTGCGTTCTAAAGCTAACTCCAATTCTTTTTGTGGAGTTTTCGGGGTTTTTTTGATAAACCCATTGAGAAGAATCATTTTTTCGCCATAAATACAAAACAAGACACGAGCTATTCTACCTTGAGGTAAATTTGTACGTACTTCAAATAGCCCTTTACCCATTGGACGGGAAGTTGGCATCCCAATTGGCCATCCAATCTCTACTGTTTTAATGTCAGCACCAATTAATTTTCGATCTTCTTTGTCTAAATCTTTTAACCATTTACGAACGGGTTCTGTACCATTTTCGTTTTGATAGAACTGTGCAGGAATTCGTTTTTCTTCCATTTATGTATCAAATTTGTCTAGAAACACATAGACCTTTAAAAGCACATATTGTAGCTTTACAGAGCTATGTTTAATTAGATAAATTTGACATCATACTACTCTTGTACCTTTTTTGGTACTAATAGTCAACAGTAGACGTAAGTTACTTTTTCACCCTTCCCAAC
>NZ_WBKM01000136.1 GCF_015714725.1 Nostoc sp. WHI
AGTCCGCGTAATGCTCCCGCCGCAGTCACTTGCACACCGTCAACTATTTGAAAAATAGCTGCCACTCCCAGCAATTTCATTGCCAGGGCAACCACCTGTGCATTGTTCTGGTCGTTAATATCAATGTAAAGAGAAATAATCGACTTTGGCACTAGCCAAAATGCAATGGCTGCTACAGCCATAGATAAAGCTGCAATGGCAATGCCTACATATCCAGCTAGACGAGTTCCAGCTAGGTCATTTTGTCCGGCTAACTGCCCAACACGAATTGTTGTCGCAATAGAAACGCCCAGCGCAATCTGGAACGACATAGAAATTGTTTGTAAAGCAATTTGATGAGCAGCAAGGGCATTTATTCCTAATTGCCCGATCAAGAAAGTAACGACAGTGAAGAGTCCTACTTCTACTGCAATCAGTCCGCCGATGGGCAGCCCAACCTGAAAAATCTCGCCAATGATATGGCGATGTTCTAAGGTAAAAGCTTTGTAAAATGAGGGTTGAAAAATACCATATACTGCAAATTGAGGTTTATTGCATATATAAACTGTCAAAGCAACAAACATACTCCAAAGTGAAAATGTGCTTGCCCAACCGATACCAGCTAAACCCATTGCTGGAAAACCCAGCTTGCCAAACATCAGCACATAGTTAGCAGCGACGTTGAGCAAAGTACCCAAAACTACAGTCACTATTACTAATTGCGGTTGCAACAGAGCAGAAAGAAAACTTTTAAGTACCGCAAAGCCTAAAGCAGGAATGAAACCCAGTGCGATTGCTCTTAAATAAGTCTGTGCTAATGCTGCTGTGTTAGCATCCTGCCCTAGCAGCAGGAGTAAACTACCTCCATTGCAAAACAGTAACGCAATTGGTATTGCTAGTATCAGAGATATCCCTAATCCTAGCCGTACAATTGTCCCGATTTTCTCTTGATTTCCAGATCCGTATGCTTGGGCAGCTAAGGGACTAACAGCAGAAATAATACCAGTAAACAGCAGCAGACAAAAGCTAAAGATACTAGCTCCTAAACCTCCAGATGCAATGGTCTGACTTCCTAGCCAACCCATCATTACCGTATCCACAAAACCAGTCGCTCCCTGAGCCAGTTGTGCCAAGGAGAGAGGTATGGCTAACAAGAGGCATTTCTTTATTTCAGAAAACATAATAACCCGATGGGAAGAACAGAGTTGCACAATGATTGTAAGGAGAATGGCACTAAGAAAAGCCCAAAGGCTTGTGATTTAAGCAGTTTGCAACTGTTTTCGTAATTCATGCCGGGGTTTCGTCATCAAGGGGTAAGCTTTTGGGCGACGTTTACGGACTCGTGGTTCACTTCTTGCGGAGCGATCGGGAACAGCCTTGTGAGCAATAACTTTCAGTAAAGTGCAATAAAGTCGATGACGTTTTTGAGAAGAAGCAGCCTCTAGTTTGGGAATAAAGTTAATTAAATGGTGGCGAGTACCTTGCAACGATAGGCGCAACGGAGAAGTACAATAAGTAGTTCCAGCCGACCACATCAAACTATCTCTAATAATTTTTCTGGCAATCTTGCCCGTGCTTGGCAGTATGCGCTCGTATCTGTTGACGGAATTTCTACCTCTTCCTCAGCCAAATGTGCAATTATTTTACTTACCGCATTGTGGCAAGTTTTGTCATTATCCAGAACCTGAGATAAAAACGCCCACAACGTTATCAATGGGTCAAATAATCGCTTTTTGTATTTAATCTTTAACTCAGAAATTGCAAGTCTTATTGCAGATTCTGGCAACAGTTCTTTAAAAGGTAGCCCCAAACTTTGACTAATTTTATCCTTGAGAATTTGTACTCGTAATGTCACAGTAGTAGTTATCGTATGTGCTTGCTCGTTTCAAAGAAAGTATTCCATGAACGAGCTTCGCTTTTTCTACCTTCAAAAACTTTTTGGGCAACCTTCCACCGTTACCGCTTCCATTTCACAGCCCTTACAAAAATAGCGATCGCAGCCAAGTGTCCACTGCTATTAACGCATTAATACTTGTAATGCTTATGCAGCGTGGTTTATAGCTTTTCTTAGTGCCATTCGTCTCTGATTAACTCAGCCCTGCTGGGTCTTTTTGTATGGCTTAGTCTAAACTCCAGTTGCTTACGCTTGCTGCCGTAAGCATCGCTAGGGAGCAAAACCTTTATCTTGTATACAGAGAGATAGTTTGAGCCGTTTAGCTTTCCTTTATGTTATTTTTTGGACGTTTTTGGAAGGTAAACTTGGACATGCACTTTTGGAAGGTAAACTTGGACAACCTGTCCAAAATCTTCTTCAAGTCACAAAATGAGAATTCAGAAGATGCCCCAAGTACTTTGCTGAAGCATCTGGAGGAACTGAAGCGCCCGTATTTGACTGCGGTGGAGGAGAAGTTGTTGGGTTTGATTGAGAAAGAGTACAGTGGCTAAAATATTGACTACTTAAGTTCATTCAAATCAGCTGGGGTCACATGAGAGTGTACAACTTGACCATCACGAAACCAGATAATACGTCGGGTTTGACGAGCAACATCTGACTCATGAGTAACCATCATCACCGTAATCCCACCACTATTAAGTTCAGTAAATATATCCAATACTTCTTGGGTAGTGCGCGAATCAAGTGCGCCAGTAGGTTCATCAGCTAGGAGTATAGCGGGACAGTTAACAATGGCACGAGCGATCGCTACCCGTTGCTGCTGTCCACCAGAAAGTTGAGTGGGTTTGTTGTAAAGGCGATTGGCTAGACCTACGCGTTGAAGAGATATAATCGCACGCTCGCGTCTTTCCTCAGGTTGCACACCAGCATATACCATCGGCAGCATTACATTTTCCAAAGCTGACAATTGCGTTAATAAATGGAATTGTTGGAACACAAACCCCAACTTTTGGTTGCGAATATTTGCTAACTCGACATCAGTCATTTGGGCAACATCAAGATGATTCAAGTAATAATGTCCAGAACTGGGGCGATCCAAGCAACCAATAATATTCATAGCTGTGGATTTACCTGAACCTGAAGATCCCATAATTGCACAATATTCGCCTTCTTCCACAATCAAATTGATATCATTGAGTGCCTGTACTTTGGTTTCACCGCTCCCATAAACTTTGAAAACCTTTTCTAGATAAATGATTGCCGACTGCGGAGTAGGAGTGGGAATATTAGCATTAATAGTCGTAAGAATATTTGCCATAAATTGTATCGCTCAGTTTGAATATTGAGGATTTAAGCACTTCTAAGCGCCACAATAGGGTCAAGTTGTGCAGCACGACGTGCAGGAAGAACGCCAAAGAATAATCCAATACCACCAGAAACACTGGCAGCTACAAGAACTGCTGTAGGTGAGACCCCAGCATTTAAGGGCGTGAAAATGCCAAATAGTACAACCGCACTCCCACCTACAACAATTCCTATTACGCCACCAACGACTGAGAGAAGGACAGCTTCAATGATGAACTGCAATAAGATGTCTTGCTGATTAGCACCAATTGCTTTGCGAAGTCCAATTTCTTGAGTACGTTCTGTGACAGAGACGAGCATAATATTCATGATGCCAATCCCGCCGACAAGCAAGGAAATGCCAGCGATCGCAGCTAACATCATTGTCAATGCACTGGAAATTGTATTAATGATTTCTAGAATGTTCTGTTGGCTTTCAATGCTAAAGTCATCATCTTGAATAATCTTGTGACGCAGACGTAGCAAATTTTTGATTTGAAATTCTGCTGCCCTGATGCTATTTTGATTTTTGGCAGATACCGATATCATTGAAAGCTCGATACCATAAGGAGAAGTACGCCCTATAACTCGACTAGACATGGTGGTGATGGGAATAAAAGCTAAATCATCATTGTTATCACCTAAAAAAGAGCCTTTAGCTACTGTTAAGCCAATCACTTTAAAAGCAACATTTTGAATCCGTACCTGCTGACCAATGGGATTTTGACTGCCAAACAGTTTTTTTACCAAGTCAGGACCTAAAATTGCCACTGGTTGATTGCGTTTTATATCTAACTCCTGAAAAAACCTACCACGAGCGATCTTAAAATTACGAACAGAAAGATATGCTGGTGTTGTCCCAATAACTGAGCTATTTGAGTTTTGATTGCGGTAATTAATTGGGATCTTGTTAGTAATATCCGGAGCCACATTTTTAACTGTAGATAATTGTTTGGCGATCGCTTCGGCATCGGCGATTACCAATGTCTTAGGTGTAAAAATACCTGTATTTTTTCCTTCCGGGCTACCAGGAACGATAAACAATGTATTTGGTCCCAATGCTTCAAACTGCTTATTAGCAAACTTTTGCGCGCCTTCACCAATCCCAATCATGGCAATCACAGAGGCATTGCCGATGATAATTCCTAGCATGGTTAAACTACTGCGAAGTTTATTCGCCAGCAAAGTAGTAGTAGCCATTTTGAAGCTTTCTAGAATATTCATTATATTGATGGCTTTGGTTGTTTGTCTTCGGGAAGGTCATTAAATATGCGCTCGCCTGCTTTGAGTCCCTGCAAAACTTGAATTTGGCTGTCGACGCTGACACCAACAGTTATGGGGTGAAACTGCGGTTGATTATTGGTATCCGGCACCATCACACCAGTTTTTCCTTGCTGAGTGACAATTGTCTCTTGTGGAACCAATAAGGCATTAAGAATAGTTTTGCCAATAAAAATTACATTATCCACATTCATTCCCGAACGTAGTTTTTCACTTTCGGTATCAAGTTGCACGCGCACTTGAAAAGATGTAACATTTTGCTCAACTATTGCTTCTGGAGAAATCAGGCGCACATGCCCATGAAATATTTCATCGGCATAAGCATCAATAATAAGTTCCACCTTTTGCCCTACTTTGACATGAGGAATATCTACTTCTGGTACTTTTGCTACCACTTCTAAACCCTTTGCCAAAGCAATAATTGAGGTCGAAGTTGCAGACGCATCACTAGAAGCCGAAATAGCTGGACTTACGTATGCCCCTAATGTTGCATATTTCTGCGTAACAGTCCCTGAAAAGGGAGCGCGAATAATTGTATCTCCTAACTGCACTTGCTGTTGTTTCAACTTAGCGTTTGCCTCCGCCACAGCTGCTCTCAGTCGCGTAATTTCTTCGGGACGACTACCATTTTGCAACTTTCTTAATGCCTCACGTTCTTGAGCAACTACTGCTTGCTGTCTTTTAATGTCTTCATTGCGGTTGCCACTTTTTTGCAGCGATAATCGGCGTTGGGTCTCTTCTAAACTAGCTTTTGCCTGTCTATCTTCACTGGTGTATTGCTCAAGGGAGTCTTGGGAAATGGCTCCGGCTTTAGCTAATTCCTGATAGCGCTTCAGCCGTGCTTGGGTCAATTCCATTTGTGCTTGGGCTGAATCTACTTGCGCTTGTGCTTGTTCAATTTCTTGCGAACGATTACCCTCACGCACCACAGTTAACTGGGCTTCGGCTTCTGCTACATGCGCTTTAGCTTCTGCAATATCTTCAGGACGGCTACCAGCTTGACTTTCAGCTAACTGTGCCTTTGCCTGGTCTAAACTCGCTTGATATTGGATGACTTGAGTTTTAATCTCTGAATTATCCATCTGGGCAATAATTTGTCCCTGCTGCAATTTTTGCCCTTGTTCCACATACAATTTTGCCAGAATTCCCGGATTTTTAGGGCTAATATTAACGCTTTGTATTGGTTGTATCTTACCAGTTGCAGTGATTCGGACGGTGATAGTTTTCGCTTGAACTGGGACGGTTAGTTGTGTGATGTCTTGTTTACTTGCCCTCCGATTCCCCAATGCCAAGGTCGTCATAGTACCAACAATTAAGGCTCCGGCTACAATCAACCCCATTAGCCAGGGTAATGAATACTTAACCTTTTTGCGAATAATTGGGATTTCTATGTGGATAGTCATTTGAAGTTAACCTATAAATATTAGACTTGTGCAAAAATTGGAAAAGTAATGTCTGACTCTACGGTAAATATTCTTTTGGCTAGCACGCAAGTTAATTCTTAAACATCCGCAACTTCTTGTTTACACTCACACCAGATTCAAGTTGTAATCGCTCATTTTGAATTGTTCATTGCATCCAGTTTGATGGGGTTAGTAAAGCTTTGAATTGCTTGGCGATCACTTTACTATAGCAATCCTAAATCATTCGGAAAAAATCTCTTGCCTATTGCCTCCCTCCACGACTAATTTTACAGCTCAAATAGGATTGCTATATTTGGACTTGGAGTATTATGCTGTGTTTGGTTTAGATTATGATAGATCTTTGTAAGCATAGTATTAATCAAACTCGTTTACATAGGTTTACATCTCGATCATTGATCAATGGTTAAATAAAATTACTTTTTGAAAACTATTTAATAAATCGGTAAAATTTACGTTTTTATTGAGAGTAATTTTATTAAGTTTTTTACCTATTGTTAGTTTTCTTTAATTTAATATACCTGTGGTTTCCGTGAACCTTCAAGTATACAGCGCTTCCGGCTATTATGCAATATAGTTTTCTCCTTGCCCCTCTCCTATCATCGCTTTCAGCTTTTAGGATGTACCTCATAGCTGCCGGAAGTGCTGTAAGCTTGAAGTAAAAACCTTACTGGATAGGTATTTTATCTTTAATATTTTAAATACTAAAGATAAAATTCATGGCTCACCTATTACATTAATTATTTGATGATCGCAACGGTGAATTATTTAGTCAGTATTGCATAAATCACGCATTAGTGACAAGTTAAGGAAAAGAGGAAATTGTCAAGGGTAGTATTTGGATAGGTCGAAAATCGTGAGAAACTCAGTGTAGACAAGTAGTTGAGCGATTGAGACCAGCCATGACACAAAACCGAAAAACCAATCGAGACCACGCGAAAAAGAAACAAAGACCAATGGTGGAAGACGAAGTAATAGCCGAGCAATTGGAAAGATTACTGACACCAGCCATTACAAATCAAGAAAAGTACTACCGAAAATTAGGACTTAGAGAACGGATACTGAATTTACCGTTGATGATGGCGGCGGTGTTGACCTTGCTGTGGCGAGATGTAGCCGGAGTCAGGGAACTGACGGGAATTTATAATCACGAATTAGCCATATAAATCGATTAAAAAATCAAAGTTACCAAATAATTTCAGTAATTAATCAATAACTGAAACAACGTTCGCTGCCATTTTTTTAGTTAGCGATGCCTGCGGTGTTCTCGTTGCCATCGCCTGATAATACTTGCTCGAAACAATTTATAAACTCTTACCAAAAACTGAAATTATAACAACCGCTGATTATACCACAAAATATTTATGCAATAGTTCTATCGAAGAGATGTTTAGAAATTTCAAGAAAGGCGACTATAATTTAGAAGACATAAGGTTGAGGGTGAACGCTTTATTTCTCTAGTTTTATTGATAGCAATTGCTTACACTTCTACAACGATTCAAGGTCAACAAATTAAACGTAAAGGAATACAAAAATATGTTGGTCGTATCAAAGAATCTGGTCGATTAGAGCGGAGACATACGGGAGCAACGCGAAAAAGTGAGATCGGGATTTGGTTCTCAATTACACCCCTATATTCTCAACAAAACCTGATTTTTTAGTTGCGATCGCATCCTGAAACAAGCTATGTGCGTCCCAGGTTTCAGCACCTCACAAAATCGCGTTGCTCCCGAGACATAGTAGCTTTTATGTCGGCTTATATGGACAGACTTGGGTTAATTTTAAGGATATTTGTATAGAATTAGTAACAGAATTAATGAGATTAAATTCTAATAAGCGCAAGTACTATCAACAAGGTCTAAGAGCTATGAAGCTTATAGAGTCTATATTATAGCTGATTTCGTCGCCCCCTCAGGATATCTTAACAAAAGTGAATTTAATTCACATAAGTTCTTATTAGAAACTGTATATATAATTGCCTGAAAAAATGGAGTTTATATTATCGCATGAAAACCAGCAATCAAATGGGCAAATTATTAGAGCATCTGCCAAATGAAACAACCTCCAATTCCAAAACTACATATCCTAATTTAAATCCTGGAACACTAGCTTTACTTCAACAACATACTCAGGAAATCAAAGTACTGATACGTCGTACTGCTGAAGATATTATCAATATTGGACACAGGTTAATAGAAGTAAAAAAGTGTTTAGGACATGGAAACTTTACAAATTGGCTCAAGGTTGAGTTTAATTGGAGTATCTCAACTGCAACTAAGTTTATGCATGTTGCAGAGCATCTGAAATTCGTAAATTTTACGAATTTGAATATTAGTGCCTCAGCCCTTTATATCATTGCTGCTCCCTCTACGTCTAAAGAGGCTAGAGCCGAAGTTCTAAAACGTGCAGTTATAGGTGAAAATATTAGTTATACACAAGCTAAAGAAATTCTCAATAAATATAAGGAAAACGTTCCATCTCAACCTTGCAATTTAGAAAATACAAATATTGGTTTAAAAACCATCAAGCCCAATTCTTCTAACTCCCTACAAATAGAAGATGATGAAACTACTTCTATTCTTTCTCTACCAGATGATTTAGTTGGCAAAGATATCAACTTGAAAAATAGTTTTCCATTATTTGAATGTCAGTCATTTTCGAGAGAAAATGAAAATTCTAAAATTGTAAATTTTAGTAAAAAAATAGTGTATGATCAGAGACAAATACTAGATAATCAAATAAACAGCCCTTCAAGTTCAAATAATCCCCAATTAAATAGTTTTATTAATGAAACAGCGATTACCTTGACAAACTTAACGCCAGAACAATTGGCTTTAGTATTAACAATATCTGTTGATTTGGGGTTGAGCGATCGCCATTTAAAAGCCTTGGTTCAGATATGTGAAAAACTCTTGAAAAGTCCGTATCAAACAGGATTGGTATACTAATGACTTCTCTAAACTGTGCCACTTTAGTTGATTTATTATCTTATCGGTCTTTATCCCAACCAAATCAAGTCGCCTATACTTTCTTGGTGGATGGGGACAACGAAGAAGTCACACTAACTTATCAAGAGTTAGATCAAAAAGCACGAGCTATTGCAGTAGAACTCCAGAGCCTAAAAGCTGCACCAGGCGAAAGGGCTTTACTGCTTTATCCATCAGGATTAGAATTTATTGTAGCTTTTTTCGGATGTTTATATGCTGGGGTTGTAGCTGTTCCTCTATATCCACCCCGAAGCAACCAACGGATGACGAGATTGCAAGCTATTGTGAAAGACTCAGAAGCACGGTTTGCCCTCACCACAGCATCCGTCTTGACTAATATTGAACAAGGCTTTGCCCAAGAACCAGAATTAATAGCTTTGCATTGTATAGCCACTGACAATATTGTTTGTGAGACTCCTAACTGGCAAAAGCCAGCGCTCGACAAAGACACGCTAGCCTTTCTGCAATACACTTCTGGTTCTACAGGCACACCCAAGGGAGTAATGGTGAGTCATGGTAATTTGTTGCATAACCAGTGGCTAATCCAGACTGCTATGGGGCATACAGAAAAAACTATCTTTGTCGGTTGGTTGCCCCTTTTTCATGACATGGGACTGATTGGGAATGTATTACAGCCTCTATATTTGGGCATTCCCTGCGTTCTTATGTCTCCAGTGGATTTTATTAAAAAGCCTTTTTTGTGGTTACAAGCAATTTCCCGCTACAAAGCAACTACCAGTGGTGGGCCTAATTTTGCTTATGACTTGTGTGTTGACAAGATTACGCCAGAACAGCGAGTAAGTCTTGATCTAAGTAGTTGGGATGTCGCCTTCAACGGCGCTGAACCTGTTCGTTCCCAGACTTTAGAACGATTTACTCAAACTTTTGCGCCTTGTGGCTTCCCCCCTGAGGCATTTTACCCCTGCTATGGCATGGCGGAGACTACATTACTGGTGTCTGGAGGTTGGAAAACTGAACCGCCAGTGATTCGCTGCTTTGATGGTACAGCCTTAGAAGAAAACCTAGTGGTAGCTGCGACTGTTGAGCAGGAAGGTAGTCGCGCCCTCGTTGGTTGTGGTCGTATTTGGTTAGATGAGGAAATTGCGATCGCTGATCCCCAAACCCTGAAGCGGTGTGAAGATAATCGAGTAGGAGAGATTTGGGTATCATGTGGAAGTGTCGCTCAGGGTTATTGGCAGCGCCCAGAGCAAACAGAGCAAATTTTCCAGGCTTATTTAAAAGATACTAACGCTAATAAAGCTTCAGAAAAACTCAGTTCAGGATCATATCTGCGTACAGGAGACTTGGGCTTTTTGCAGGATGGTGAGTTGTTTGTGACTGGTAGGCTAAAGGATGTAATTATCATTCGGGGTCGCAATCATTATCCTCAAGATATTGAACTGACAGTAGAACAAAGCCATCAAGCACTAAAAGCAGGTTCTGGTGCAGCATTTGGTGTTGAGATTGATAGCGAGGAACAATTGGTAATTGTTCAGGAAGTAGAACGAACTTATTTACGAAATTTAAACGTAGATGAGGTAGTTGAGGCTATCCAAACATCAGTATCTCAACTCCATGAGCTACAGGTTCATGCAGTCTTGCTGCTGAAGACCGGAAGTGTTCCTAAAACGACTAGTGGTAAAATTCAGCGCCATGCTTGTCGGGCAGGATTTTTAGCTGGAACTTTAAATGCTTTAAATCCTGTGGATGCGGTCATAGAGCCTCAACTCCAAAATCGACAAGAAAGCAAAAAGATGCAATTCAGCTTGTTGTATTTCTCTAGCAATGAAGCTGAGTTTAGCGATGAAAAATATAAACTTTTCCTTGAAGGAGCTAAGTTTGCCGATCGCAATGGATTTACTGCTGTCTGGACACCAGAACGTCATTTTCATGCCTTTGGTGGTCTATATCCCAATCCATCTGTTTTAAGTGCCGCCCTGACCTCCTTAACTAAGCGCATTCGTTTACGTGCTGGCAGTGTTGTCTTACCATTGCACAACCCGATTCGAGTCGTTGAAGAATGGTCTGTTGTTGATAACTTGTCTCATGGCAGAGTAGACTTAGCTTTTGCTAGAGGTTGGAACCCCAACGACTTTGTTCTATCGCCCGATACCTATGCTGATAGCAAAGAAGTTATGTTCTCAGGTATCCAAACTGTACAAAAACTATGGCGAGGAGAAAATATTTCCCTTCCTAATGGTGTTGGAAAACAAACAGATATTAAAGTCTACCCCTTACCTATGCAGCGTGAATTATCTATTTGGATCACCTGTAGTGGAAGTAAAGAAAGATTTATTGAGGCTGGAGCATCTGGATTCAACATCCTGACGGCACTTCTTTTTCAACCCATAGAAGAGTTAGCAGAAAAAATAGCCCTTTATCGAAAGACTCGAAAGCAACATGGCTATGATCCGAATAGTGGTCAAGTCACTCTGATGTTGCATACCTTTATTGGTGAAGACCTCAAGGTTGTTCGCAATCAGGTTCGTGAGCCTTTTATAGAATATATGAAAAGCTCTGTGAACTTGTGGCGACAGGGTTCTGATGATCTTGATAAGTTGACCGAAACTGAAAAAGAGAACCTCTTAGCTTATGCTTTCGAGAGATACTTCCACACCAGCGCCTTATTTGGAACGCCTAGCACTTGCTTAGACATGGTTAAGCGCTTGTATGAGATTGGTGTTGACGAAATTGCTTGTCTCATTGACTTTGGCATTAATGGTAATACGGTTCTAGCCAGTCTTGACTCTTTAAACAATCTCAGACAACTAGTTAACGGTGTAGATGAACCCGGTGCCAAAGAAACTATTGAAAGCTATAACCAACCAAAAGCAGATGTGGTTAAGCAAACCAACAATGTAATTATCAATAACTCCTTACCAGTACCTAGCATTGAGACTAGTTTAGAAATACCCTCTAGACAAAATGAGTTGCAAGTTCCCCAAGGTTCTTTACTACAATGGCTGGGTGAAGTCATAGTCCAGCAAATTGCTAACTCTTTAGGAAAGAAACCGAGCCAAATTTCCCTCGATAAAAGCTTTTACAGCTTTGGGATCGATTCTCTGAAAGCTGTAGAGATTATGGAAACTTTAGGTCAAAAATTCGGCTTTTCTATCTCTCCTACCCTATTTTTCGAATATCCTACACCTGCCGAATTTGCTTTATATCTGATTCAAGAACAAAAAACTCAATTACAGAAATATCTCTTAGTTAACTGGGAACCAGCTAAATTATGGGCTGTTAACTTAGAGCGACAAAAAACGGCAGTTTCCACCTTATCTAACAAGTTATCTAACCCTTCAAGTACAAGAGTAGTTGAGCCAATTAACGATCACATCCGTGCCGAGGATATTGCTGTAATTGGGATGTCTGGACGCTTTCCGCAATCCCCAGATTTGCAGTCATTTTGGGAACTTCTATCTCAAGGCAAAAATGCGATCGCTCAAGTACCTAGTCTGCGCTGGAATTTGTCAGATTGGTATGACAAAAATCCTGGTGCAGCTAACAAAACTTATTCCTGTTGGGGTGGATTCGTTGATCATATCGATCAATTTGATCCTCTATTCTTCCAAATCTCCCCACGGGAAGCCGAGTTGATGGACCCACAACAACGGCTATTCTTAGAAGTGGCTTGGGAAGCTTTGGAAAATGCTGGCTACTCACCGGAAAGCTTTGCTCAAACTCAGGTAGGTGTTTTTGTTGGCTGTAGTAATAACGGCTATTATCAACGCATTGCACCTGCTCTGAATGCATCAGATTATAGTGCCGGAATTGGTAATCAGAATGCCATCATTGCTAACCGCGTTTCTTTCTTACTAAATCTTCGTGGCCCTTCAGTCTTAGTTGATACAATGTGTTCCTCTTCGCTGGTAGCGTTGCACATGGCGTGTCGCAGCCTACACCAAGGTGAATGTACGACGGCTTTAGCTGGAGGTGTTAATCTCCTGTTGTCTCCGGAATATTATGTGGGTATGAGCCGGATGAAAATGCACTCACCGAATGGACGCTGTGCAACCTTTGACAGCCAAGCTGATGGTATTGTCTTAGGTGAAGGAGCTGGAGCATTATTGCTAAAACCTCTGAGCCATGCTTTAAAGGATGGCGATCGCATTTATGCGGTGATTAAAGGATCTGCTGTCAATCATAATGGCCGCACAAATGGGATCACAGCACCAAATTCACGTTCTCATGCCGAGGTGATTTGTCAAGCTTTGGATGCAGCAGGTATCTCAGCAGATACGATTTCTTATGTCGAGGCGCATGGAACTGGTACTTCTTTGGGAGATCCAATTGAAGTTGAAGGATTAACGAAAGCTTTCCGCAAATACACAGAGCGCAAGCAGTTTTGTAAAATTGGCTCTGTTAAAACTAATATTGGGCATTTAGAATGTGCTGCGGGCATGGCTCAATTGATCAAAGTTATTTTAGCCATTCAACACCGTCAAATACCTGCAAATTTGCATTTCCAGCAGCCTAATCCACTGATTCCCTTTGCAGAAACACCATTTGAAGTCAATACCCAGTTATGTCCTTGGGAATCATCAGGCTTGCGGAGAGCCGGAATTAGCTCTTTTGGTATTGGTGGCACTAACGCTCATATTGTCATCGAAGAAGCACCGCCATTAGAACCTGTGACATCAGAAGTGGAGCGTCCAAAACATCTACTCACCTTCTCAGCGAAAACAGAAAATGCTCTTGTGCAGTTAGTAAGTCGTTATGAAGCTTATCTAGCCGCTAATTTAGATTTACCTTTAGGAGATATCTGCTTTACAGCGAATACAGGACGCTCACATTTTCAGCATCGGTTAAGTGCGATCGCTACGTCAACATCTGACCTGCATCAACGGCTACTTAACTTTATCAGTCAGCAAGAAGTTACAGGAATCAAAATCGGACGAATACACGAAAATACGCAACCAAAAATCGCCTTTTTGTTTACAGGGCAATGTTCTCAGTATGTAGGTATGGGACGCCAACTCTACGAAACGCAACCTACCTTCCGAAAAATTCTGGACTACTGCAATGAAATTCTGCGTCCTTACTTAAAAGAGGATCTCCTAAAAGTTCTCTATCCGCAACCGGGAGAAACTTCGCTCATAGACCAGACAGCTTACACCCAACCTGCTCTATTCGCTCTAGAGTATGCCTTGGTACAACTTTGGAAATCCTGGGGTGTAAAACCATCTGTAGTGATGGGTCATAGTGTTGGGGAATATGTTGCCGCTTGTGTGGCAGGGGTTTTTAGCTTAGAGGATGGACTGAAGCTAATTGCAGAGCGAGCGCGTTTGATGCAAAGCCTGCCACAAACAGGAGCGATGGTGGCAGTATTTGCTTGCGAAGCAGATATTCGCGCTATTACAGGAATTGATCTGGCAAAAGTGGCGTTGGCGAAGCCCGCCGTAGGCATCGCAGCCTACAATGGCACACAAAATACTGTGATTTCTGGAGAGCAGCAGGCAATTGGGCGAATCTGTGCAAATTTAGAAGCCGCAGGAATTCAAACGAAAAAGCTTGTAACCTCTCACGGTTTCCACTCTCCACTTATGGAGCCAATACTGGCAGAATTTCGGCAAGTTGCTGCCACTGTTACTTATAATGCTCCTCAAATTGACATCATCTCTAACGTTACCGGACAACTAATAACTGAGGCGATCAATCCTGAATATTGGTGCAACCATTTAATATCTTCAGTACAGTTTGCTAAGAGTATACAGACGCTTCATACCGCAGATTATGAGATTTTTGTAGAAATTGGCCCAAAATCGATTTTATCGGGAATGGGGAGTAAATGCCTTCTAGGCAAAGGTCTATGGTTACCTAGTTTACGTCAAGGGCGCGAAGATTGGCAGCAAATACTCGAGAGTTTAGGAGAGCTATATGTACGTGGTGTACAGGTAGAATGGCCTGGTTTTGACCGTGATTATTTTCGTCGTCGTGTGCAATTGCCAACTTACCCGTTTCAGCGCAAACGTTATTGGATTGAAACACCAGTCAGTACATCAGATAATAAATTAGACACACAAACATCTCTGCCACCCCAATTAAGCACAACAAATAGTAGCCAATTTGATACACAAATATCTCCATCACTAAATGTATTACAGGTCAAAGCGGATAAAACTCCTGAAATAAAACGGCTGGATCTGATTGTCTCAAAATTACATTTTTTTATAGTAAATTTACTTAAAGCAGAAGCTTCAGAAGTCGATTTTTATGCTCCTTTTTTAGAGATAGGAGCAGATTCGTTAATGTTAATCGATGCCATAAATTACATAGACATCACCTATGGCATTAAGATTACTATCAGTCAATTATTTGAAGAACTGACAACTATCTATGCAGTAGCGTCCTACATCGATCAGAATTTGCTTCCAGAGCCAATTTTTGTAGATGTACAACCACCTGAACCTGTATATCAGACTCAACCACCAACACCACAGAATACTCCTTTAGCATTTGTTGAGTCCAATGGTAATGGCCATTCTCATACTCAACAACCAACACTACAATCTACTGTTCAGCAAACAACAGTTAGGGAAGAAAGAGTAACGGTAGCTGACACAGCAGTAGAAAGAATAATGCTGCAACAACTGCAAGTGATGTCCCAGGTAATGTCTCAGCAATTGGATGTTTTGCGTGCCACAGGGAATGTGTTGTCATCATCGAATGGTAATTCTCATCTAGTATCACCTGCACCTGTTGTTCCTGTACCAGCACCACAAAATCAGGTTGTGCAAAAAACAGGCGTTGCTATCAATCAGATTCAATCTAATCAAACCGTTGCTAAAAATTTCTCTCCCATAGAACCGCCACCACCAAGGGAAATCAATCAGCCACAGCAGCAGCACTTAGAAACTCTAGTTGCAAATTATACTCAAAAGACAAAATCATCAAAGCAATATGCCCAAACTTATCGCCCATTTTTAGCTGATAGTCGGGCTACCGCAGGATTTCGCCTTTCTACTAAAGAGATGGTATACCCCATTATTGGGAAACGCGCCAAGGGTGCGAGATGTTGGGACATCGATGGGAATGAGTATGTAGATATCACAATGGGATTTGGGGTACTGCTTTTTGGTCATGCAGCACCGTTTATTACCGCAGCTGTAGAAGAACATCTTCAGCAAGGCATTCAAATTGGCCCACAGGCAAATTACGCCGGAGAAGTTGCCGCGTTAATCAGTGAACTGACAGGTATGGAGCGAGTCACCTTCTGTAACTCAGGTACAGAGGCAGTGATGACAGCGCTACGTTTGGCACGTACAAAAACAGGTCGTACCAAGATTGCAATTTTTGCTGGTTCTTATCATGGTCATTTTGATGGAATTTTAGCTAAAGAATCGTTAGATGGTTTATCAACAGTACCCATTGCACCCGGAATCACTGCTAAGGCGGTTGAAGATGTGCTGGTATTAGATTATGGGGAACCCAAATCTCTAGAGATTTTGCAAGCTCATGCTGGTGAATTAGCTGCTGTATTGGTTGAACCAGTGCAAGGACGTAACCCTGATTTACAACCGCGAGAATTTTTACAGCAGTTACGACAGTTTACAGCCGCAGCAGATGTAGCACTGATTTTTGATGAAGTGCTTGTGGGTTTCCGCATTCATCTAGGCGGAGCGCAAGCATGGTTTGGGATTGAGGCAGACATTGTTACATACGGCAAGATTGTTGGTGGTGCCATACCAATTGGTGTGGTGGCTGGTAAAGCCAGTTATATGAATGGGATTGACGGTGGTTTGTGGAAGTATGGGGACGCTTCTTATCCTCAAGCAGAAAAGACATTTTTTGCTGGCACTTTCAATAAAAACCATTTGGGGATGGCTGTAGCCAGAGCTGTACTCAAGTATCTCAAAAGCCGAGGTCCAGAGCTGCAACAGCAGTTAAATCAACGGACATCGTATTTAGCGATCGCACTTAATACATACTTTGAACAGGAAGAAGTGCCGATCCGAATTGTGTATTTTGGCTCGCTGTTTCGCTTTGCTTTTTCGGGGAATTTTGATTTACTGTTCTATCACCTGATATCTAAGGGTGTTTATATTTGGGAAGGACGTAACTGTTTTCTTTCTACAGCACATACTGATGAAGATATTGAGTATGTGATTCAGGCTGTCAAACACAGCATAGAAGAGATGCGTGCAGTCGGTTTTATCCCCAAGCGTTCGTCGAAACTGCCAGCGAATACTAATGGCAGTGGCGCAGTCAAAACAACTCAAAATGATGCCTCGACAAAGCCAGTCGTTACAGAATCAGTACCAGTCTTGGAAGCGATCGCTAGAGAGGGTAAACTACCTTTATCCTTAGCTCAACAACGATTGTGGTTTCTCGACCAGTTAGAGCCAAACAGCGCTTTTTACAACATCCCGGCGGCGGTGCGGCTGCAAGGTCAGCTAAATGTCGCAATTTTAGAGCAAAGTTTTAGAGAAATCATCCGCCGTCATGAAGCTTTACGTACCAACTTCATTACCTTAGATGGGCAACCACATCAAGTTATCCATCCTGATTTGGATTGGCAAATATCAGTAGTTGACTTGCAACATTTACCAGTAAGTGAACGAGAAAACGAAAGTCAAAAAATAGCGATCGCCCAAGCGCAGCGACCATTTAACCTCGAAACAGAATTATTAGTACGAGCTACTTTATTAGTGCTGTCTCAGACAGAGTACATTTTACAAGTGACAATGCACCACATTGTCTCTGATGGCTGGTCAATGAGCATACTGATAGAAGAGTTCACCGCACTCTACACCGCTTTAAGTCAAGGTCAACCTACGCCTTTAGTACAACTCCCCATTCAATATGTTGACTTTGCTGTGTGGCAAAGAAAATGGTTACAAGGTACAGTTCTTCAATCTCAACTTGCTTACTGGAAACAACAACTCTCAGGTGCAGCAACAATATTATCACTGCCGACAGATAGACCACGACCAACAATGCAAACTGTCCGGGGAGCGCATCAACCCTTTGCACTTTCTGTAGAGCTAACGGAAGCGCTCAAAGTACTGAGCAAAAAAGAAGGCGTTACCCTATTTATGACAGTGTTAGCAGCATTTGACATCTTGCTTTACCGCTATACAGGACAGGCGGATATTTTAGTTGGTTCGCCAAACGCTAGTCGCAATCGCCCTGAAATCCAAGGATTAATTGGCTACTTTCTCAACATCCTTCTGCTACGTGCAGATATGTCAGGTAATCCAAGTTTACGGGAATTTCTCAAACAAGTCCGCAAAACAGCCTTGGGAGCCTACGCCCATCAAGATGTGCCTGTAGAGGAGTTGATTGAAGCATTACAGCCAGTACGAGACTTAAGCTACACACCACTATTTCAGGTGATGTTCATTCTCGATAGTGCTACCCCCATATCAGAAATGCAGCTACCCGGTGTAACTTGGAGCCGCATGATGGTAGAGAATTACACTTCTAAGTTGGATTTAACTTTAACCTTAGAGAATACAGCCCAAGGATTAGTAGGTGAATGGGAATATAACACTGACCTGTTTGAAGTTGCAACTATTACCAGAATGGCAGAGCATTTCCGAAATTTGCTAGAAGGCATGGTAGCTAACCCTGAACAGCGCATTACAGAATTACCATTACTTGCAGCATGGGAACGCCAACAATTATTGGTGGAATGGAACAATACTCAAAGAGAATATCCTCAAAAATGTATTCATCAACTATTTGAGGAGCAAGTAGAGCTAACCCCAAATGCAGTAGCAGTGGTATTTGGTCATCAACGACTTACTTACCAAGAGTTAAACAGCCGCGCCAATCAATTAGCCCACTACTTACAAGAACTGGAAATAAAACCAGATACCCTAATTGGCATTTGTCTAGAACGTTCTTTAGATATATTCGTGGGGATTTTGGGGATTTTAAAAGCGGGAGCAGCTTATGTACCTCTTGACCCTGATTATCCTCAAGAGCGTTTAGACTATATGTTCAGCGATTCCCAAGTATCCATGTTGCTAACTACTAAGAAGTTAGTAACCCAGATACCAGAACACGGCACCCAATTAGTCTACTTGGATGTAGATTGGGACGTAATTGCTACTAAGGGTCAGCAGAATCTAGCCAGTGAGGTCAGACCGGAAAATTTAGCCTATGTAATTTACACATCAGGTTCTACCGGCAGACCGAAAGGGGTAATGGTTCCCCATTGTAGTTTGGTAAATGCTTATTTCGGTTGGGAACAAGCCTATCAACTACGAACAAAAACCAGTAGTCATTTACAAATGGCAAATTTCTCTTTTGATGTATTTACTGGGGATTTGGTACGTGGGCTGTGTTCAGGAGCTAAGTTAGTTCTTTGCCCTCGTGAATGGCTACTAGCTCCAGAACTTCTCTATAAGCTGATGCGAGAAGAGAAAGTTGATTGTGCCGAGTTTGTGCCAGCTGTAATCAGGAACTTAATTGCATATCTAGAGAAAACGAAGCAAAATCTTGACTTTATGCGAGTACTAGCTGTTGGTTCCGATAGCTGGTATGTGAAGGAGTATGAAGAATTTCAGGGCTTTTGTGGTCAGGAAACGCGATTAATTAATTCCTATGGGGTAAGTGAAGCCACCATTGACAGTTGCTATTTTGAAAGCACCAATGTCAAACTGCCAGTTGAAGCCCTAGTACCCATTGGTAAACCATTTCCCAACGTTCAAATCTACATCCTTGATTCCGCTCTCCAACCAGTACCCATTGGTGTACTTGGGGAATTATACATCGGTGGTGCTGGTCTGGCTCATGGCTACCTTAATCGCCCAGATTTGACACAAGAGAGATTTATTGCCAATCCTTTGAGTAATGAACCTACCTCACGCCTTTATAAAACTGGAGACTTGGCACGGTTTTTAGCAGATGGCAACATCGAATTTCTGGGACGGATTGATAATCAAGTTAAAATCCGGGGCTTCCGCATCGAGTTGGCAGAGATAGAAGCTGTCCTTAGACAACATCCTACTGTGTCACAGACAGTAGTGATCGCACGTGAAGACATTCCTAGTGATAGTTGTACTGACCGAAGTCGAAGTAAACGCTTAGTGGCTTATGTTGTTGGCAATCAAGATTCAGTACCCGTAATTAGTGATTTGCGCCGTTTCTTGAAAGAAAAGCTGCCTGAATACATGATACCTGCGGCTTTTATGGTTTTGGAGACAATACCACTTACTCCTAACGGCAAAGTTAACTATCGAGAACTACCTGCTCCAGAAATATCACGTGCTGGACTGGAAGCCAGTTTTATCGCCCCACGAAATCCCATTGAAGAGATATTGGCGCAAATTTGGGTAGATGTTCTGGGAGTTAAGCAAGTAGGTATTCACGATAACTTTTTTGAGCTAGGTGGACACTCTTTAATCGCAACACAACTGATCTCTAGAATACGGACTGCTTTAAAAGTAGAATTACCCTTGCGTAGTTTATTTGAAGCTTCCACTGTCGCCGATTTAGCTGAACGGATTGCTTTACAGCAAGACGCACCACATTTAATAAATGCACCATCTCTACAATCAGTAGTTAGGGATGGACAACTACCGCTTTCTTTTGCTCAACAGCGATTATGGTTCCTTGACCAGTTAGAGCCAAATAGTGCGTTTTATAATATAGCCGGAGCCGCACGTCTGCAAGGTGAGCTAAATGTAATTGCTTTAGAACAAAGCCTTGGCGAAATCATCCGTCGCCACGAAGGTTTACGTACTAACTTTATTACCCAAAAAGATGGGCAGGCAGTGCAAATTGTTCGCCCTAATGCTGCTTTCACAATGCCAGTTGTGGATTTGCGACAACTACCTGCAAGTGAGGGAGAAATTGAAATTCAACGATTAGCAACAGCAGAAGCACAACAACCATTTGATCTAGCAAATAAACTGTTAATTCGGGCGACTTTATTAGTGCTGTCAAAGACAGAACATATATTGCTGTTCTGTATGCACCACATTGTTTCTGATGGTTGGTCAATGGGTGTTTTCGTCCAAGAGACAGCAGTAATCTATGGCGCTTTTTCTCAAGGTCAGCCCACACCACTGCCAGAACTTGCCATTCAGTACGTTGACTTTGCCGTGTGGCAGAGACAATTGTTGCAAGGTGAGATTAAAGAGTCCCAACTTGCTTATTGGCAACAACAACTGGCGGGGGCAACAGCTTTATTAGAACTACCCACTGACCGACCTAGACCGGCGGTGCAAACCTTTCGAGGAGCAAATCAATCTTTCTCACTTTCTGAGGAGCTAACAGAATCACTGAGCTTATTGAGTAGGCGAGAAGGTGTCACCCTGTTTATGACCCTGTTAGCAGCTTACGATACCTTGCTTTACCGTTACACAGGACAGGCAGATATATTGGTGGGTTCTGCGATCGCCAACCGGAATCATCATGACATAGAAGGATTAATTGGTTTCTTTGTCAACACTTTAGTTTTCCGCACGGATGTTTCAGGTAATCCCAGTTTTCGGGAATTACTAAACCGAGTCCGAGAAGTTGCTTTAGGAGCATACAGCCATCAAGACTTGCCGTTTGAATTACTGGTAGAGGCATTACAACCAGAGCGCAACTTAAGTTATACACCTCTGTTTCAGGTGGCATTTGTACTTCAGAATGCCCCAATGTCAGAAATAGAGCTTCCTGGTTTAACGTTGAGTTCTTTGACACCAGACAATAAAACGGCAAAGTTTGATTTGACTTTAACCTTAGAGAACACTGCCACAGGATTAATGGGTGTATGGGAATACAACATAGACTTATTCGAACCCAGCACCATTGAAAGGATGACGGGACATTTCCAAACCTTGCTAGAGAGTGTTGTTGCTCAACCAGAGCAACACATTTGTGAATTACCTTTCCTCACAGCCAAAGAACAATACCAGTTGCTAGAAGAATGGAATGATACGCAAAAAGACTATGTTCGAGATATTTGCATTCATCAGTTTTTTGAAATGCAGGTGGAACGCACCCCAGATGCAGTGGCGTTAGTATTTGAAAATCAACAACTGACTTACCGAGAGTTAAATATTCAAGCGAACCAATTAGCCCATTATCTACAAACCTTGGATGTAAAACCAGATGTGTTAGTTGGCATTTGTGTAGAACGTTCTTTAGCGATGGTGATAGGAATATTAGGGGTTCTGAAAGCGGGTGGTGCTTATGTACCAATTGACCCGGAGTATCCCCAAGAACGAATATCTCATATATTGTCAGATTCTCAGGTATCGCTGCTACTGACACAACAGCGATTAGTTGCAAAATTACCTGAGCATCAAGCCACACTGGTAGTCATTGATGAAACATGGCAACAAATTGTCCAATACAGCCAGGAAAATCCCATTAGTAGCGTTACAGACTCGGATTTAGTGAATGTGATTTACACTTCCGGCTCAACAGGTAAACCCAAAGGTGTGATGGTTCAACATTCCGGGTTATGCAACTTAGCTCAAGCCCAGATTGATTTGTTTGATTTGCTCCCTTCGAGTCGAATTCTGCAATTTGCTTCCTTGAGCTTTGACGCATCAATTTGGGAAGTAGTGATGGCATTGGGTTCAGGTGCAAGGCTGTATTTAGGAACTAAAGACTCTCTGTTACCTGGTTCGGGATTAATTGGGTTATTGCGCGATTATGGTATCACCCATATCACCTTGCCACCATCGGCGTTAGCAGTTCTGCCTAGTGAAGAACTTCCGGCATTAGAGAACATAATTGTGGCGGGTGAAGCTTGCGCTCCTGACTTGATTAAGCAATGGTCAGTTGGGCGACGTTTCTTCAATGCTTATGGCCCAACAGAAGCTACCGTCTGTGCAACTGTAGCAGAATGTGGCGATGTCGTTGCCAACGCCAAGGGCGATCGCTCCGATAAACCCCCCATTGGTCGTCCCATTCCTAACACCCAAGCTTATATCCTTGATAGTTACCTGCAACCAGTACCGATTGGTGTTCCCGGTGAGTTGCACATTGGGGGTGCTGGTTTGGCGCGGGGCTATCTTAATCGTCCTGAGTTAACCACCGAGAAATTTATTCCCAATCCGTTTGAGGATAGCGCAGCGTTAGCGAGTCCGCGAGCGTCGGCAGAAGGGAGCAGATTATATAAAACTGGGGATTTAGCGCGTTATTTACCTGATGGTAATATCGAGTATTTAGGACGCATTGATAATCAGGTGAAAGTTCGGGGCTTCCGCATTGAGTTGGGAGAGATAGAGGCAATACTGAGCCAACACCCAGTAGCGTTACAGGTAGCAGTAATTGCCCGCGAAGATGTTCCTGGCGACAAACGCTTAGTCGCTTATCTTGTACTCAACCAAGAAGAAGCTCCCACTGTTAACGATTTGCGGCAATTCCTTAAGCAAAAGCTGCCTAATTACATGATGCCTTCAGCTTTTGTGTTCTTAGAAACCCTTCCCCTAACTCCCAATGGCAAAGTAGATGGTCGGGCATTACCAACACCTGATTTACGCCGCGAATTAGAAGTTAGTTTTGTTGCTCCCACTACATCTATTGAAGAGACGCTAGGAAAAATCTGGGCAGATGTGCTGCGAGTTGAACAAGTCGGCATTCACGATAACTTCTTTGACCTTGGTGGTGATTCTATCCTCAGCCTGCAAATTATTGCCAGAGCAAATATTGCAGGACTGCAACTCATTCCTAAACAGTTATTTGCACATCAGACCATTGCCGAGTTAGCAGCAGTGGTAGATACAACGAAGAAAATTCAGGCGGAACAGGGTTTAGTTACCGGAGCATTACCGCTAACGCCCATTCAGCAATGGTTCTTTGAGCTGAATCTACCTGAACCACAGCACTTTAACCAGTCAATTCTGTTATCAGTGCCTCCTGATGTGCAACCAGAGCTATTAGAGCAAGTATTGCAAAAATTACTACTACACCATGATGCTTTGCGGTTGCGGTTTACACCAGATAGCCAAGGTTGGCACCAAGTTAACGATGGCTTGGAGGAAAAAGTACCTTTAAGTGTGATTGATTTATCCACAATTCCACCACAGGAGCAGTCAGCAGCTTTAGAAAATACTGGTAGCGAACTCCAAGCTAGTTTGAACTTATCTACTGGGCCACTAATGCGGGTTGCACTGTTTAAATTAGGTAACAACCAGCCTGATAGGTTGCTAGTGATTTTACATCACTTGGTAGTGGATGGTGTTTCTTGGCGGATTTTATTAGAGGATTTGTTCAGTGCTTATCAGCAACTAAGCCGTGGCGAGGTGATGGCGCTACCGCCAAAAACATCTTCCTTTAAAGATTGGGCGCATCGGTTAACAGAGTATGCGCGATCGCTAGCACTGACATCTGAGTTAGACTACTGGATGCAGCCTAACTTTAACTTTACTTCTTTGCCAATAGACTATACTGTAGGTAAAGATGCTAATAATATTGCTTCAACTGCTCAAGTATCAAAGTCTTTGAGTTTAGAAGAAACTAGCACTCTTCTACAAGAAGTACCTGCTGCTTATAACACCCAAATTAATGATGTGTTGCTGACTGCTTTAGTTCAGAGCTTTGCTCAGTGGACTGGCTCTGCTTCCTTATTAATTGATATCGAGGGACACGGACGAGAAGAACTTTTTGATAATTTGGATTTGTCGCGTACCGTGGGCTGGTTTACAAGCTTATTCCCTGTCTGTTTGCACCTTGAAGAGATAAACCATCCCGGAAATATGCTGAAATCGGTGAAGGAGCAACTACGCCAGCTACCAAATCGCGGCATTGGGTATGGTATATTGCGATATCTGAGCCAAAATGCCGAGCAACTCAAAGCTTTACCTCAAGCAGAAGTAAGCTTCAACTATTTAGGACAGTTAGATCAAAAATTATCCGCAGCGGACAATTGGAAATTTGCTCAAGAGTCTGGAGGAGTAGAGCATAATTCTCTCGAAAATCGCAGTTATTTATTAGATATCAACGTTTTAGTTATGAATGGCAAGCTGCAAATAAATTGGACTTACAGCCAGAAGATTCATCAACACAAAACAGTTGAGCGTTTAGCTGATTGGTTTATGAATGCATTACAAACTCTCATTAACCATTGTCAGTCACCTGATGTTGGTGGCTATACATCTTCAGATTTTCCTGAAGTTAATTTGAGTCAAGAAGAGATTGATAATCTCGATCTCATGTTCGCTTTTGAGCCTTCCGAAGTTTAAGTTGAGTTTGATGAACCGATGCTGGAAATAGATTAATAAAGGATAGGAATAGCAATGGTAACTGTTGACAAAAAAAGCAAAGGTAAGAATATTGAATCTATATACCATCTTTCGCCCATGCAACAGGGTATGTTATTCCATACTCTTTATGCCCCAGAAACAGGGGTTTATTTCCAGCAGTTAAGCTGTACCCTGCGGGGAACTCTCAATATTGCAGCGTTTGAACAAGCTTGGCAACGAGTATTAGAACGCCATCCGGTTTTGCGTACTGCTTTTGTTTGGGAAAACCCTAAGCAATCTTTCCAAGTAGTTTGTAAATTAGTTAATATACCTTGGGTTCATTATGATTGGACATCGCTATCTTTTAGCGAACAACAAGATGCACTAGAAGCTTTCTTGCAAGCAGACAGAGACAAAGGCTTTGAACTTAAACAAGTTCCCCTGATGCGTTGCGCCTTGATTCAAGTAGCCTTGGATACATATACATTTATTTGGAGCCATCATCATCTGTTAATAGATGGTTGGTCTTTACCCACCATAGTCCAAGAAGTATTTGCTTTCTATGATGCTTTCAATAAAGGCGATAATTTACATTTAAAAGCACCTCGTCCTTACGAAGATTATATTACTTGGCTGAAAAAGCAGGATGCTTCCCAAGCAGAATTATACTGGCGAGAAAAACTCAAAAATTTTACAGTACCAACACCTTTGACGGTTGAAATTCCCTTAACCAAGCGATTGCGATCGCACCAGTCAAACTATAACACCCAGCAAATCAAGATTGCTCAGATTGCAAACATCCAAACTTTTGCCAACCAACATAAACTCACCCTTAACAACCTCATCCAAGGAGCATGGGCAATACTACTCTCAAGATACAGTGGGGAAACAGATATCGTCTTTGGAGCGACTGTTTCTGGTCGTCCACCAGACTTGCTGGGAGTAGAATCGATGGTAGGATTATTTATCAACACCTTGCCAGTCAGAATAACTATTCCCGAAGACGTGGAAGTATTACCTTGGCTCAAAGAATTACAGGCGCAACAAGTAGAATCTGAGCAATATTCTTATAGCCCACTGGTAGAAATTCAAGGTTGGAGCGAAATCCCAGGGGGAATGCCTCTATTTGAGAGCATTGTCGTATTTGAAAATTATCCCGTTGATGCTTCTGTGCAAGAAAAGATTGCTAACTTGGATATTTCTGATATTCGCTGCATAGAACAATCAAATTATCCTTTAACAATATTGGCTGTTCCAGGTTCAGAATTATCCATCAGTATCAGTTATGACACTAGCCGCTTTGAAGCCGCCACCATCACCCGGATGCTGGGACACTTCCAAACACTACTCGAAAGCATCGCAGCTAATGCAAATCAGTACCTAAGCCAATTACCTCTGCTGACAAAAACCGAGCAAAATCAAATACTTTTAGAGTGGAACAACACCCAAACCAGCTATTTTCAAGAGCAGTGTATCCATGAGTTATTTGAATTACAAGTAGAGTGTAACCCAGATGCAGTGGCAATTGTATATGAAGACCAGCAACTCACCTACCGAGAGTTAAACACAAAAGCCAATCAACTAGCACACCACTTGCGAAGTTTGGGTGTGAGTGCAGACATCTTAGTGGGTATTTGTGTCGAGCGTTCCATAGAGATGCTCATCGGTATCTTAGGAATATTCAAAGCCGGAGGAGCTTACGTACCGCTTGACCCCAACTACCCCCAAGAACGACTGAGCTTTACCCTAGCAGATTCCCAAGTCAAAGTACTATTAACCCAACAGCATCTACTGCCAAATCTTCCCAAAAATGAAGCGCAAGTTTTATGCATCGATAGCGACTGGGAAAACATCGCCCAACAAAGTACAAACAACCCCCCAAGTCTTACAACTTCTGCCAACCTCGCTTATATAATTTATACTTCTGGCTCCACAGGTAAACCCAAAGGTGTCTTAATTAATCATTCCAATGTCGTGCGGCTATTTAGTGCTACAGAAGAATGGTTCCACTTCAATCAACAGGATGTGTGGACGCTGTTCCACTCCTTTACGTTTGACTTTTCAGTGTGGGAAATTTGGGGAGCATTAATCAAAGGCGGGCGATTAGTAGTAGTACCCTACTGGGTGAGTCGTTCCCCCGCAGATTTCTATCAATTACTGTGCAAACAACAAGTCACAGTTTTAAATCAGACACCTTCCGCCTTTCGCCAATTGATTCAAGCCGAAGAAGTCATCCAGACATCAGAAAACTTAGCTTTACGATGGGTGATATTTGGCGGCGAAGCATTAGAAATCAACAGCTTAAAACCGTGGTTTGAGCGTCACGGAGACGAATTACCGCAGTTAGTGAATATGTACGGAATTACCGAAACCACCGTCCATGTTACCTATCGCCCCATCACCAAAGCAGATTTAATTGGCAATGCTGGGAGTGTGATTGGTTGTCCTATCCCAGATTTGCAGGTATATATCCTAGATAAAAATAGGCAATTACTGCCGATTGGCGTTCCTGGGGAAATGTATGTTGGAGGTGCTTCGTTAGCCCGTGGTTATCTCAACCGTGTAGAGTTGACATCTCAGGTATTTGTTGCCAATTCCTTTAGTAATGACCCGAATGCCCGATTGTACAAAACTGGGGATTTAGCCAGATATGTTGCCAACGGCGACTTAGAGTATCTCGGACGTATCGACAACCAAGTAAAAATCCGTGGCTTTCGCATCGAATTGGCAGAGATAGAGACAGTACTGAGTCAAAATGAGGCAGTGTTGCAGACAGTAGTTGTAGCCCATAAAGATATAGCTGGCAATAAACGCTTAGTTGCATATTTAATTACCCATGCGGAGCAAATACCGACAATTGCCCAGTTGCGGCAATTCCTCAAGGAAAAATTGCCAGAGTACATGATTCCCTCTGTCTTCGTGTTCTTGGAGAACTTACCCCTAACCGCCAACGGCAAGGTAGACCGTCGCGCCTTACCTGTACCTGAGCTACGTCCGGAATTGGAAGTCAGTTTTGTGGCTGCACGTACTCCGATTGAACAGATGCTAGCAGACATTTGGGCAGATGTGCTGGGAGTAAAGCAAGTAGGTATTCACGATAACTTCTTTGAACT
>NZ_WBKM01000147.1 GCF_015714725.1 Nostoc sp. WHI
CCTGCCTCCCTGCCCCATTCCCTAACTTACATTTGTCCCCAACAATTCTTCTATGGCTTGTTGTTCAACTGGGGTATGTGATGGAACTGTCTGACGGGCATCGGTAATCAGCCAGTCTAAAGCAGCCGCTTGAACATCGATCGCAGCCCCAGTTTTATCCACACAATAACGTCCAAAGACCAGCTTATCGACTAACCGGACTCCGGGGCCCAGGCGCGACCATTCAAAGATCACGCTGTTGTCTACTGTTGCGCCACTACATATCCAACAATTGGGGCCAATCATTGCCGGGCCGACAATTTTAGCTCCGTCTTCTATTCTCGTCATGCCACCAATGTAAACTGGGCCTGTGATATCTACTTTGTCCCAATTTACAGCGACATTTAAGCCAGTGTAGATACCAGGGGCAACTTCATGACCGGGGATTTGCACATTTTTGATTTCACCCAGCAGTACACCGCGAATCGCCCGCCAATAGTCTGGTACTTTACCAATATCTACCCATTCAAAGTCCATAGGGATGGCGTAGAAGGGGGCGTCGATTTCCACCAATTTCGGGAACAATTGACCACCGATGTCATACTCGACTTCAGAAGGAATGTAATTAAATACTTCTGGCTCAAAGATGTAAATACCTGTGTTGATGTTGGTGCTGAGGGCTTCTTCAGTTGAGGGCTTTTCTTGGAAAGCTTTGATGCGTCCGTCTTCGTCAGTGACAACCACACCGTAGCTAGAAACTTCTTCCTTGGGGACAGATTTCGTGATAATAGTAGCGATCGCCCCTTTAGCTTTATGCCATTTAACCGCCGCAGTCAAATCCAAGTCAATCAAGGCATCACCGCACAAAACCACAAAGGTATCATCAAAAAACGGTGAGAAATCTTGGATGCGCCGCATCCCTCCAGCAGAACCTATTGCTTCGCCGACTAGTTTACCGTCGTCATCAATTTTCCCTTCAAAGGAATAGGCAATCTGCACACCAAACCGTTGACCGTCACGGAAATAATTTTCTATTTCCTCAGCCAAATGACTAACGTTGACCATAATTTGGTCAAATCCATGTTGGCGTAACAGTTCTAGTAAGAACTCCATCACTGGTTTTTGCAAGATGGGAATCATCGGTTTGGGAATTGTATAGGTAATCGGACGCACGCGAGTACCCTTACCAGCTGCGAGAATCATCGCTTTCATAAAAATTTATTCCTCAACCACAAACCAGTTTACTTTCATCGAGTGATACTTAATCATCAGTTTTATTTCTGCTGTAAGCCATCCATCAAAACAGAGATAACAAGAATTTAGTGGTTATTGCAACCATAAGTATACTTAGATGACAAGCGATCGCTTATCTTTTCAATTTACTCGGATTTTGGGGTTGAAGCAAAAATATGTCAATTATCTGTAGGGCTACTTTTGGCTTTCTTAGTTCATCGGGTGCTCAAAAGGTTTGCAGATGTTAGCTGAATCTGTAAGTAAGCGAATTTTAATTTCATCGTAAAACTCCTCTTGAACTAGCTCTACTTTTGATTGAGCCGAGAGTAGTAGTAGCGCCCAGAAAACGCTAACTAGGTTAGTGTGTTTAGACTCATGTCCAGATCCATTTTGGTTGAGAAGCTTTGTCTGAATCCACAACTCTACAAGTTGTTCTAAATTCAACCAATTTTGTTCTAAACATAGCTCTCTTGCCGATGAATTCAACACCTGTTCCAGTTCTCCGGCTACTTCTGTCAGATTTTCCTGGTGAGCTAACTCCAGCGCCTCCCGCATACTTTGGACGCTAGGTTGACGCCTGGGACGGATAGGTTTGCTGACTTTTTCTACTAGTTTTAGCTGGTTCGCCATGATTTGCAATTGCTCAATTAGCTCTTGCAGAGTCACCCGGCGTTTTGGCGGTGGCATTGCTGCTGGACGACGACGCAATTGCCGTTCTAATGGTAGACGATGACCCTGATGTGATACACCATCTTCATCTGACAACAGGGGATCATCTTCTGCATCTCCTACTGTTGACAATTGCATCAAGGTATTTGCTTTGAATAATACCAGCATTGATGCTGACAAAAATGCTTGTCCAGATTGAGACAAGTCCGCTTCATAGCCTCTTCCTATTGCCTCCGGTGCCATCAGTTCTAAGTAACGGTCAATCACCTCAATCACTTGGACATCCCAAGGGTCAATTTCCCCCTGCTGGGCTTGATAAATCAGAAGTGTGATTGTTTCTAATAGCTCGGAAGCTTCCATCAACAGGTTCTAAGTTAATTAATGAGAATCAAAAAACCGTAAATTCAGCACTAAACTCATTGACTATTAGCAAAGCGTACACTCTATACATTCGCTTGCGCTTCTTTTATTTAGGAATTTCCTGCTCGCAGTATCCTTTGAAATTTGTAATCAATCACCATTGTGAATTGTGAGATCAGATTATGCAACTTTTAACCTTGGGCATTGGGCATTGGGCATTGTTATTCTTTGCTCCTCTGCTTCCCTGTCCCATTAATCGGCTACGCTGTACACACATCTTTCTAAAAAACCAAAATCGTCGTAGATCCCCCTAAATCCCCTTAAAAAGGCGGACTTTGAGAGCTTTTTGCCCCCTTTTTTAAGGGGGGTTGGGGGGATCAAAAGCCTGTGGGGCAACTCTAAAAGACTTGTGTGTACACCGTAGCCTTAATCGGGGGGCGGGTCATGAGCAATAGTGACAGTTGATACAAAGTCACTCGGCTTGCCGCTCTTGATCGCATCGAAAGTGCCTTTAATAGTACCAGCGATGGGAACAGCAACAAGTGTCCCCAACAATCCAGCAATCTCAAATCCCATCAAAATAGCCACAAAAATCCAAATGGGATTCAGTCCGATAAAGTTGCCGAGTAATCTGGGAGCTAACAGGTTATCTTTAACTTGCTGCATGAGAATCGCCGCGATCGCAACTTGAACTGCCAACCACCAATTTTGCAGCAGTACTAAAATCGTCACTAGACCAATGCCTAGAGATGCCCCGATAAAGGGAATGAGTTCTGAAATACCAATTAATATGGCAAACAACAGGGCAAATGGTACCTTCATTACTAAGAAAATTGGTGTCAGGGTTAGCACCATGAACAGTCCTAGTAACAACTGGCTGAGGAAGAAGTTCTGGAAATTTAGGCGTAAGGATGTGGTGAGGGGATCTCCAATATTAGAGGGTAAAAGATTGATCAGACCATACCAGACGCGATCGCCATATAAAAGCATATAAAAAGCCAGCACCACTACTAACACTACGTCAAGTAATCCTGACAGCAGGGTTCCAGCAAATCCTACTGCACCAGAAGCTAGCTGTTGCACTAGATTCTGAATGTTGGCATTGATTTGACTGCTTACAACTCTCAGATCAAGTGGTAAACGTCGTTGTTTGGCCAGCATCTCAAACATCTCTAGGTTTGCTTGGCTGGCAGTTAACCAATCAGGGATCTTATTTAACAGTTGGATTGTTTGCTCAATGATCAACGGTACTAGGGTGACACCTAGAATCCCAAACAAAGTTAATGTTACAAGTAAAACTATAATCACGGACTGAGCGCGAGTGATTTGAGCAAGTTCAAAGAACTTAACCGGATAATTTAGCAGAAAAGCCAGAATCGCCGCAATGCTCAAGACGGTAATGGGATGCTGGAAATAGCGAAAAAGCACCGACAGCAGCCACACATTTAGAGCGATAATTGGGCCGCTCAGACCATAAATTAACAGGCGTTGAAGGGAGGCCGAACGGCGCATCTTATGCAACCTATTTTAGTTATTCCTTGAGAGAATTTGTAAAATTCTTGATGGTACTGATCATCATCATAGATATTTTTAACAGAGACATGTATAAGCGTATCTGATAGCAAGGAACCAAATCAAAATGGACAAAACTGTAGCTGACCTTCGTAAAGACTACACCTTGGAAGGTTTGAGCGAACTCGAAGTAGACCTCAATCCCTTTATCCAATTTAAAAAATGGTTCGAGCAAGCACTAGCAGCACAACTCCCCGAACCCAATGCCATGACCGTTGCTACTGCTACCCCAGACGGTAAGCCCTCGGCTAGAATGGTGCTGCTCAAAGATTTTGATGAACGGGGCTTTGTCTTATTCACCAACTACAACAGTCACAAAGGAAAAGAACTGGTAGAAAATCCCCAGGCGGCTTTAGTCTTCTGGTGGGCAGAACTGGAACGTCAAGTCCGAATTTCTGGGTATGTGGAGAAAGTTTCCGAAACCGAGTCCGACCAGTATTTTGAAAGTCGCCCTACCAAAAGTCGCCTGGGTGCGTGGGTATCTAATCAAAGCGAGGTGATAGAAAGCCGAGAGGTTCTTGAACGACGCTTGCAGGACTTCCACAGCAAATATGAAAATGAGGAGATTCCCCGACCACCTCATTGGGGAGGTTTACGAGTGATCCCCACAGAAATTGAGTTTTGGCAAGGCCGTCCTAGTCGTCTGCACGATCGCTTGCTTTATAGCCGTTTAGATAATGGCACTTGGAAAATTGAGCGATTGTCACCTTGAAGGAGGCAGGGGGCAGGGGGCAGGGAGCAGAGGAATTTTCCCCGTGTCCCCGTCCCTCTACCACTGGGCGATCGCATCTTGAATCGCTGCCCGTGCTTCTGATAGAGATTGGGTACGGGCATCATCACCTTCAGTCAAGCTATTAGCGTTAATAAATTGAATGTCTGTAAGCCCAATAAAGCCGAAAATTGCCCGCAGGTATGGTTCTTGGAAGTCATAAGCAGCGTAAGGAGATGTCGCTCTAAAGTCGTTGCCGCGAGATGTAATGATAACTGCCTTTTTACCCTCGACTAAGCCTCTTAAGCCTTGAGGATCTATAGCAAAAGTCCGGTTAGGGCGAACTATTTGGTCAATGTAAGCCTTGAAAGTGGAAGGTATATTAAAGTTATACATTGGCACTCCAAAGACGTAGCGATCGGCAGCCAAAAACTCATCCACTAACTCGTTAGAAATCCTAATTGCCTCAGTTAATTCTGGGGTATGGGTTTCTGGTGGTGAGAATGATGCTGCAATCCAAGGTTCATCGACGTGAGGAACTGGGTGATGGCCTAAATCTCGATAAGCGATCGCATCTTCAGGATGCTCTGCTTTCCAACCACTGACGAATTCTTTAGATAGTTCTCTGGAGTGCGATCGTTCAGCACGGGGGCTGGAATCAATATGTAGGATGTTTACCACCAAATATCTCCTGATTGTTAGGATTTACTGCTTTTAGTATTTTTGAGTCTCAATTTCAAAGCATTACATTAGATACTAAAAGTAAGTAGTTACTAAAGTAAAGTAGTTTCCATAAAGTAACTGTTAGACAATTTTGGGTAACTTATCGATATCGGTTTCTAAAAATCCTGATGCTTGCCCAGTCAGTATTCTGATGTCTTTCCTATCAGATACCTGCACAATGTACATACTGTGGGTAACTCAGCACTCAGCACCTACGGTGTACACACAAGTCCTAAAAACCCAACTTGATAAGGCTTTCCTCGTTCCTGGGCTGCCGCCTGGGAATGCATTCATTGAGTCTCTGGCTCAATGTCTAACTGAAGGCAGCAGCCCCTAATCAGCCATTCCCATGCTCTGCATGGGAACGAGAGAACAATGGGAAATCGAGCTTTTTTCGACTTTGTGTACACCGTAGGCACTCATAACTCAGCACTCAGCACTCATAACTCAGCACTGAGATGAATAGTCTACTGGTCTTGAGCGGTGGCTACTTTGGGAGGAAACTGAATTCTGGGGTCTGGCATGAAATTGTATCTCAAGTACAAGCCTCCCCAGACAAACAAGATAATCAACAATGCACCAATACCAAGGGGACTGGGAAGCCAGAAAACCGTTTCTATATGGTTTAGCTGACCAGGCTGGAGTTTCCACACTAGTTGATTGCCATTCTTTTCTGGCGTAATCGCAGTTTCAGTTTGTTGAATATTTTTGGCTCCCCAAGGAGTCTTCAAGCTAAATTCCAAATCAAGAATTGAACCAGCATTAGCCAGGACGTTACCTTTACTGGCAATTAGAGATAGCGATCGCAAATCCAAATCATAAATCAACCGATTTCGGACTAAAAGTAAAAAATAATTCTGCTCCAAGAGTACGTTTGATTCAATTTTCGGCAGTTCTGAGTCAGATTGGCTCTGTACAGACTCAGAAGGCTCATTAGCATGGGAGTTAAAAAATTCGTTGAACTTCTCTTGCAATTCCCTACCACTATTAAAAGGAATTGTGACGATAATTTCTTCCTGGGAAACTCGCTGCGCTTTACCCTCAAGCTTACGTGCACGACGCTCTATGCTATTTAACCATTCATACACATAATCGCCACTAAAACTGGTTAGCCGTTCTCCCAACTTAATATGCTGTACGACTTCGCCACTATTTGAGTTATCAAAGTTAATCCCCAAATCGTACTTAACACAGCCAGTCAGTAGCAGGGATGTTAACAGCACTAGCCACAAAATAGTATTTTGCCTTGGAAAGACGCGATTCATTCGATTTTGACCAATTAATCGTGAAAGAAATTCCATTTTTGCCAACACAAAACTAGATGGTCTGATTAACCAAAAGAAAATTTTTCCAAAAGTTGAAGAATTCATAACCATAATTCTCCTCAAAAGTCAACAGATTTTAAATTTGGGATTTTGGATTTGTGTCACCCACAAGGGGTGTCAATACAGTTCGGTTAACGTGTTTATTCCTCGAAGATCCCCCCAACCCACCTTAAAAAGGGGGGCTAATATCTCTTTTACCCCCTTTTTAAGGGGGTCGCCACAGGCGGGGGGATCTTATCCGAACGGTATTGCAAGGGGTGTTACGTAGCGGGACGTTAGTCCGGCATGAACCAAAAGAATCTAAAATTGGCATCAGCCGGGGGTTCCCGAAAAACTTAACCAAACCAAGTACGAAATGGTTAAGCCAATGGCAATTAACGCTACCCAGATAAAGCGATTATCTCTGGTATTGACCTGACTGAGGTCAACGAATTCTGGCTCCGTAGGTTTAGGCTTCTGCTGCACAGAAGATTTAATCGGTTTAGCAGCTACAGAAATTTTGAGTTCATTATCAGGTAGTGTGCCCAAATCGGGAATTTGGGTCATCCACTCGCTGGGTCTTTTCAGCTTTGGTGCTTTTAGGATGTAAAGCATCTGTCGTGCTTGTTTACTGGTTTCAAAATGAGGATGGCGCTTGAGTCTTTCGCAAAGAGCGATCGCATCATCCGCGCGTCCATCTGCTTCATAAGCTGTCACTAACCAAATTTCTACTTCTCCCCCAAGGCGAGAATTAGGAGCTAACAGAGCGCTGGCCTTTTCTAGATTTTCTACGGCTTCGCGGTATTGCCCATTTTCAAAGGCAACTTTCCCAGCCTGGTAACGGGTTTTAGCAATTTCTAAACTTTCTGCACTCACGTTTTATATACAAATCAGCACTGTTTTTATTTTGCCAATGCCAGCAATCTTTTTGGAATCTTTTTACAAGCCGGCAACCTGAAAGTGGATAAACTTCTAAAATTTAAATTAAGTAGCTGTGATTATTTTCTGATTAAAAATTCCGGTATCAAATGCAGGTGAACAAAATATGTTGAAAATCAAGCATTCCCAACTGAATTGGCTCTTAGCAGGCATGACCTTAGCAGTAATGGGTATAAGCATTGCCCCGGCCTCTGCCGAGCGTGTGATCATAATTGATGGCGCTTATGGAGTTAGGCAATCGCCTGCTGTTGGTTCTTTTATTTATGGGAGTCCGATTCCCACTCCTATGCCTGTAGACCCAGCAACAGGACTAATGCCAAGACACAATAATAATTACCCCGATTATTACTATCCCCAGGTAAGGCAGAACGTGAGGAATTCCACGTTTATTAATCCAACTTTGATTAATCCGACAATTCAAGACTCAACCCTAGTTAATCCGGTGATTATAAATAACTCATGGCGTCGTACCCCATTTAGTGGCGGGCGATCGCGTGTTTTTATTACCTATCCCCGTTAGGGGAATAGGGGCAGGGGGCAGGAGGAGAACTTTTTACTTAGCACTCCTCACTCCTCATTCCTGACTCAGCACTCTTAAGACGTAAACTGCGAACCAAGAATCATTGTCCCGATCCCAACATCAGTAAAGATTTCTAGTAACAGAGCGTGGGGAATGCGACCATCGATAATGTGTGCTGCACGGACTCCTTGAGCAAGCGATCGCACACAACAACTGACTTTAGGAATCATCCCACCGCTAACTACACCATCAGCAATCAACTCGCGGGCTTCACGAATATCTACTTTTGGAATCAAAGTAGATGGGTCTTTGTAATCTCTTAAAATTCCACTAGTGTCGGTCAGTAAAATTAACTTTTCTGCTCCTAATGCAGCAGCGATTTCTCCAGCTACAGTATCGGCGTTAATGTTATAAGCTTGTCCCGTTTCGTCTGCGGCAACGCTGGACACTACCGGAATATAGCCATTGCTAGCGAGGGTGTCCAAAATCTTGATATTCACATTGCTGACTTCCCCCACAAAACCTATGCCTTCTTGGCCTTGGGGACGGGCTGTAAATAGATTACCGTCTTTACCGCAAAGTCCTACAGCCAAACCACCAGCTTGGTTAATTAGCGCGACAATTTCTTTGTTAACTCGACCAACTAAAACCATTTCCACCACATCCATTGTGGCAGCATCAGTGACTCGCAGACCGTTCTTAAATTGTGGTTCGATTCCCAGCTTATCTAACCAACTGTTAATTTCCGGGCCACCGCCATGTACTACAATTGGGCGCAAGCCAACGCACGATAAGAATACAATATCGCGGATAACTTTGTCTTTGAGTGTGCTATCTTTCATTGCTGCGCCACCATATTTGACAACAACAGTGCGACCGGCGAATTGTTGAATATAAGGTAGTGCTTCGCTTAGTACACGTACACGAGTGGCTTCAGTTTGCCTGATGTATTCAGAATCGTTGACCGTCATGAGGAGCCTAACAGAAAGAGTTAAAACCTATTTCAGTCAGTGTAGAAGACTTTGTAACTCCTCACAATCTCTGCTGCCAAAGTTGAGTATTTTTGTACTGATCAGCCATAGCTGTTTAGTTCGTTTCAGAAATGTGAAAATCTATAAAAGAAGGACTAGCAACCAGAATCGAAAATTATCAGGAGAAATATGGATACACCGATTCTTAATCGGCTAATTGAAGAATTAAAAGTTATGCCTGAAGACTTGCAATATCGAGTGCTGGAGTTTGCCCGAACTTTAGTAGGTTCGCAAATTCATGGTGTTCCAGGTAGACAATTATTAAATTTTGCAGGTACAATACCGCCAAACGATATTCAGTTGATGCGCGAAGCAATTGAACAAGGTTGCGAACAGGTAGATATAGATGAGTGGTAGATACCTGCTTGACACTAATATTATTATTGCTTTATTTGCAAATGATATCGCAGTAAATAATCAGCTAGTAAATGCAGAAGAAATTTTTATTCCCAGTGTTGCTATTGGTGAATTATTCTACGGAGCAAGAAAATCAGGGCGATCGCAAGGAAATTTAGAACGTATTGAGGAGTTCATTGCCAGAAATACGGTCATTGGATGTGATGTAGAAACTGCCTATAAATATGGTGAAGTTAAGAATAAATTGCGCCTCAAAGGTCGTCCATTACCCGAAAATGATATTTGGATTGCATCTGTTGCAATTCAGTATAATTTAATTCTTGTTACGCGAGATGCTCATTTTCAAGAAGTTGAAAACCTACAAACAGTACCTTGGTGAATACGTCTTGTACACAAGTAGCTTCAGTTTGTCTATCGAAAAGTCTACATTTACCGTCCTAATCGAGAAGTTGAGATTTTGGAAAATCCCGAAGCAGTTAGTGGCAATCCAGAATTACCCGAGTTTATCCTACGGATGACCAAAATTTGGTAATTTGAGTTTTCCTAATGAGAAACTTGTGGTTTGAGAACGCTAGGAATTGCCTCAAGTACTCGCTTGGCAACGTCTTCAGGTGTATCTCCTTCTTGCAAGGTTATTCGCAGATCGGCTTGAGAGTAAAGTGGTGTTCGTTGTTCAAGGAGCGATCGCAACCTGCCCTTGAGGTCAGCATCTTGCAGGAGGGGTCTTGTGGTATCCTCAACTAAACGGCTGTAAAGTAGTTCTACTGGCGCATCTAGCCACACTATCAAACCGTGGTGCAAGTAACCCCAATTTTCTCGCCGCAGTACAATCCCTCCACCGGTTGCTATAGTCAATTTTGTAAAAGCACAGACTTGTGAAAGGACATCGCTTTCTAACTGGCGAAACCCTGCTTCCCCAACTTGTGCAAATAACTCATTGATAGATTTACCTGTTGCTTGGGCAATGACATTATCGGTATCCACAAACCTGTAACCCAGATCCTTTGCTAGTAAGTGCCCTACTGTTGTCTTACCAACGCCCATCATGCCAATTAAGTACAGGTTGACTCCTTGTAATAAGCTGCTCACCAGTTGCTTCGCTCCAATTGTGAGTTTGAGTCACAGTTTCTAATTATAAACCCAACCACTCAATCTAGGATTTAAAAATACAGAGTTTTGCAGCGATCGCGCAACCGGATAAATTAAGCCAATGCACTCAATAAAGACACAATATACTGATTGAGACTTACACCTTCGCGTTCAAAAATAAAGGATGAATTTCTAAGAAGTGTAGTAATTTTCCTGATGTAACTTGGTAATTGCTGTATAGCGATCGCTATGCTTAACGAAAAAATTAACATAGCTTGTTTGAAACTTTATCCAAACAATTTCTGTCTATTTAAATAGTCCGGATTTTAACTCTGGTGGCTAATTTTAAGTATACACAATACTGTGTTTCTACCAACACAAGGTCGTTATTCTAAAAATCTAGTTATAACAAGCCCCGATCAATTAAATGTTTCCGATAAAGGTGTAAATTATGACTTATTTTCCGCAATTTTCCAAAAAAGCTTTGCAAAGTTGAAGCTTGGACACAAAGACTACTGCATATTTCACCCCAATAAGCCTGAATGAATAAATATAGTATGAATGAGGTGTCAACTATGACTCGAATTCGTGACGTTGTACAAAAAGCTTTAGCAACTGGCTATTTGACAGTGGAAGCTGAAAATCAACTACGACAACTGTTGACTACCCGGTATGACTTGGAAGATTTTAATGCTTTTATGATTTTGCAGGAAGCTGCCATGACTGGTAAGGTCAAGCAAGAGTCTAGAGAGCAGTGTAGTGTCAAGTAGAGAAGTAGTCTGCTACGTCTCATCGACGGGAACGTTTATCATCATCCTCAAAATCATCATCATCATCAAAAAATTCCCAATCATCATCCGCTTGATTGGTAGTTGGTGGCTGATAAGGGGGAATAATTACCCGGTAATCAGCATCGTAAATTGATTCAGTTTTTCCCGCAGATGTATTTTTTGGCTCACGGTAGCTGTATGAGTAAACCGAACCAGATCCAGAACTGCTTTTAACTTCTGATTGACGTTCGTAAGTTTTAGAGTCGCTAGACTGTTGAGTTTGAGGATTAGGGGTAGGCGTTTCCTCTGACTTTTCATCAAAATTCCAATCATCATCTCTACTGCCATTTGTCTCCCAATCATCAAATACATCACTGGTAGGCTCTTCTTTTTTACTAGCTGGTGGTGGACTAGATGTAGGTTCTTTTCTACGAGTTGCCTTTGCACGAGATGAACTTGCTGTTGTTCTTTCAGAATTTTGGCGTTGTCTTGGCGCAAAATAATTGGATAAGTTAAACAAGGTAGCAATCAATAGAGATGTGAAAGCACCAGTAGCAGTACTGAACAAAATCCACATCGCTAATGGTAATGGTTGAGTCCGCACGCCCAAAAATACTAGCGATAGACCAGGTGACCAATTTTGAACTAACAACAGTGTTAGTCCTCCTAATACCGCCACCAATAGAATTAAGCGAATTACAGCCATAGCATTTTTGTCATTTGTCAGTGGTCAGTGGTCAGTGGTTAGTGGCCAGTGGTCAGTCTGATTCTCTTCACTGATTATTGTTCACTGACTACTAACACTATCAGCCATCTCTATCATTACCCTTTTAGGACTATTGTGAAATTTATGATAAATCCGCCGAGGGGATTAGCGACGACCTTGCCACCGTTGAATTGGGATGCAGTCAATATCTAGTTGATCTAAAGCACGGGCAACTACAAAATCAACTAAATCCTCAATGGTTTGGGGATTGTGATACCAGGCGGGAATAGCGGGAACAATTCTGATTCCAACTTCTGCCAAAGAAGTTAAGTTACGTAGGTGAATCAGGCTAAAAGGCGTTTCACGGGGGACAATGACCAGCTTTCGCCCTTCTTTAAGTTGGACATCCGCCGCGCGTTCTAATAAATCGGAACTCAAGCCAACTGCTAGCTTGGCCACTGTGCTCATGCTGCATGGAATGATCATCATCCCCAAAGTGGCAAAGGAACCACTGGCAATCCCGGCTCCAATATCACTCCAAGGATGACAGCGTAGTTTACCCAAAAGCGGAACTCCAGCTTGCTCCCGCCAAAATTGTTCTTGTTGAGTTGGTTCTGATGGCATCCGAATTTCCTGTTCGGACTGCCAAACCATGTAAGTTGATTTAGAGGCAACCAATTCAATACTATACTCAGCTTCTAGCAAAAATTTGATCGCGCGAACAGCGTAAATCAGACCAGATGCGCCCGATACGCCTAAAATTAGAGGCTTAGTGTGATTTGACACGTAACTTTTAGTTAATTTTACTCATCTTCAGAGTAAGGGTCTAAGTCATCAGGCTCAATATCATTTCGTAAGTAAAGCTCTGAAAGGTCGTCATTGGAACCACTACCAGCTAAACCTTTGGCGACACCATCACTACCGACGGTTACCAAATCAATTTGCTGACGGTAGTAATCGACACTTTTTACTTGTACGGCGACGCGATCGCCTAATCTATAGGAAGCGCGATTTTTGCGACCAAACAGTGCTTGTTGTCTGGCGCGATATTCATACCAATCGTCTTTGAGAGAACTGACGTGTACTAATCCTTCTACCCTCAAAGGCACACCAGGATTATTGCTGGATTCTACCTCGGCGGCTGGTACTTCAATTTCCACAAAGAAACCGTAGGATTGAACACCAGTAATCACCCCTTGAAATACCTGACCGATGCGCTGCTTCATCAGTTGAGCTTTTTGTAGTCCGGCTAAATCGGCTTCAGCTTCTTGGACTTCTTTTTCTCGGTCGTTGATTTGAACAATTACCCTAGTTAAATCGCTTTGGAGTTCTTGTTGCAATTCTGGGGGTAAAACGTTCCAGTTGATTTCCTCGTGGCTGGAAGAGTGGCGCAGGTTAACGCGCTCTCTGACACGGGTATTGCGGCGATCGCGTCCGTTTTCGAGTAGCGTGTAATACACTCTCTGCATGAGCAAATCTGGGTAACGCCGCAAGGGAGCGCTAAAGTGGCTATATTGCGGTAGTGCCAGACCAAAGTGAGATCCTTTGGTGGTGCTGTACGCAGATACCTTAAGTGTATCTTGTAATAAGTAAGTAAGGACTTGCTCTGAGGGGGATTCGGCAAAAGCTGTGGTCAAATGTTGATAATCTAAAGGTTGGATCTCGACTTCTGGATCTAGTGTTAGGTCAACGCCTAAATTTACTGCCAATTTCAGCATTTCCTGGACATCTTCGACATCGGGTGTGCCTTGAACTCGCCAGATGGCAGGAACACCAAGGGCATTTAAGTGAGTTGCGATCAGTTGATTAATTAGTAGCACCAACTCCGTGAATAGCGATCGCACGGGTAAATCATTCACCACCACAGTACCGAGAATCCCCTCATCATAATAAGCGTTTTGACTGGGCGGCAGATTCAACTGGAGACTACCACGAGTCAACCTCACCTGTTTCACGGCTGTTTGCAAAGCTTGGAGGTCTTGCAGTATTTGGGAAACCTGTGGGGATTGATCTTGAGCTTCACCTAAAAGAATTGCCTGGGCAAGTTCAGTACTCAGTGCAGTTTCTACATTGATCACACTAGATTGAATTTCCCACTCCAGCACTTGTCCAGATTGGGGATCAATTGTAATTAAAAAAGAGATGGTTAAGCGATCGCTTCCGGCTACTAAAGAACAGCGTTCTGCCACACTTGCTGGCAACATTGGCAGCACTAATTCTCCCAGATATACTGATTTACCTCGTTTGAATGCTTCTCGATCTAGGGGTTCGTCAGGCTGGACATAGTGAGAAACATCAGTGATATGAACGCCCAAAAGCCAATTTCCGGCCAGGTTTTTTTCCAAACTAAAAGCGTTTTCTATAACTTTGTCATCGCCATTTACCCCTTCAATAGTGAAGGTAAATAAATTACGTAAATCCAGCCGGTTTTTTAGGTCTGCTTTGAGTAGCTTTTTGGGTAACTTGGCGGCGGCTTCTAACACATTATCCGGGAAAGTCCGGGAAAGGTCGTGCTTGCATGTTACCAAATCTATATCAGCAGCAGCTTCGGCATCGCTACCGAGAATTTGCACCACTCGACCGAGGGGAGGATATTGTGCCAACGGATAACGCAAAACTTCCACATGAACCAGGTGATCGATCGCTTCTTCCAATTTCGCCCCGTTAGGTTGGATCTTGAGTTCAAACAGCAATCGATCATCTAAGGGCACAGCCCGGAAACCGCTTTCCACCTGCTTAATTCGTGCCAGTAACGTGTGGTTGGAACGTTCTAAAATCAGCTTCACCTCTCCTTCAGGAGAGCGACGACGACTGCCTTCTTTCAGAACTCTTACCAAAACGCGATCGCCATTCCAAGCATTACTCAAATGACTTTCGCGGATGTAAATATCCTCGGCTCCTTCCACATCCTGAATAGCAAAGCAAAAACCTTTACTAGAACAACGGAGTTTTGCTTCGATTATTCCCTCTTCTGAGACACGGCGATACTTGCCCCGTTCTTTCACCAAAAGACCGATTTTTTCCAGAACATCTAAAGCAATGTGAAGTTTTTGTAAACTTTTTTCATCCTCGCAACCGAGTTTCTTTTCCAAAACTTTACGAGCTACCAATTTATCATCGGTGAAATTGGCAAGGAGTGTAGCGATTGAAAATTCCATGCAGTGAACCGACCTTTGGTCAAAACATCATTTTTGTTTAATCTGGTTCTTTCCTGTATTCCCTCACGGCTTACAGAAATAAGCTAGAAACGAATTGCCCTGAGGCAAGGCTTCCTAAGTTCTAAGGAAAGGAAGCCGACCCAGGCTTGCGGGAAACTGCTCCCGCTTGCGTAGTGTCTCCGTACCCTTTCAGGGAAGCAAGCTATGCACAGCGCCCCGCTCTTCAGGAGAAGTTCCGAGCAAAGGAAGCCGACCCACCGACAACTCTAGGCATCTACGAACTTCTCACTGCACGATGTTCTCAGAGTTCGCCTGCGTTCAAGTTCCTTTATCTAACCAAACTTAGAAAGCACGCCTGATTAAGATTTAGCCCCACTAGGTAATTACGCGACTGGTTTTTGAGAAGCTAGCTGGGTTTAGAGAACTCTCCATGCTGCCCAAAAGCGCTATGCAGGGGAGCCACTGCGGTCTTGGGGTTTCCTCAAGAGCAAGTGGCGTCAAAACTACAGGTGTTTGATTGTCTAGATTGAAGGTAATTTTACGCTATTAGACTCTGATTTTTAACTAGGAGGAACTGCTGGTGAACCCAATTTTCCCACATGTAGAATCGGTAACAATTAGGTGAGCAGCTTAATGAGCAGTGAGGGCGAACCTTATCTTCATTATTGTAGATTTAGAGCGCACTTCCAGAAAATAGTTCTAGACATCGAGTTGGGTAATTAATATAGCATTATATGCAAGACTACCCAGGGAAGTTGGCACTAGCCAAAAATTTCTTCAAAAAAGAGCTACTGCTACAATTGGAACACGAGACAAAGCCAGAATATCACCTTGATGAGCCAGAGGATGGATTATGCCTGCTCATCGCCTCCAAAGAAACTGATGACACATGGCAAGCAATTCAAAATCAATAAATGCAATCATGGCTCGCATCTTGGCTATCCACTAGATGTAAATTAAAGTAAGGGCAGCTTACCTCGCTTGAGCATAGAGGCAATGTCGACCCCGTTATTAAACAGATTTAGATTGGTAACAGTATTATGTTGGCTCAATTCCAGAGCTTGTATCCCAAGGGCAGTCTTATTTCGGAATTAGTACAAATTTTTCAAGGAAAATATATTGTCCGGGCAAGCGTGCAAATTGAAGGTGTAACCCGTGCTACTGGTATGGCAGCAGCAGAAACAGTAGAAGCAGCAGAAGACCAAGCTAGAACTAGGGCGCTGATAGTTTTGGGTATTACAAATGCGGCACCAGAATCAGTGGCATTTACCTCAAATCCAATTTCACAGGTGCAGCTGAACCCTTCCTTGAACATCAAAGGTGGATTAAATGAATCTGCTTATTCCTCTGTAAAAGATGAGGATTTTGTTAGTCATCAGTGGTCAGTGGTCAGCGACAAAGAAATATCTATGCCGCCTTCCAGAGTACGGAACATCAAACCAGAACCAGCAACCGATGATGTAAACGCGCCAACTCCTGCCAGCATAATCCAACTTACAACCGAGACGCGAAGCGCAAGCGATACCTATAGCCAGGATTTAGACCAACACCCTCCTGTGATTGCTAACCTGGAGCTAGAATTTGATCCTTCATCTGAAAACTTGGAAATGATGTCTAGTAGTCAGATGGAAAATCAAACCTTTCCAGGAATTTCTACTAATAACGTCACACCATTTACACCTCGCAGTTATAGCCCTCAAGAAGATGTCAACACCCCGTCAGGGGCAGGAAAGAGAAAGAAGAAAGCTGAACCTGTAGATTTATCGGATGTAATTGCTAAAACAGATGTCGAACTTCAGCGCTTAAGCTGGACACCAGAACAGGGACGCGAGCATCTGATTAAAACCTACGGCAAGCGAGGCCGCACTTTGCTAACCGAAGAAGAATTGCACGGATTCCTCAAATACCTTCAATCTGAGCCAGACCCATTAGCGGGATTTTGATTTGTCATTTGTCCAAAAATAACCCCTCTTTACTTATGAAGAGGGGTTATTTTTCGGGCTTAAAAGAATTAAAAGTCAATACACTTGGGTTAAGGATAATCGTAGGTTGGGTGGAACGTTCGCGTAGCGTCCCGCAGGAAAGTGAAACCCAACATCAAGGGTTAATTAATTGTTGGGTTTTGTTCCTCAACCCAACCTACGCAGGTTAAGGTTTTTATGGCTAACACCAAGCGTATTGAATTAAAAGTAGTAAATCACCATTTGTCAATCACGACTATTAATTAAGAACAGCAACTGCTGGACGGCTACCAGCAGCGTGACGGTCAATTACTTGGTCAATCAAACCATATTCCCTGGCTTCCTCTGGCGACATGAAGAAGTCACGTTCAGTATCTTCAGCAATCCGCTCAATTGGTTGACCTGTATGTTCAGCTAAATAGTCGTTTAGCCGCCGCTTGTGATACAGAATTTCCCGCGCCTGAATTTCAATATCAGTCGCCTGTCCCTGAGCGCCGCCTAGAGGTTGATGAATCATAATCCGAGAATGGGGTAGACTCATTCGCTTACCCTTAGCACCAGCGCTGAGGAGAAAAGCGCCCATACTCGCCGCCAATCCCGTACAAATAGTACAGACATCAGGGCGAATGTGCTTCATTGTGTCAAAAATGCCCATGCCAGCCGTCACCGAACCACCGGGAGAATTGATATACATATAAATGTCTTTCTCCGAGTCTTCAGCATCCAAATACAGCAGTTGGGCAACAATCAAGTTAGCGATGTTGTTGTCAACCTGTTGCCCCAAAAAGATGATGCGCTCACGCAAAAGCCGTGAGTAGATGTCAAAGGCGCGTTCACCCCGACCCGATTGTTCAATAACGATAGGAATCATGAAAGCGTGTTTGTGGCTACTTTAAATACATTTTATCGATGACAGCACGAAACTGGAGCTGATCTCTCCTGTTCTCAGGTAGATATAAGTAAATCTTTCCCATTCTGCCTTATCAAACAAGAAAGCAAAAGGTGTAGGACTTACCGAAACAGTGCTGAGTCACCGTTAGCCCAGAAACGAGTTCTGAGTAAAAAAGCAATAATCGCACTTTTTCTAAAAAAGTCTAGAGCAAGTCCCTTTAGGCATAGACAATATTAAGATTTGTACCCTTTCTTAACCCAAGCGTATTGGACTATAAACTTCACTACAACAAGGGGCATCTCACCTTTTTTTGATTGGCTTGCGTAAATATACATACTAATTTTTAATTTCTATTAGTAATTTTTAAATATTAGATGAATCTTGTTTAATTAGACAGGTAATTTTACTGTAAATCAAATTTTTGCTCATCTAAATAAAATCACAATTACCGTTATTTTGGTTCTCTAAATTAACTTCACAATTAATTAATAAAATTAAGTACAATCTCGGTTTGATATTTAGTATTTAATTTTATATTTTATTCCTATGTAGTTCTAAAAATAGCTACAGGTTATACCAAAGATAAATAACAAACTAAATATCGATTTCGCTGATTTAAATTTTGCTCAACTGTCAACCTACCTATGGTTTTTTTCTGAGAAAAACTTGTTATTTACCATAGGATTTGCTAGGACATATAGCGCGATATTGTCTTTGATATCGGGCGATCGCAGCTTAGTTTAAACGCGAGTGCTTGATTGTTTATTTGCTCAATAAGCACAATGCTATGCCTACCACAGCTACCGATGAATTAAAACACGAAATTTGGCAGTTGTTGCGACAATATCAGCAATCTCCGTCAGAAAATATTCGCAATCAACTAGTAAAACTCAATTTTGGACTTGTAAGAAAAGAAGCTCACTACTGGACAAATCAATGTCATGAAACCTACGATGATTTGCTCCAAGTTGGATGTTTGGGTTTAATCAGAGCTATTGAAAGATTTGAACTTTCCAAGGGACATGCCTTCAGTTCCTATGCTCTTCCCTATATTCGGGGTGAAATTCAACACTATCTCCGAGATAAAGGCGTCACCGTGCGAATTCCTCGGAGGTGGTTAGCGCTACAACAGCAGGCAATAGGAGTTTCTCGTTCTTGGCGTGAAAAACATAATCGTCAACCAAGCGACTCGGAATTAGCAGAGGCACTGGGAATTTCTGTAAACGAATGGCAAGAAATTAAATTAGCATGGATCAATCGCGCTCCCCTGAGTCTTGATGTGCCAATCCAAGATGGAGAAGAAGGCTCTACCTGCTTGGGAGAATTGGTTCCAGATCCTCACTATCGCAGCTTTCAACTGGCACAAGAAGACCAACTTCGCTTACAACAAGCATTGGTTCAGCTAGAACAACGCACCCGCGATGTTTTGGAATGTGTGTTTTTGCAAGATTTGACACAAAAACAAGTTGCAGAACATCTGGGCATCAGTGTAGTAACGGTTTCCCGTAGAGTCAAGAAAGGACTGGGTTTGATGAAACAGCTTATGGGTGTGCCAGAAGATTGACTGCAAACAAACTAACCCCGCAGTTCTGCTAGGTAGGTAGTGCTAAAAATAACCCTTGAAATGCAAAAAATTAGGTTATAAAGAGAACAGACTTTGCCTTTGATACAAATTTCAGGCATGTTAATTTCCACTTTTCAATTCTCCAATGGCTTTTGAGAACGGCTCATGGGCAGAAATTCAACAATTACAATTGCAGCTATTTTAACCTTGGCGATCGCTGGATGTGCTTCTGAAGATACACCACAAGCCATCAATCCTGCGCCGATTGCCAAAATGGCAGTAAAGTTGCCACCAACGACTCAATCCTTTAAAAATCCGGTGATACCTGCCAAACAGGTTTCACAAGTTACTTCTACATCTGTTAACTTGATTCAATCCACTAATGCTACAGAGCGGACACGATTAGTTGTAGTATCAAAAAATCGAAGTGACCCCTTTGCACAAGTTTTTGGGCAGACGGTTTACGGAATCCCCAAAATATCTGGAAGACCTGTTCCCGTGGTGCCTAAGCTACCGACTGCATCAATAGCAAAACGAAAACTTCCAACACGCAGCATAGCTTTAAATCCAAATCCAAAGAAAAATAACGTTTCTTCTGTATCAAAACCAAAAAAAGTCAATCCTCCCTTGACTTCAGTCTTGCCTAAGCTTTTGCCTCAAGTTGTCCCCAACCCTACTTTAGTATCTGTATTGCCACCGCCAGCACAACCTGAATTAGCAAGAGCTGTTCTTGTGACTGGTGTAGTTCTAATTAGTAAGGAACCACAGGCAATTATCAAAGTACCGGATGAGCCGACGAGTCGCTATGTGCAGGCGGGACAGCGATTAGGAAATGGCGTACTGGTTAAACGTATTGAAATGAATCAAGGCTACAACCCCATTGTGATTCTGGAACAATATGGCATCGAAGTTGCCAAAATGGTAGGAGAAGGGGCTGTTAAGTCAACGCCGCCAGCTGCACCTGCTACTGGTGATCCTATTTCGGTGACAACGCCCCTCCAAAACCCTTTTAATGTGGGAGCTTCCTAAAGATGGAGACTAAGGAAAAAATTGAATTTCCTGGTTTGCCTTTGGCTGTTTATCGAGAAATAGCAGCACATCTACGCCAAGTCGAAGGTGTAGAAGTAGATTTAATTCCTCAGTCATCCCAACAGTTTGATTACAATCAAAGTCAAATTGGTGGCTTGAGGCTTTCGTGGACAGCAAACTCTGGTTCAGAAAGTCGGCAGCGAGTTAACCAGATTTTGGTTTACTATCAAAATCGCTATACGAATCCTATTTGATTTGTGAAAATCGAAAGCCTTGCATTCCCGAATTCTCTAAGAATTCGGGAATTTTGTTATTATTCTCTGATTTTCTTCCACTGTTACGTTGAAGCGGTAAGCGTAGCCATGCCGTCAGCGAAGAGGAAAAGGGGCAGTTCTTGCAGGGGGGAAACCCCATAAATAAATTTATTGGCTCTGAAACCATGAGTGCAGGCGAAATGAGCGTATCTTTCCCCCCGGCTCCCTGCTCCCCTGCTCCCCTTGCCTCTTGGTCAGGCTTATCGCCTTTTTGTCGCTCTTTGTCTCACAGAACAGCGATCGCTGCAAGGATGATTTAACACAGCTTCATAAACAGTATTGTCTAACGACCTCACAATATGCAGCAAAGTGAGGATTTTAAAAAGCAACGTTATGATCATTGATGCAGTAATCCAGCTTGGGTCTAATAATAAATAAGTTGGCATAAATAAACCTCCAGAGTACGGAGACGATTAATCGCCTCTGTAGAGCAGTCAAAAACCATTGTTCCATAACCCAAAGTTTATGGACTCTTGACTGTTACTTAGGTGCTGTATCCAACCAAAATCAGCCGTTGTACAAATTTCCATAAGGATAATTGAAGTGACTAGGACTAATTCAGACTTTCTTACCTCCAGTGATCCGGCGATCGCAGAGTTAATCAACGACGAACTACAGCGTCAGCGAGACCATTTGGAGTTGATTGCTAGTGAAAACTTTACCTCTGCTGCTGTACTGGCGGCTCAAGGTTCAGTACTGACAAATAAATACGCTGAGGGATTACCTGGTAAACGCTACTATGGCGGTTGTGAGTTTATCGACAAAATCGAGCAACTAGCGATCGACCGCGCTAAACAGATATTTGGTGCTGCTCATGCGAATGTGCAACCCCACTCTGGCGCACAAGCCAATTTTGCAGTGTTCCTGACGCTGCTGGAACCAGGGGACAAAATTATGGGGATGGATTTGTCTCATGGGGGACACCTTACCCACGGTTCACCTGTAAATGTCTCAGGTAAGTGGTTCCAAGTTAGCCACTACGGTGTCAGCCAACAAACAGAACAACTTGACTACGACCAAATTCGGGAGCTGGCGCTGAGGGAGCGTCCTAAGCTGCTGATTTGTGGTTACTCGGCTTATTCCCGGATAATTGACTTTGAAAAGTTCCGTAGCATTGCTGATGAAATCGGCGCTTACTTACTTGGCGATATTGCCCACATTGCCGGTTTGGTTGCTAGTGGTCTTCATCCTGATCCCATTCCTCATTGTCATGTAGTAACAACAACTACACATAAGACTCTACGCGGCCCTAGAGGTGGTTTAATCTTGACCAGCGACGCAGAACTAGGTAAAAAGCTAGATAAATCTGTTTTTCCTGGCACCCAAGGCGGGCCATTGGAACACGTCATTGCTGGTAAGGCGGTAGCATTTGGAGAAGCCCTGAAGCCTGAGTTTAAAACTTATTCTGCCCAAGTGATTGAAAATGCTCGTGCTTTGGCAGAACAACTGCAAAACCGAGGTTTAAAATTAGTGTCTGATGGCACTGATAACCACTTAATGCTGGTGGATTTACGTTCTATTGGTATGACAGGTAAGCAGGCAGATCAGCTAGTTAGTACTGTAAATATTACTGCCAACAAAAATACAGTTCCCTTTGATCCGCAATCGCCATTTGTTACAAGTGGTCTGAGATTAGGTTCGCCAGCAATGACCACGCGGGGCTTAGGAGTAGCAGAATTTACCGAGATTGCAAATATTATTAGCGATCGCCTACTTTCTCCAGATTCCGACATAGTTACCCAAGATTGTCGGCAACGGGTAGCAGCATTGTGCGATCGCTTCCCCTTATACCCTCACCTGGAAATTCCTGTACCAGCCCTAGCCTGAGATGATAGTTAAGAGTTAGGAGTGATGAGTTTTAAGTTTTAAACTCCTAACTCCTACCAGCCCTAGCCTGAGATGATAGTTAAGAGGAATGAGTTTTAAGTTTTGAACTTTTAACTCTTAACTCCTAACTACTAACTCCTAACTATTGCTTCCAATGAGTGCAGAAATTATTTGTGTTGGTACTGAACTGCTGCTAGGAGATATCCTCAACGGCAATGCTCAATTTCTAGCGCAACAATTAGCGCAGCTAGGTATTCCCCACTATTATCAAACAGTGGTTGGCGATAATCCAGAACGGTTGAAGCAAGTTATAGAAATTGCTATTTCCAGAGCGCAAATTCTTATTTTCACTGGTGGACTCGGCCCGACACCAGATGATCTCACCTGCGAAACGATCGCCGATTTTTTTAAAGTTCCCTTGGTAGAACACCCAGAAATCATCGAAGACATAACTCAGAAATTCGCCCAACGTGGTCGAGTTATGTCACCAAGTAACCGCAAGCAGGCTTTGATTCCCCAAGGTGCAGAAATTCTACCTAACCCCACTGGAACAGCACCCGGTATCATCTGGCAACCCCGTCCTGAAATCACGATTTTTACCTTTCCCGGTGTTCCCAGTGAAATGCACCCGATGTGGGAAGAAACAGCCGTCCCATTTCTCACAAGTCAAGGTTGGGGTAAGGAAATTATTTACAGTCGGAGTTTAAAGTTTTGGGGTATTGGTGAATCTGCTTTAGCGGAAAAGGTTGCTTCCTATTTAAACTTGGCAAATCCCACAGTAGCCCCTTATGCAGGTAAGGGGGAAGTAAGATTGCGAATTTCTGCTAAAGCAACTTCAGAAGCAGCAGCAGAAGCTCTGATTTTGCCGATTGAGAAACAGCTTAAAGAAATTGCCGGACTGGATTTTTACGGTGTCAATGATGATACTCTTGCTACCGTGGTCGGTCAGTTGTTGCGAACATCGAAAGAAACGCTTTCGGTGGCAGAATCTTGTACTGGTGGCGGTTTAGGGCAAGTGTTAACTGAGATTTCTGGCAGTTCTGATTACTTTTGGGGTGGAGTAATTTCTTATGACAATTCGGTGAAGGTTGGGCTGCTGGGGGTTAATCCAGAAGATTTAGATAAATTTGGGGCGGTAAGTGCGATCGTTGCAGAGCAAATGGCAATTGGGGTAAAAACGCGCCTTGCAACAACTTGGGGATTAAGTATTACTGGTATTGCTGGCCCAACTGGGGGGACAGATACTAAGCCGGTGGGTTTAGTTTACGTTGGTTTAGCTGGGCCAAAGGATGAAGTGGCAAGTTTTGAGTATCACTTTGGTGCAGTGCGAGGTCGAGCTTTAATTCGTCATGTGAGTGCGAATGCAGCGTTGGATAATTTGCGGCGGAAATTGTTGACGAGGTAGGAGGTATATTATGTTTGTCATACAAATCGTATGACAAGCGAACCTAACGATACGATGCGAATTAATGCGCGATTAGATGAAGAGTATGCAGTAAGTTTTATCAATAACTTATTTTTAGAGGTATTTACGGTTTTTGATTTGCGATGCCAAGGGCGGGCTGCGCCTACGCATCATGGTAAGCGTATTTCTGAACTTATGGCAAAATATGCGGACTTACCAATGGATCTTGCCGATGCTTCGTTAGTGATTTTGGCAGAACATCTGGGGCATGGAAGAATTTTGTCGATAGATTTTAGAGATTTTAATACTTACAGTTGGAAAAATCAGCATCCATTTGAAAATCTGATGCTGTTGGATGGTTGAGGGGATGCTTTGCTGCGATACCTACGCTTTTGGTTAAAAGTTCGTTGGTAGATTTAGCGATCGCACCCACTCACTGTATTTAATCCAAAGTAACTTGTTTAATTGTAATACTCATCATTTCTTTGCCCTCACTATTGGGTGCAACTTGCGGTTTGCTCCAAGCTGTTACTTCAGCAAAGCCGAGACGATACAGCAAATGAATAATGCTGTTAATACCTTGACGGGAACCAATTACGAGAATTTTGACCTGTTCACGGTTGCGAAAAGATGAGGGAGGGTTCTTAAAGTCTGTTGTGTCAAAGATAAATTCTTCAGCCATTGAACTAAACCTTATTCTTAGATGATGTACCTGATTGCGTACTAAAGTTTAGTCTAGCTCGTTGTACGCAATCAGGTACATTTACTTGCTTTGAATTCCCTGACAAAATCTTAGGACTTACGCATTGACAGAAGCAATTAAATATGAATATGGGTTTTCAGACATTTAAGTTTGATTTTTTCACCATTAGCCAGCGATGCCTGCGGCGGGCTGCGCCTACGCTAGTGATCTAAAGCTAGTAGCGAATGGTCTGAAACAACGGATTTTCGTTGATACACATGATAGTCATTTTGTACAGTGCGTAAGTCCTGAATCTAAGAAATGGGGAAAGCAGGTAAAACACTCAAGCAAGTATTAGAGACTTACGCAATCAGCCAGAATCAGCTAGCTGTCGCAATGGGTATTGCAAGGTCTAGTATCAACGGTTGGGTAAAAGAGACTAGATCACCAACATCTGATGCAATATTAGAGATCCGCAAAGGTCTACAGAAAATCAACTCAGAAGCTGCTGAGGAATTTATAAGACTTTACTTAAGTGAAGAGGAATCCTGATCTGAGGCATGGAAAAGGCAGGTGAAGCACTCAAGCAGATTTTGGCAAAATTGTTTAATCATGCACTATGAGCAAAATTCCCATCCTTCAACCAAATCACTCGTACACTTTCAGAAGCTATTTTGAAATGTCATTTGAGCCAGAAGACATACTGGCTGAATTTGGCTATTCTTTAAAACGTTCTTCTCTCAATCAACAAAAGTCCAGCATTGAATTAGACAGACTCGCAAATCTCAAATCTAGGATTGAGGAGAGTTTGCCATATATTAGTTTGACTAGTGAGGCAGCCCGCAGAGAGTTATTAATTGCCCCAATTTTACTGGATGTTGTTCATTACACTCATGCCCAACTGAGAATCGAATATCCTCTTATAGTTACAGAACAGTTAAAAGGTTCCCTTGACTATTATCTTCATGCAGACCATAAACTCTTAGTTGTAGAAGCTAAAAATGCTGATTTGGCGAGGGGTTTTACCCAGCTTGCTGTAGAACTGATTGCTATTGATGCGTGGACTGACTCTCAAGAGCAAAATTTACAGGGGGCTGTTTCTACAGGGGATATCTGGCAATTTGGTCTATTGAATCGAGAAAGTAAACAAATAACTCAAGACTTGAACTTATATCGTGTTCCTGCTGACATAGAGGACTTGCTTCGTATTTTGGTGGCGATACTAGGTTGCTGAGAAAGATGGCGATGTTTGTCCACAAGCGGTTCTGCTTCCTGAAGCAAGATATCGATCGGCAATTTACGAGATCGCCTCTCTGCTAATCATCAGGCGATCGCACTTTTGCATAGAGGTTGCGATCGCCTCACTTCACATACATGGAGAAGACCAAACTTTAACAGCCATATCTGCTAATGATTCTGCTCTTTTATTGATTTCTGTTTCGTTCCATTGTTTCAGATGTTGCAACCCCCGATTCAGACGTAGAGGACTATCTGCGAATCCACCATTTATATCCCGCTTCTCTATAAACGGGCGATCGCTCAACTCCGGGTTATATCCAGTTAGAGTTAGATTGCCAATAGTATGTAGATACTTAGCTTGAATTTCTTTCCATTGTTCTCCCAAATCTGTCTGCCATTCTAAAGAAAGATTGGGATTTTGTGGCATGATATGCTCAATAGTATATTTTGGAACATTGACTAACTCTTTATGCTCATAATTTTCTAGTTTACGAAGTAGATAGTTGCAACCGCGAAAGTTATAAATATCCTTAACTACCAACTCTCGACGAAACTCTTCATCACCTGGAAATCTTTTGTAACTCTTTTTACCACCCAAAGCAATCTGTAAACTTTCTAGGTAGTTTTCTCGATCAATTTCTCGGCTTAAAGTGGCAAAACTCTTGTTCATAGAGCTAGTAGGAATGCCACAGATACTCCGCCGAAATACATAGCTTTCCACAAGCCTGAGAATACTAATAAATTCTTGCCGTCCTATTTTATTTTGAATGTAATCATCATAAACTTCTATTAAAAATGGATAGGCAACATCTACCCTAAGAGTATTAATATCCGTAATTAACTGCTTAATTTCTTGGTCAGTTTCCTGAGCAAAAGCTAACTTTACAAAATATTTAGAGTAAAGGTAAACATCTGCTACTATCTCTTTGATCAAAGTATCTTTTTTATCTTGTACATAAATCTTAAAGCTACTATATACATCTCCAATATTAGGAATAGTTCCTGATCTAGATTTGATGGTCAGATAGTCCCGAATGAAGCGGTCAAATAGCTCAGAATTTGCGGTTTTATCAAAGCTTTTCTCCATTGGATGCCAATATAGATTGTAAATTTCGTCCTGCTTCTCCGGTTGAAGTCCCATCAATACATAGTTCCGAATCTTGTCTGCTTCTGAAAGCTTAAGTCCTGTGGAATTTAGACTTTCAAATATTAATTGTGGATTATCATGATCGCGCTCTAGAGAAATTTCTACAATCATTAACTTGTATATGCCTCGATACAGAGCATTGAGGTCAATGTCTGGTTTATGAATTTGAATCTCAAAATATCGGTAGTTATCAACAAGCTGCTGAGATTTATCGTCAGGTATTTCTGTATCTTCTAGTAGTCGAATTAAAGTTTCTCTATCCTTCTGATTTAAAAGTAACTTATATCGTTCACTACCCTTTGCATGTCTATTGAAAAGATAAAAATCCTCTAGCGCTTCAGAACTAATATCAATTTCTTCATTGCTTGCTCTAATAGCTTTACTTAAAACAGAAAGCAGTAATGAAAGTGTTGTTAAACGTTGCTGACCATCAATAACTAATAATTTAGGTATTACTGCTGTCAGATACACACTATCTACCATGTAAACTAACGAACCAATGAAATGCCCTGAAATTGTATTATCATTTGCAGCACGCAAAATATCATTCCATAGCTGCTGGCATTGGGGAATTTTCCAACTATAAGGACGCTGATAGATGGGTATAATTAATTGCTTGTTGCCTTCTAAGAACTTGAGAAAGTTGGTTTGAGTAGCTTTCATGGTTTTAGTATGTTACTGGGAAACTATAGGTATCAAAGCTTCAGCACAAACCGCTCTTACGTAATCAGCTAGGCTAGATTTAGCTATGTTATGGTTAGCAGTGGTGAGAAGCTGTCTGATATCTTAGTTCAAGTATTCCCACTAATAAGTTATTGATAACTTTCCTCACTTGAAATGCCATACTCATGCTGCATTTCCCGTTTACATTCCTAAACAGAACGTGTTTGACCTGTGTTTACGTCCTTCAGCACCTTTATGAATAGTAATATTTAATACATTGACTCATTAACCATCAGCCATTCTACACCTACGCATCAGCACAATTAATCTGGGGATCGCTTGCTCTATTCTTGACAATTTGTTACAAAATGTCTTTTGAAACCGATGCGGTGGCTATTGACTTTGGCTCAGTTTTAAGTGGCAAACTCAGTCTTAAGCAACCCACTCAAGCGATCGCACTTTTGCCTAGAGGGTTTAAAAGGGTGAATCTTTACTACTCATCACACTAAAAGCGATCGCACCCACTGCCGAAATTGTCGCCGCGCTCCACTAGCTCCCTGTGTCTGGCTCAATTTCAAAAACTGCAAAATTCCCTCAATCACAGGCAAATCCCCAAATGTGGGGCTAGTTTCTACCTGCAAATAGTCTCCTTCATGCAACACGAAGACTTGCAACTTACTATTTCCATAACACCAAAGTTCTGGAACACCCAGCGCGACATAAGCTGAAAGCTGAGTCTTTGAGGTTACATCTATTTCAATAGCTAAATCTGGGGGTGGATCTACTGACAAATCAAGTCTTCGCTTGCCGATCATCCGGCGTGCATTCTGAATATAAAAGCAAGTATCTGGTTCAATACCTGCTCTCATTTCCTGACGCTTGAATGTTGTTGAACCATAAGGCTCCCAATCCAGTTCTAATTCATCGAGCAGCAACTTAACCATATCGCCGATCAGTTCTTTGTTTACTTCATGTTCTGGTAACGGCATCCGAATTTCCAAAATCTCCTGAAAGTAAGCAACTCGCGCTGCACGATGCTCACCAATTTCGTCTAAAATTGCTTCAAACTCTGCCCAACTAATCTCGCGCAATGTCAAATATTGCCCTGGTTGAACGTCAATCTGGCGCAGTTGTAGTGTAACGACCATTTCACCCTCCGTACCGTTCGTAGTTCAGGGTTTTGCACTAAATAAATTTAATGCTAGCAAATCTAAACAGTAACATCTGATACACTCCCCCATGAATCATCAGCGATTCTACACCTACGCATCAGCACAATTAATCCGGGGATCGCTTGCTCTATTCTTGACAATTTGTTACAAAAGTATAAAGAACTTCTAGAGACTAAAAACCACATGCTCGGCGGACTTACTGGTTTACAAGATCCTAAAGGCACAGATTGGGGGGAGCGGATGCTCAACACGGTCGCTAGCCAAACGATTCGCCACCTGTTTACCCAAAGCGAGTCAGTAGAAGTCTTTGTGCGCTGCTACCCCTCCAGCAAACTGTTGCAAGGCAGCATTGATAGCTTCAAAATGAGCGGTCGTGGCTTGGTGATTCGGAGGGATTTCGCGGTTGAGGAAATGTCTTTTGAAACCGATGCGGTTGCTATTGATTTCAGCTCGGTTTTAAAAGGCAAACTCAGTCTTAAGCAACCCACTCAAGCGATCGCCCAGGTAATTTTATCAGAAGCAGGGATCAACCAAGCCTTTAATGCGGAACTGGTTAAAAAACGCTTGCTTAACCTCTCCGTACCATCCTTGACAGAATTATCTGGCGGTGAGCCAGTCTCCTTTACCGAAGTCCAGGTACAGCTATTACCTGAAAATCGGTTGCAGCTTGTAGCAAAAGCAGATTTAAACAATGGCGAACTTGTACCCCTGAGGATGATCGTGACTGTAGCCATTGAAAAGCGGCGGCGAGTTTCCTTCAAAAACCCCAAGATTGAACTCGACCAAGTGCCAGAAGCCCAACGGGAAATCTCGCAAACCTTGAGCGTAGCGCTGGTAGAAATTTTGGATAATATGGTTGATTTGGATCGTTTTGACCTTGATGGAGTGAAAATGCGGCTAAACCGATTAGAAACTGAAGGTCAAAAACTTATTTTCAGTGGATATGCTGAAATTGAGCATATCCCACATAGTGCTTGATATGACCAGTAAAAACTAGCTATGAGATAAAACTTAAACCAAATATTGTTGGAATAGTAGGGTGACAACAATGTTGTCACCCTACTTCATTGAAAACAGTTAGAAATTTTAGATTCAATCCAAAATCATCTACCGTCCAACACCTACATATTGGAATCCAGCCCTGACCATTGCTTCGCGATCAAGAAAGTTACGACCATCAATGATAACGGGGTTGTTCATCAATTTTGCCATCTTCACATAATCGAGAGTGCTGAACTGCTGCCATTCGGTGACAAGTACCAAAGCATCGCAGCCGTCAGCAAGTCTTTCGGCATCGGTTTCTACTAGTACACCAGAAAGACCGTGACGCATACCTGTTTGGGAAATAATCGGGTCGTAAGCTTTGACTTTGGCTCCCAGTCGGTTTAGCTGTTCAATTAAGTTGAGTGCTGGAGCGTCGCGCAAGTCGTCAGTATCGGGTTTGAAGGTTAGTCCGAGTAGTCCGACTGTTTTGCCTTTGAGGATTTTCAGAACTTGTTGGAGTTTCTCTAAAGCAATCAAGCGTTGGCGTTCGTTGACACTAACAGCAGATTTTAGTAGCTGGGCTTCATAACCATAGTCATCAGCAGTGTGAATTAGAGCAGAGACATCTTTGGGGAAGCAGGAACCACCCCAACCAATACCAGCTTGTAAAAACTTGTTACCGATGCGGGAATCTAGACCGATACCTTTGGCTACTTGGGTGACATCAGCACCGACGCGATCGCAAATATTAGCAACTTCGTTAATAAAACTAATCTTAGTGGCTAAAAAGGCATTAGCGGCGTATTTGATCATCTCCGCCGAACTCAGGTCTGTTGCCAGAATTGGCACTGGGGGTAAAGATTGATCCTCAGCGTACTTGCGTTCCACAATTGGGGCATACAGTTGTTTCATCAAGGCTACTGCTCTTTGGCTATTGCCTCCTAGTACAATGCGATCGGGGTTGAAGGTGTCGTGAACTGCCGAACCTTCGCGCAAAAACTCTGGATTGCTGACTACATCAAACTCGGCTACAAATTCAGATAATTTCTCATTACTCGGCACTCCACCTACGGTTACCAGTGTTTTCTGCCGCTCTACAACACCATCTAGAACAAGCATCCGCACCCAGTCACCTGAGCCAATGGGCACTGTAGATTTATTTACTATGACTTTATAACCACCGTTGAGATTTTCCCCAATCCCACGGGCTACAGCTTCAACGTAACGAGTATCACTTTCACCAGTGGGTAAAGGTGGCGTTCCCACAGCAATAAACAGAATTTCTCCGTGGGAAACTCCAGCAGCAAGATCGCTAGTAAAATGAATCTTCTCTGTTTGAATGGCAGACTGCATAATTTCTGAGAGTCCCGGCTCAAAAATTGGAGATTGCCCAGACTTCATTAACTTAACTTTTTCTTCGTTATTGTCTACGCAAATGACATCATGCCCAATATGAGCCAAGCAAGCACCTGTAACTAAACCGACGTAACCAGTACCAATTACGCAAACACGCATTTTTAATTCCTCGCTTTATTAGCGTTAGTTTAAAAAAATAAGTTGTCAATACGACACTTACACACCCAGAGGAAACACAGCCACTCAAGTACTGGCTAGCATAGGATCAAGCTTGCACAAAAGTTCTGAGCGGTGCTAAACACTGCTCAGGAAGCTGGATTTTTGATATCGCTTGTGATGCGATCGCGGAAATCTTCTATTGTTAGTTTTAACCCCTCTTGCAGAGGAATGGTAGGTTCCCAATTTAACCAAGTTTTTGCCTTTGTGATATCAGGCTGGCGACGGCGGGGATCGTCCGAAGGTAATGGCTCAAACTTAATCTGTGCATCCGGGTTGATCATGTTTTGCACAGCTTGTGCCAGTTGTAAAATCGTGTATTCACCAGGATTCCCCAGGTTTACTGGGCCAATGTGGTCGCTATTCATTAGGCGGATAAATCCTTCTACTAAATCGGAAACGTAGCAGAAGCTACGAGTTTGCGAACCATCGCCATATACAGTCAAAGGATTGCCTCGCAAGGCTTGAACTATAAAGTTGCTCACCACCCGACCATCATTTTCTAACATTCTCGGTCCGTAGGTATTGAAGATCCGAACAACTCGAATATCAACTTTATTTTGCCTGTAGTAATCAAATGATAGAGTTTCAGCAATTCTTTTCCCTTCGTCGTAGCATGAACGTATCCCAATGGGATTGACACTACCCCGATACTCTTCGGGTTGGGGATGAACTTCTGGATCTCCGTATACTTCACTAGTTGAAGCTAAGAAAAATCTAGCTTTCACACGTTTAGCCAGACCCAACATATTCAGTGTTCCCATCACATTAGTTTTAACGGTTTTAACTGGGTTGTATTGGTAATGTACTGGAGAAGCAGGACAAGCTAAATGATAAATTTGATCCACTTCTAACCGAATTGGTTCGGTAATATCATGGCGGATCAGTTCAAAGTACGGATGACCTAACCATTTGAGGATGTTGCGTTTATGACCAGTGTAAAAATTATCCAAGCATATTAATTCATGCCCATCATTCATTAGTCGGTCGATGAGATGGGAGCCAATAAACCCAGCACCGCCCGTTACTAAAATTCTCATAGTTTCCCTATTACTTACAGATATTTTCAGTAGCTATTGCACTTACTTTTAGATTACCCAGCTTGGGGACAAAAATACAAAACAAAAAAGAACAAGGCTCAATCAAAAAGTGTTCTTGAACTTACTTATTTTTTATGGTTGTAATTTTGTGATCTTTTTACCTGCTTCCTTAACAATTTAATTAGTAAAATAACAAACATTGTCTGAAACTTGTTGGTCTTTTACCTAAAGTTCATCAAATCTTCAATAATAAAAAGTGTTTTTACGGTTAATACTGTTATTGTTCGGCATTATTTGTTGTAAAAAACTTTACAACTACGATGCCTGCGTTGGGCTACGCCAACGCAGCCCCAGTTTACTCAAGTAGACTGAAACTATACTTCATATTATACGGTAGATGTAATGTTAGCAACCGTATTAGATATGACTACATTTGTTTGAGTGCGTTGGGGTTCTCCAAGCATGACAATTGAGCAGGTAAGTTGTCTGGCTAACTGGGTTGTGACATCGCTAATAGCTAACCCTCCAGGACTGGTACGATTACGTATAAAAGGTAAAACTACTAAATCATATAATCGTGCTGCCTGCAAAATTGCTTGGGCAACATTTTCATGAGCAATAATTTGAATTTCTGGGGCATTGGCCAAAGCTAATTTAGATACCATTAGGTAGAGATGCGATCGCCTCCAAGCAATTTTACTGGAACTAGTATGGCGATCGCACACATTCAGCACAGTAATGTGGCTCTGATTTGCTTCTGCCAACATCTGGGCAAATCGCACAGGCTGTAATGTCGATGCTGTTAAATTTTCTACTGGTACTAAAATGCGCTGAATTTTTTTCGGTGATTCTACCAGACGTGTTACTGCCACTGGACAATGGGATGCCCAAAGCACACCATCAATCACATTCCCAAATAAACGCGCTCGGAACCCAGTGCGTTTACCCCAACCCATAACAATTAAATTAGCATTTTGTTCACGAGCAGCTCTGCTAATTCCCTGAGCAAAGGCATCATCAATTCGCAGCACTGGTTCTGCAACCACGCCCAATACTTGACTTTGTGCCGTGGCTTTTGCTAATAACCACTCACTTCGTTGTAAAGACGCTTCTAACTGCGGTGCATCCATGTGAGCAGCAGCAGTAGCGATCGCTAGTGGTACAATTGTCCCCTTTGACTGACGCGCTAATAACGCTGCCATTTCAATCAAATACTGCTGGGTCTGAGGATTATAAACAGGTACAACTATAGTAAAAGCACCGTCTGTTTCTGTGGCGTTCTGCGTTGTCGGTACTGGATCTTCGGCTGGTGCGGAAGTTAAACCAACAGCTAATCGACTTGTCATCAACGGCCCCAAGGTTGATGTGATCAGCATTAAAACAATGATGCTGTGTAATACTTCTAGTGACAGCAACTGGGCCCGATACCCCACTAAGGTTGCTGCTAAAGTTGTACCAACCTGGGGAAGTGATAGCGACCACATTGTTAGCATTTCTTGCCAGTTATAGCGGTAAACCAGTTTTGCCAACAAAGCTGCGATCAATTTACTGGCAATCAAACCGACTATCATCAACAGCGTTAACTTGAGGGTGTCCAAGTTGTTCACAAAGGCAGGTAGATTGATCAGTAAGCCCAGATCAACAAAGAAAATGGGAATGAACAGCACATTGCCAATAAATACCATCTTTTCTTTGACTGGGCTTTCACCCACAGCTTCATTCACCGCCAAACCCGCTAAAAAAGCACCAACAATTTTTTCTACCCCCATCAATTGAGCGCCCACGATAGCAAGGAACACAGAAAGCAACACAAACAAAAACTTGTTTCCTTCATCGTCTCCTGAACGCCGAAAAAACTCTTTACCTGCCCAATCAAAGCCTGTTACAACAGCAACAGAGTAAATAATTAACCAACCCGACAAGGTGAGTAGTTTAACAAAGCTGAATGCTCCAGCATGAGCGACGGCGACACAAACGGCTAATGTCAGTAGTGCGCCAACATCTGTAAAAATCGTAGCTCCAATGGTGACAATAACGGCTTCGTTGTTTACCACTCCCAAACGATTGATAATTGGATATGCCAAAAGGGTATAGGAAGCGAATAAAGAGCCAATTAAGATCGAAGTATTCCAGCCATAGCCTAAAATCAGACTTATTAAGGTTCCGATCGCCACGGGTACACTGAAAGTTAAGCTAGCAAATCCGAAGGCACGACTTTTCCGGCGGCGAAACTGTTTCAGATCAACTTCTAGCCCAGCGATAAACAGCAAGTAAATTAACCCAATATCTGATAGTAGGTTAATCATCGGCGAGTCAGACTGAAATAGATTCCAGCCTGATGGCCCAAGTACTAGCCCACAGCTCACCAAACCCACTAATCCTGGTAATCTTAGCCGTTCAAATATTATGGGTATAACTAAGATGACCACTAGCAAAATAGCAAAGAAAACAATTGGTTCCTTACCCAGAACTTGGGAAGTTGGCTCTAGAGCAAGAACTTGTGATATGAGTTCCATAGGTAGGAATTGAAGGGGCTATGGTAAAACTGCGATTACCTTGGGGGCGATCGCCTGATGGAGAAATGCAGAAGCCACCTGATGAAAAATTAAAAATCTTAACTTACGCTAACTAGATAATTGTCTCAGAACTAACTACCTACGGGTGGATTTGACTCAAAATGAATCGCAAGCGATCGTAGTCGTCTTTAAGTAACACGCTCAGGCTACGTCCAGCTTTAATTAACCATTCTCGGTCAGCTTTGCGTAACTGGTACACATCTCGAATGGCAGCTGCGGTCAAAGACTCTACTGGTGCACCGTTAATACAAAGCAGTGTCCGCAAAAAATCTAGTTCTTCAGTGAATTTAATGATCGCTTCTGGTTCGCACTGATAAACAGCTTGATGAATTTGCGGGGGACGGGGTGGTAGATACTGATATATTGTTTGGTTATAACTTCGATTTTCCGAAGACAGTTCAAATCCCACGATCGCAGCCCGGAATTCAGTTCTGAGCATGGCAAATATCTGGGGTTGTTCTTCGCGTAAATCTTGCAATGACAAGCCCAAAGCTCTAGCCCGATGTACAGAATCTATGGGCATAGTCGTGGCATAATACACCACAGCATAAACTTGATTACCCGATTCTTCATCCACAGAACAGACCCAACTAGCAAAAGGTGGCATGGAGGGAAAGCTCAAATCTTTGGGTTCGAGACACTGGGCTAAAAATTCGGTACTAGTAGTTTCAATCACCTCTGCAATGTGATTGGGATGGCGATCGCCAGTAGCAAACTGTGGTAAAGGAAGGCGCATAGTAATTTAGTCATTGGTCATTAGTCATTTGTCATTAGTTTTTGCCAAATGACAAAGGACAAATGACTAATGACTAATCTTATTTGGCTTTTTTACGTCCGGCGGTGGTTTCTACGAGTTCCAATTCGCTCAGGCGGAAGGTAACTAATTTATCCCAGTTACCACCTTCAAATAATACGGCTACCTTGCCATCACTGAGTCGTTGCACGAGTCCTTCATAGCGATAATAGGTATCTGCGGGATTTTTGACGCGAACAGTTGCTCCAGGCAGAATCATGTTTTTAGCCTCGCTTGTTTCCTTTTAATAGCTTAATACTTGTCACACAAAGAATTTTGGATTTTAGATTTTAGATTTTAGATTTTAGATTGATCCCAGCAATCAAGTCACTGTCTCTTACTAATTTGAAAAAAGAATGCGACAAATAGACCATCAGTAGAGACGCGATGAATCGCGTTTTTACCCTCTGTCATTTAATTTTAGATTTTAGGCTTCGTCGTGAGCGCTACTTCAACAAGGCTCAGTACAAGTCAGCCGAACGGTTTAGAATCTTCAATCCAAAATCCAAAATCTAAAATCTAAAATCCAAAATCCAAAATCTAAAATCTAAAATCGATTGACAAATGACGAATCAATAATACTTCTGTCTTTGTCGAAAATTTGCTACCGATTCTACTATTCCCAAGGAAATGAAGTTAGTCAGCATAGCAGAACGCCCATAACTCATCCAAGGTAGGGGAATTCCTGCTACAGGCGCTAAACCTACAGTCATGCCAACATTCACAATTAGCTGAAACAGGATCATGGACAAAACGCCAATAGCCAATAAGGAACCAAAGTTGTCTTTGGCGGTTTGGGCAACGTGCAGTAGACGCCAGCAAATTAAGCAGAAGACAAACAATACTACCAAACAACCAACAAAACCAAATTCTTCGCCCACTGCGGAGAAAATAAAATCAGTATGCTGTTCCGGTACGAAATTCAGTTGCGTCATTGGCCCCTTGAACAAACCCCATCCCCAAATTTCACCAGCACCAATGGCAATGCGAGATTGAATTAGGTGATACCCAGCGCCGAGAGGATCGTGATCGGGGTTCATGAATACAGTTAGCCGAGCTTTTTGATACTCTTTCAAAACATGGTTCCAGGCAAAAACTCCTAATTCACCACCCAATATATTGAGACTCCACGCACCAATAGCACTGAAACCAAATCGACGCCAGGGGAGAGTTAGCCAGCCAAGAATAGCCATAGCAACTGACCAAATTAGCCCTAATAAGCCAAAAGATAATCCCTTAAATAAAACTATTGGCTCTGCTAAAGGCCAAGATATACCAAATAAAATGGCGGCAACCACAGGAGAAATCATCAGAATTAACCAGCCTGGGTTGGCATTCGCCCAGTAAAGCATTCCTAAGACGATCGCCCCAAATACCAGTGATGTTGCTAAATCTGGCTGCAAAAATACTAATCCCCAAGGTATAGCGGTGATTGCCAGAACGCGGAAAACACCTTCGAGGCTAGAAGCAGTCCGCCTGTGTAGCAAAGCTGCTAAGGTGATAATCATGCCTACTTTGGCAAATTCTGAAGGTTGTACGTTAAAGCCGGCAATACTAATCCACCGTTGCGCTCCTTTGGCGCTAGTACCAGCAATCATCACAGCAATTAAACTGAAGTTCGTTAGTGCGTATGTTACCCAGTGCCACTGCATCAAGATTTCATAACGGATGCGAGATAAAAACAGGGCTATAAGCACGCCGATACCCGATACCAACCAGTGCCACCACCAGTCAGTTACTGGCTGCTTCAGTTCCGTACTGAGGATCATGATGCCGCCAAAGATGCTGAGAGCTATCGGCAAACAAAATAATAGCCAATCTATATACTGCCAGGGCTTAACCCAAGACTTCCAGCGAATTTTGGGGAGCGATCGTTTTAACAACATTGTGTAAGTTTAGACTTTAGCTTTAATTGTTGGGAATTGAAAAGAGGCAGAGGGGCGGGGGGCAGGGTGCAGAGAGGAAAATTCTTCTCCCTTGCTCCCCTGCTTCTTCCCCACTCCCCAATCCCCAATCCCTAGTATTCCCAAGCTATAGCGCAGGAAGTAGATGGAAATTAAAATTTATTATGTCAAGGCTGCAACTGATACTTTACCAGCAATGGTAAGAGCGATCGCTGTTAATGCTTTTGCCGAAGCTGAATCTGGATCACCAACGACTATCGGCACACCACTGTCACCGCCAACTCGTGTACAAATCTCTAGTGGCACGCACCCCAACAACGGCACTCCCAATTCGGCGGCTGTTTTGGAGCCACCACCAGAACCAAAGATGTCATACTGCTTATCTGGCATATCTGGGGGAATAAAATAGCTCATATTTTCCACGATCCCCAATATCGGGATATTCATCTGCTGGAACATTCGCAATCCCTTGCGAGAATCTAACAAAGCTACAGTTTGGGGCGTGGTAACAATTACTGCCCCTGCCATTGGCACTGCTTGGGTTAAAGTTAACTGAGCATCTCCGGTTCCCGGTGGCATATCTACAATCAAATAGTCTAGTTCTCCCCATTCAACTTGATAGAGAAACTGGCGAATCACTCCATTGAGCATAGGCCCCCGCCAAATTACTGGTTGATCTCGGTCAATCAAAAAGCCCATTGAAACTAACTTGACGCCGTGATTAAAAGCAGGTTCCAGGATGTCACCTGTTTGGGTTGAGCGCACGGTAATTTGGGCATCAGCTAGACCCAGCATGGTAGGGTCATTAGGGCCGTAGATATCAGCATCTAGTAAGCCGACTTTCGCCCCCGTTTGGGCTAGAGCCACTGCTACATTTACCGCCACCGTACTTTTACCAACGCCACCTTTGCCACTGGAAACAGCAATGATATTTTTGACTCCAGAAATGCCAGTGCGATCGGGTAAACTTTTTTGTTGCGGTGTTTCTGCCGTCACTTCTATGCTGATATCTGTAACACCTGGTAGCTTTTTGACAGCTTTCTTACAGTCTTCGACAATAAATTCCCGTAAAGGACAGGCAGGAGTGGTCAACACCAAAGTGAAACTAACCTTACCAGCGTCAATTTTGACGTTGCGAATCATATTCAGTTCCACCAGACTTTTGCGGAGTTCTGGGTCTTCCACTGGTCGCAACACTTCTAAGACAGAGCGGGAATCAAGAACATCGTACATAAAAATTTAAAATTCAAAATGAAAAGATACAATCGTGGCGAACATCTTAGCTATTAACTGAATGCTTTCTTAAGCAAGGTCAGCTTAGTGTTTTCACTGTCACTGCCGTAATAAAACTTAATAAATTGCATTATTACCTAATAGAATCTTAACTTTCTTTAGGGATTAGAAATATAAGAAGGTAAGAGGTTACAGGTGATAGTGAACAGATTATTCCCTGTAACCTGTAACCTGTAACCTCAACCCTCAACCCTCAACCCTAACTCCAGTCCCCATTGCTAAAAATCAAAACAACTGTCATTAAGGGATTTTTTCTTACCAGATACCGTTGGTAATGCTGTCTTTTCTACTGCCTCAACTAAAGACCGTGCAACGCGGTCTGTATAAGGACGGGATAAAGACCAAATGAGGGGCGATAACCAACCGCGTAGCGTTACAGAATAAGACAAACAAGTACCACAAACCGTTGACTCTACTTGGTAAGTCACCCGTTCCTCTATCCCAGGAATCGCCAGCACTCGGATACTCAGCATCTCTCTATGGTTGACGCGCTCTACAAAAATTCGGATAGGAATCGGCGAAAAGCGTGTTACAGCGTGAAAAATCAATCCTGGTTTGGGTACTAATCCGTAGGGTACGTTAGTACTCTTAAGTAGTGGATGCCAAGAAACATCTGTTAAGTCAGCGACTTTTTGCCACAGTTCATCTACAGAAGCAGAACTAATCTCTCGATACGTCCGCACCAGAGAAGCGCAAAACCGACGACGTTTACGGTGGATGAATTTGGATAACCAATCTTGCATTTTTCTCATCCTCCTCGCTAAACACTTTCTGGGAACTCTGGTATGGTGGGCAACTACACTCAGCTCCTAATTTAAAACTTTCTCAAAAATGCCCTAAACATAGCAAGCCTCATTCGGTGCAGACGCCAACAGCAAACATAGTAATATGGCAAATAAGTTGTGAGCAGACCAGTCAAACCCTTGATAACTGAAGGTTACAGACTCAAGTCTAGTGTTTATAGCAGAATATTCCAATTAAAAATTTCAAAAAAAACTCAGTCAATATACAAGCCTATACGCATTTGAGGGAAAATAACTCTAGTGATGCCCTTCAATCGTATAAATGCTTAACCAGTAAGAAAAAAGCGGGTTGGGCAAATAGAGCTTGATTGTTGATGCGTGTTTCCCCCAAATTTTAAGATGAGAAATTTGTGGCTTTCTGGAAATTGTAATTTAGGTTCGGGAATCTATGTTGACCAACTCGCAAATACCAACTGTAGCAGCAGAATTATCCAAGTCTTTGCCAGCAACTGACGCTCAGATGAGGGTCAGTCAGTTTATGAAACAATTGCAAGACGAAATTACGCAAGGGTTAACAAAACTAGATGGTGTGGGCAAGTTTCTCGAAGATAGTTGGGAACGCCCAGAAGGGGGTGGGGGGCGATCGCGCGTGCTGCGCGAAGGTGCAATATTTGAACAAGCAGGTGTAAATTTTTCTGAAGTTTGGGGTTCCCATTTGCCAGCCTCAATTTTAGCCCAACGTCCTGAAGCAGCAGGGCATGGCTTTTATGCCACAGGCACTTCAATGGTGTTACATCCTCACAATCCTTACGTGCCCACAGTTCATCTAAATTATCGCTACTTTGAAGCGGGGCCAGTGTGGTGGTTTGGTGGTGGTCTTGACTTGACACCTTATTATCCCTTTGCTGAAGATGCAGCACATTTACACAGAACATTAAAACAGGCTTGTGACCAACACCACCCAGAGTATTACCCAGTGTTTAAGCGTTGGTGTGACGAATATTTTTACCTCAAGCATCGTGACGAGACACGGGGTGTAGGTGGTCTGTTTTTTGATTACCAAGATGGTCAGGGTGCTTTATATCGCGGGCCAAATCCCAATGGTGAAGCGGCTATTTATAGCAACCAAGTCGGAGAGCCAGCAACCCGCAATTGGGAAGATTTGTTTGCCTTTGTGCAAGACTGTAGCGGAGCATTTTTACCAGCTTACGTACCAATTGTAGAACGACGACATGGGATAGAATATGGCGATCGCCAACGAAATTTTCAACTCTACCGCCGGGGACGGTATGTAGAATTTAACTTGGTTTACGACCGAGGCACCATTTTTGGTCTGCAAACCAACGGACGCACCGAATCAATTCTCATGTCCCTACCACCCTTAGTGCGTTGGGAATACGGCTATCAGCCAGAACCGAATTCCCCCGAAGCCGAGTTGTATGAAACCTTCCTTAAGCCTCAAGATTGGATCAACTGGACACCCAATCAATAAAGAGTGCTGAGTGCTGAGTGCTGAGTTATGAGTGCTGAGTGCTGAGTGCTGAGTGCTGAGTGCTGAGTTATGAGTTATGAGTGCTGAGTTATGAGTTATGAGTGCTGATAATTATCCTGAGCTTCCCCCACTCGCTACTCCCTACTCAGCACTATTTTGGTGAGTTAAACTACTAAAGATAAGCACTTAGCAAAAAAAGGTGACAATTTTAGCTATAGCTTGTTAATCTCAAGTGACAGCATTAGATAATTCTGTAACTAGTTAATCTTAAGAAAAATGTCACGGGGGAGAGCTTTAGTGATTCATATAGACCAAAAAACTTATACAACCCAAGACGGAAACACCGTTATTGTCCTGACACCAGCAGGTCGTCTAGACATTACCACTGCTTGGCAATTTCGCCTGAAGTTACAGGAGTGTATTTCTAAACTCAGTCCCCATGTAGTTGTAAATCTGGCTCAGGTAAATTTTATTGATAGTTCTGGTCTTACATCTTTGGTAGCTGGAATGCGTGATGCTGATAAAGTCAAGGGCAGTTTCCGCATCTGCAATGTACATCCAGAAGCCAAACTCGTGTTTGAAGTGACGATGATGGATACTGTCTTTGAAATCTTTGAAACAGAAGAGGAAGCTTTAGAAGGTGTACCTCGTAGCATCGCCAGCTGAAAGAGTGCTGAGTTCCCAGTGCTGAGTTTAAGAAAGGGTATAGAAGGAAAGAGGGGGCAAGGAGAATAACTCTTAACTCAGCACTCAATACTGATTTCGCTTGGTGTAGCGATAAGGCCCCATAATCGCTCCCCAAGTAGCTTTTCCTGTTGCTAGATCAATTCCTTTGTCGTAGCTGTGAAATTCTGCCGCAGTGGCTTCAAATCCCAAGGAAACATAGACGATATTGCCAAGATAAGTAAAGCTGCAACGAGTGTCTGGCAGTGGGGTGGCGATAAACTTATAGCGATCGCCAGCTAGTTTTTCCTGGGTAACTGTTAGGATACAACCTGGTAGTAAATCTAATTTATCGGGTGTCAGTGTGTTCAGGAGAGCAGGATTACAACCCGCGCCTCTTAATCCACCTGGATCTTGAGGCATATAGTATTGTACTTCCAGAGATGTATCAGAGTTGCTTGCTGGACGCAACCGCATAATTCGCTGGCGGTAAGGTTGATCTAGGTTAACAACGTTGGCCTGTTCGGCAAATAGGGTGATGCTATCTTCTGTGAACAGATTAACTGGTCTTTGCCACAGGCGCAGGTGGACGTACCAAGCTGGTTCTGCGATCGCTTGCTCCCGATTATCAAATTCACCAGTTAGGTACTCACCTAAACAAATTAACTGTGGCGAGAAGATCATAAATACTATAAATAAATCCTAGAATTTTTGGCTAGTTATTGAGGGAAGAGAGTTTTTACTTGCTGTGCCGATCAACTTGCAAAGTAGTTCTAATTTGCTTACATTGTAAATGAAAGCGTCACCAGCCAAAAGCTCAACTTGGCAAAGTAGCCTTTAAGCGAGAAAATAAAGATATATCGCCCTTAACATTTTCTTTTTCTTTGTGAATAACGTCCGTACCGTCTCTGATACAAAGCGAACTTTTTACAATCTTCACACCCGTCCGGTAAACACTATTTATCGTCGGGTAGTGGAAGAGTTGATGGTGGAAATGCATCTGCTGTCAGTAAATATCGATTTTAGCTACAATCCAATTCATGCCTTGGGCGTCGTCACTGCCTTTGACCGCTTCATGCAAGGCTATCTACCAGAACGGGATCAAGAATCAATTTTTAACGCCTTATGTCAGGCTATAGAACAAGATCCGCAACGCTATCGACATGATGCCCAAAGAGTGCAAGCTATAGCGAAAGGTTTGCCAGTTAAAGATTTAATTGGGTGGCTGGGCCAAAGTACTTATTTAGATAGAGATGCTGATTTGCAAGCACAACTGCAAGCGATCGCCAATAATCCTAACTTTAAATACAACCGTTTGTTTGCAATTGGTGTATTTTCGTTATTAGAACTGTCAGATCCCGAATTAGTCAAAGACGAAAAGCAACTCACTGAGGCTCTGAAAGCGATCGCTGCTGGCTTGCACTTGTCTGATGACAAACTCAACAAGGATTTAGAGCTATACCGTTCTAACCTAGATAAGATGGCGCAAGCCTTGCTAGTGATGGCAGATATGCTCTCAGCCGATCGCAAAAAACGCGAACAACGTAAACAACAATTAACTACCCCAGTTGCTCCCCCAACTTCTAACGAATAGTTAGGATTTAGGAGTAGAGACGCGATTAATCGCGTCTGTAGTTACTAATAACTCCTAACTCCTAACTCCTAACTCTTAGCTTTAAACGCCTAGTAATTTGTATATTAAGCTGTTAATTATAGTCAGCGCCAATGCGCCAATAACAGCACTCCAAATACCGTAACGCAAGCGAAATCCCTCTACTAACCAAGCAGCAATACTAAAACAAACCACGGCAATCATAAATGTGAAAATGCCGGATAATAAGTCCAAGGTGAGTAAATTTGGTACTGCAAAAACGAGGCTTAAAATCGGTCTGACTATTGCCGTCACGATCCCAAGCACTGCGGCAGAAAAGAAGGCTTTACCAGGAGTGTCAATTTCAACTCCCAAAGGTAATTTACTAATTATCAACAGGCTGATAGCTGTTACTAGCCAAACAATCAAAAGCGTCACGATATTCATGCCACAATCCCTGAAACGTGAATGGCAATTGGTGATAAATTACTCAGTCTAGCCGGGGAAAAATCTTTAAATCTCAACCAATTATTTATAAATTAGCAGGAAATTTTTCTCTAGCCGAGATTTATTCTAGATATCTTTAGGATTGGCAAAAAGCTTCAAGGAAAGTGGGGATGAGGAAGCCGCAGAGAAATAATCAATGCTCTATGCCCCATCACCCATGCTTCTATCTCATCTTTTAGGAGTAGGTTGGATTTGTTTGAGTGCTTCAGGCGCTTGGGATGCTGGTGGGTTGGAAATACCAGGATTGATAGGACTGATGCCCTGCCCAGTTGGAGGTTGTACCGTAGGCAAGGGCACTTGATTGGGTGCTAAGGGAAATTTAGGAGTAATATTGCCTTCGGGATTGATGCCTGGAATTGGTACGGTGGTGGGTACTGGGGCAGCACCGGGATTGATTGGAAAAGAGGGGATAGGAGGTTGGTTAAGTGAGTTTATGGGTGGCTGAGACGGGCCAGGGATAATTCCTAAAGACACGCGATCGCCTCCTACTTGCCGCAGCAAATCCAATGTTTCAATAACATCGTTATAAGTTGCTGTCCGCGAAGCATTTAGCACCACAACGGCACTGGGATTTTCTTGGAGATACTGTTTTAAGCTCTGTCTCAAATCCTCTTTTTTTACAGGCTGTTTTTCGATATAAGTATTGCCAACAGCATCGATACTTACAATTAAATTTCCACTCTGTGAAGTTATCCCAGATACTGTACTGGGGCTGGCTTTGGGCAAATCAACATTGATTGCTTGTTGGCGCGTAAATTGCAGTGCCGCTAACAAAAAAAACGTCAGAATACAAAAAATTACATCAATTAAAGGAATGATTTGAATTTGGACATCTTCAATTGGGGTATGTAGATTAACTTTCATCGTCTTACTCTAACGCCTGGTTTGGGGGTTCAATATCTTGACTATTAATTAGGTACATTTGGGGGTTCAGGAGGCTCAGGAAACCTGTTTTTCCCTTGCTTACGGGGTGAAGTGATATTTTCTGGCACAATTGCTGATGTACTATTGCTAAAGTCCGGCGGGGACTGGCGATAGAGCAATTCCATCTCATTCCCTGCTTTCCGAAAAACTTTCACTTGGCTGACTACAAAACTTTGAAATAGGCGGTAGAATACCAAACTGATGATGGCAACTATCAGCCCAGCTGCCGTACTAATTAAGGATTCACCAATACCAGTAGTCACCCCAGCGGTAGATTCGGTTCCCAAATCGCCAATCCGAATTGCTCGCAGAGACTGGATCAAACCCAAAACTGTGCCCAACAATCCTAGTAGGGGGGCGAGGGCGATCACGGCTTCTAAAAGTTTTTCGCCCCGCCGCATTCCAGCCAATTCATCTTCTGCCGTGGACTCCAGTGCTAGTCGAAAGGTTTCTGCATCAGTTTTTGGAAAACGTAAGGGGGCGTAGAGAAAACGCCCGACAGGCTGATGGCTGGCTTTTCTGGCAATGTCCGCAGCTACTTCCCAATTATCCTGGGCAGCATTTAAGATGCGATCGACTATTTGCTTTTCCTGAGTCAAAATTCGCAACCAGAACCACAAACGCTCGAAAATCACACTCAAAGACAGAATCGACAGAATCAACAAAGGCCACATTGCTGGCCCGCCCTTGTAAAACAAATCTAAAATATCCACTGTTTACGTTTCCTCCCTCCGTAATTAGAGCAACAATCCACAAGCATTTTAATTTTAGAGATTAATGCACAACTACTGTAATCGTGTGCCCAATTGCAACGTAGTTATGTTAAGTATTGAATTTACATACATTAGCAGCCAGAATACTTGCCTTTTAAATTGTTTTGTAGCGTCTTCCAGACTAACTGGGGCGGTTATTCCCACCGGAAGTTTAGAGGAGAATTTGTCAAAATTAAAGATAAATGGAGGTTCAAAATATGAAATTTTCAATCCAATCGCTTTATACTTGGTATCAGAATTTGCTTCGTAACCCCAAGTACCGTTGGTGGGTAATTTTGGGAACATTATTCTATTTGGTCAGCCCGATTGATATTGCCCCAGATTTTATACCAGTTGTGGGACAGATTGATGATGTTTTCCTTTTGACGCTGTTAGTTACTGAGGTGTCTGGGCTAGTGATTGAAGGGTGGAAAGCTCGTAAGGGTGATCTGGGGACTGAAGCAGCGAATACTACTGAGGGTTCTACTTCGACCGCAAGTACTATTGATGTTGATGCTGTGTCTGTTAAGTAGATTTAATAAAACCCCTGCTTTGGGAATTTGGGGTGGGGGTATTTTTTTAACGCAGAGGGGCGCGGAGGGAAACGCAAAGGAACGCGGAGGAAGAGTTAGAGGTTGTTGGCTATGCGTTTGATGCCTTCTTTGAGGTGGAGGACGTTAAAGTTGAGGAGAAGACCTAGTTTGCAGTTTGCTAGTTTGAGATAGGTTAGGAGTTGAACGGAGTGAATCGGGTTGAAGGATTCTACAGATTTAATTTCTACAATTACTTGGTTTTCAACTATCAAATCTAATCGATAAACGCATTCCAATTGCACATCTTGGTAAATCAAAGGCAATGGAATCTGCTTACCAACATTCAACCCCGCTTTCTTCAACTCGTAATCCAAGCACACCTCATAAGCTGACTCCAACAAACCAGGCCCCAAAGCAGTATGCACCCTCATCGCACACCCAATAATCACCCCACTCAACTCATTCTCTCTCATCCTCTGCGCTTCTCTGCGCTTCCCTTAGCGTTCCTTTGCGTTTAAAAATCTTTCACAAACTCCGTCAAGAACCTGAATGCCTTCAAAATATAACCAGCACAATCTGTAGGAGAGGTATTGTAAAACGATCGCCACGCACTCGCCTTATCCTCATCATAGCGATCGCTTCTATCGGAATGGTTTTCTAACCATGCCAATCGTACTGCATGACCAATCAACACATCCAACACTATATATTCCTCTACTTGTAAATTAGGATTATTAGCTGCGATCGCTGCTAATTCAATTAATGCTTCAATATTAACTTGGCGGTATTCTGGAGCTTCGATTTTATTCAACAAATGCTCAACTAACAAAGCAAAATTCCTTTCGCCAGCTGTCATTTCCGACAGCATCAATTCACTATCTAAACGATTGCGACGCTCTAGTTTATCGCCAATTACTAGACCCTTGCAATGTCGCATTAATAGCCAAACCTGCTTAAAAAATTCTTTTGGTACGCGTCCTGTCACACCTTCTGCTTGGCGAAACTGCCGCCAACCGCCTGGTGGGGTTTGTATTTCTTCTTCTATCACTGGTAATACCACCCAAGCAATATCACTTTCTTTTTGCTTGACGTGCAGTGATTCTTGTTGACGCAACAGGTTACTCATGCCACTATATTTAGTTAATACCTGACGCAAGCGCATTTTCACATCAGAGGGTGAAAGCTGCATTAAGCGATCATAAGCTTCATCTTGAGTGACGTATAATTCCCGCGCTAATTCGCTGGTAATTAATAATATGAGATAGCCGACTCTTAGCGTCAGTAGTCCTTGAAATAATTCGGATTCTGAACGAATTAAGATCCCAAGATAGATTAAAATTTCTTGGGTAAGGACGCGATCGCGTATGTCTTCACCACAAAAATGATTAATTTTATCGGTAATTTCATTGGGAGACATGGGTACGGTAATCAGGGATGCCTCACTGTAAGCTTTACCCACAGCAATTTGCTTACCCCGTACCAAAATACTTGTTACTGTATCTGATAGGCTGATATCAACCATTTGCCGCAGCCCAGCAGCCCGACGTACCACTGCCCAAATGCCTAAATCTCCAGCTTTGGTGTAAACTTCATCTAGTAAATCGGCTACGGTAACAGGATATCCCAGATCGCCATAGCCCGTATCAAATTTCATTCCCTGCAAGCGAGTTAAAGTTTGTAATAACTCAATTTGCTCATAGATATTTTCTGATGAGCGCAAATAAGAAAGTAATAATTCCAAGTTGGTTTCACACTCCATCTGAAATTCTTGGGTGTGTCTTAAGCGCCAGATTTTCTCAGGATTATAAGTCAGGTAATAACAACGTAATCCGGCATTTTTCACTGGCGATAGAGAAAATTCTGCATCTTGGAGAAAATCAATTCTTTGGATTCCAGCTGTCAGCATTAACTGATTTAGCCGTCCTAATTTCACCCGGACACCGTTACAAACACCATCTTTAAGTTCTTGCATCAGTTCTAACAATGCCTCAGAACCGATTTCTAACATGGTGTGCGTCAACATTAAAGTCAGAGTGGGACGCCCTAAATCACTCCAATATTTTTGAATGTAAGCCAGTTCGCTTCTGATTTGATCTAGCAGAAAATGGTAATCAAGGGTTAAATAAAATTGTTGGGAGTCTAAAAATGATGGCAGAAATACAATTGTCTCCCCACGAATCCGAAATATTCTAGATGTTGTTAAACTCCGCAAACGGCGCACCGGACGCCCAGTTAAACCAAGTTTGCCGTTACGTCCAATTTGAGTATAAATAGCTGAAAGTTCTCCAGCTTTTCTCACCTGAATCGGTTCTACTTGGGTGGGTATTTGGGCTTCAATTCCATGAACTTCTAATTTTGCTTGTAAATCTTCATCTTCTGCTAGCAAGGCAATTTGTACCAATGCCTCACGCTGTTTTCCCACACACAAATGTCTTCCCAAGGGGTCGATATCACCAACCGCCAGTAATCCTTCAGTTAACATTTGGCCGAGAAGATATAAACTTTGCGCCCATACTAAGGGAATATTTTCATTGGGCAAACGTGGTTGCGTTTGAGGTGCTAATTTTTCAGCCTCTATGTTTTCTTCTGGGACATAATAAAGTTCAGGCAATAAACGCAAACCATCTTGTTCTACGAATAATGATTCTAAAAGTTCTTGGTATTTTTCAACTTGTTCTTGCTCGCCGCGAAATAATCCATCTAGAACTAAATAAGTTAAAAATAACGGCCATTCGCATTCAATATGCTCAAATTGTTTGAGTTCCCACGGTTCGTAATGTAAGCGTTGATTATCTTCTAAAACGGTTTGGTGTCCATCACGCAGAAAGCGTTTGCAGCCGTATTTACCTGCGAGTTTATTGATAATATCGTTAAAGGTGCGATCGCGTAATTGCAAATCTTCTACTGCAAAGGCAGGATAACTAATAATACTTAACAGCGCCGCATCAATTTCTTTGGAACCAGATTCCCTTGGTAATAGAGATTCTAAGGTAATTCGGGCGCGGGCGATTTCATCTGGTAGCACATGAATCACTGATGCTTGACTACCACGCACACCAAACAAATCCAGTCCGTTGATAGCTTCTAAAGCAGCTTTTGCCATACCTACGGAACTGGTGTTTAACTCAGCACTACCACGATTAATTTTATTACCACGTTCCCAAATGCCGTAATCTGGTGTACGGTAAGCTCTTCCAATGTAGTAAACCAAATTTTGGACGAAATTCACTTCATCAATCGTATAAATTATTTGCAACCCCGCAGCAGTCATCTGCGCCAATATCAGTAAAAATATAGATGTAGCATCAAGTTGCAAATGTCCCCATTCGTCATCACCAACAACAATGTCACCAGTCGCGGTATTGTATTTGGCGTGCAGTCCATCTAGTAGCGATTGAGTATGTTTAAATGTCTCTACTTTATGAGCCTGTCGCATCATCGCAAACAGCAACCCGCGCATCAATTTGATGACACTGTGTTCTAGTTCATAAGTACGGCCTTCATCGTCGTCAATCTTGCGGTATGCAAGCGCTAAACCCCAAGCTGCCAAAATGCTGTAAACGTTGTCTCGCACCCAGGCATCAGTATAATCGCCGTGGGCTGTAATCGCTGTACTCGCAGGCAGTAAACCCGTAATTGGATTCTGCCGAGTCAGGATGATCGTTTTGATTTGCTGGTAGTAATACTCCAGGCGAGCTAGCAATTTGGTGGATGTTTTCATAATTTGGTTCAGAACTACTTGCAAAATTCGACCCTGTGGCTGTGAAGTAAATTATCTAAACCAAGCCAGAACAAGTTCTGTAATGGAGGATGGGACAACAGCTCAGGGTGGTGTGAATTTATTATTATCTCGTGTTAATAGGTTTCTGGGTACTTAATTTTAGCGATCGCAAATTAAAATACGATATTTGTTCAAATCTTTAAAAATATGTAGTATTTTATACTTGATTTTCCAATTTTTCTAAGGCACAACGAATTCTTTTTGTTGATAATTTACGTTATATAAATGAGCACTAAATTACGTTTAATTACGTATCCATTAGTAACTATTGTTTCTTTATGATCAGTTATAAGTTGGAAATAAAATATTTGAGTGGCGAACCAAACAGCAAGCCCTCATTGGTGATTATCTGTGTTATTAAAAATTATCTCCAATCATAAAGGCTGGCGATCGCGTAACCAATGTAAAGCTGCAATAGCAGCTGCGATCGCAAAGACGGGAAGTGTGTATCCAGAACGGGACATTTTTTAAATTCAAAAATCAAAAGAGTTCTTCAAAAGCGATCGCGCGGCGTCTCGTAGAGAAAACAGCTTCAGATGGCAATTTAGACACCGACTGTAGCTTTCTTCATAGTAATGGCAAAACGCAACTTGGCAGTTAACCTCGGCAACGACACCAGCACCTTTCGTCCGTTCTCTACCCTGAAGTGTTAGGTGGCTAGCTCAATTATTTTTCATCTTCGTCTTCCCCGAATAACTCTGTCAACCCAATTTAACAAATCACTTTTGTCAACTTTAGCAAGTATGTAAGTATCTCTTTGCACTCTCTCAAGGGCACCTTTCGTAAGATATGTTGAAGTCACTAAAATACCTTTGCTTGCTTTGTGTTCGCTACGGGTATCTGCTAACTCTCGTATCACCTCTATCCCCACTTTGTTGCCAGGCTTCTTATGTTTAGCTTGCCAAACAGCCTTAAACAATCCACTCTCACCTAAATCTTTAGTTGCAATCAAATCTTTACCACCATCACTGCGTCCTGCACCTAATTCAACTGAGTATCCATCCTTTTCCAATAGCTCTGCCACTAGCTCTTCAAACTCACGCCAGTGAAGAGATGCAATATCTATTCCACCCTCAATTAATTTCTCAAGAACGCCAAAACTAGGTGATAGCTGAATAATTTCGCTTTTGCTTTCGGGCAGTACTAGCTCTGATTTACTGTATTGTTTTTTACGTTTCGGAATGAGATATTCAACGAATATTCCATCATTCAGCACGTTTTTAATATCTTGTTTTAAGCGCGTCTTTTCGGCAGGTTCGAGCCACTTATCTATCTGCTCAAGTAATTCCTTCCTACCCAAATCATTTTGAAAAGTGGACAATTCAACCGATGGAAATAGGTGATTATCTGGATCGTACTTATCGAAAAAAAAGCCTATTGCATGATCATAACCAAAAAGTATTGGCTCCCCATTTTTGGATTCTGTAACTACTTGGGACACAAATCTTGCTCAATCAATTTCAAACTACTTTAACTTTGAACATGAAAAGACAGATTCTTAACTATGCCATTACCAAAAGATAAAGCAGCACAACGCCACAGTTGAGCCGCCGCAGATAACCTTTAGGTATCACAAATCACTCTTGGTCGGTCGGCTCCAAGGCAGTGTTAGCCTGCTGACTACTGCTTCTTGCTACTTCTAGCTTTTGGCGAATCGCTGCTTGAACCTTCTCATCAAAATCGGGATCGTTGGGGCTTGCAACAATCCTACGCGGACGCTGATTAATCCTGTCCAAGTATGCTTGAAAAGCAGCTTGATCCCCGCGATGCTTGAGAAAATACTGTTTCAATTCAACATCAGACATTGAATCGTAATTAATTCGGCTCATCAGACAACTCTCCGTTGGGTAAAATTTGGAATTCAATCTCTTCGTCATACCCAGCAAGGATGTATACATTACGAGTCCGATTATCAACGCAAATGAGGTATATGGGCTGAAGCATGATATACGTCAGTTGATAGCTAATACGATACAAACTTGCTAGTTGAGGAGCAGTAGGCATTTTAGTTAATTACACCACCTGCTGCCCATTTTAGCAGTTGGCTTTGCTCAACTTTGAGATTATGACTTATGAACTTCTCCAAGTATGCCAACCATCTTATCAAACTGGGCGATCGCAGGCAGCGATTTCACTCGCATCGACTTCAAAAGCTCCGGTTTCGATGTCGATCGCCACAATTTTGCTATGATTATCTGCTTCAACCTGTGAGCGCACCTGAGATTCATAAATCTCATCGCCACGTCGAGCGAATTCTTCTTTGCTGTAGCGAGGTTGGCGAACTGTCATAGAAATAACCTTGTGTTCACGCCTCTAATTTTTCTATTTTAGGCTATGGGCTTTTTGCTTCGCTCAGAACCTAGAGTTAGATAGAGCAAAGCTCCCCAATAAACGGCTCAAGACTGGAATTTTCTTACTTCATTCCACATCGCTAAAATCATCACCATATTCAGAGAGATAGACTTCCATCCCTAAATCATTCAGAATGCGAATCATCTCTGCCGAAATTACAGCACCGCCACCTGTAGCATTCTTACGTACCTTAAATCCAATATCCGCTACATACTTTCCTTTAGGAATCACTTGATGATTTGTTTTGAGCCATTCTTCTAGTTCGCCAATCTGTGTAGGTAGTTCCCACTCTCCGGTACTACACTCACCTATTGTCCCTATGTCATCGCTTTCATCGTTATAAATATGAACAGGCATAATTTTAAAATGTTTATTATCGGTCTAACGTTCATGGTCATGAGCTGCTAGTAGCGTTAGGATTTATTTCAAATTCTGAATTAGTTAGACTCCGGCTTCTGATAATAAAGCTTCCATAGCTTCCCAAGAGAGTCCTTGTTGAATATAACGGGGTGCTTCAGGATTATAAGGACTGGCTACTCGGTCAATGTTGAGGATGTTTGCGCCATCTGGTAGAACCGGTACATCTGCATCAAATACTGTGGAGCGCATCAAAGAACTGGAAAAGCCTTTAAAAACAGCAATTGTATCTTGCTCATCGGCAATTTCCACCGTTAAAAGTAGGACTTCTTGGGGGCATTTAGCAGTGTATTGTTCCAGTCGCTTGCCAATGGAATTCATTTTGTGAATTTTAAATTTTCAATTAGAGAAAAGTCGAAGCCGTTGGTGTAGGGTGTCAAAGACAGGCTTCCTTGGATTTGAACTGTGGCACAGTGACGGTTACTGTGGTGTGGCCGAGCGTCCCTGCTTGCCCAGCTTAATCAGAACAAAATAGCTTAAGTAAAGCACATAAATTACTAAACTAATTATGCCAAGAAAACCTAAGAACTCAGCTTTGCTATTAGCATGAAAATATTCTTTGAATAGCAACGGTGCCTCGAACCAGACGCGACAATTGGAAGTCTTCAAGGCATTTTCAGAAAAAGCACAACCCAAAAAAGGGATTAAGGCTAGTGCACCCAAGATACAATAAACAGTTGTAGCCCAACGCCAAGAAGTAAAAATAAATTTCAAAGCTCCACTGGTTTGATACTCAATTTCATCGTTGAGATCCACCCAGAACCACAGTGAAATCGGGATCAAAATCCGAGCCATCAATCCCGAAAAAAAGCTAACTGGATATTGAGCGATCATTAAGTAAATCGTGATTGCCACCAAGCTTGCTACTCGCCAATATATAGTTAACAGGCGTTGTATACTTTCTGCTTTTTGCACAAATGCCCAAATCAGAAGAATTAGCGGAATAATTCCTAAGAATAATACTGCCAGTCGGTAATCAATCCAGACGAAAGGGCGGAACCAAGTATTATAGTCCATATTTTTTCTCAAAGGATAAATAAAACATTTTTAACCAACAGCGAGTATCTATAACTGACATATTTATAAGCTATTAGCTAGTAATTTATCTATATTACATAACAGGTTAATCCAAGCACAAAGCTCAGTGGCTAGTCTCAAAACTTTACCCTGACTTCTTTTTGCAAGCAAGTGGCTCCCAAACTCATACCATTTCCCGAAATTTATACTACAAACACGTTTGTAGGGACGTATAAATGTACGTCCCTACAGCAAATTCATTTGTTGCAAAGATTTTTGAAAAAGGTGTTATAAAATGAAGTTTTATAAGTTATTTAATTCATTTTCTTTTGCAAAAAACAAGCAACTCGAAGATATTCAACTTAGATTTGGCATCTACCTGTAGTAAGCATCAAAGAGAATTTCAAAATCCACCCAGCCGCTATATACTTACTTGGCACTCCCGAACAAAATCCCAATTTATTTAAGTGTAAAGGTTTATTTTGAAATCAAAAAACTCTCAAAGTTAAACCTTTAGACATACCTAACTGCACATATTTCACCAATCTTGCACCTCTTAGGGAACATGATGAAAGAAGGCGATCGCAATTTTAGACGGCAGTGGACTGGAGATACCAGATATCAGTAAATACATCCTAGTTGCTTGCTAACTCAACAGAAAATTCACTTGCCTCAATTTCTAGTCCTCGTAAACCCGGCATTCAATTGCCTCTGGGTTGTCATCACAATACTGTTCTAGAGAGTTTTTTGGCTTGCTTTGGCGCTTGTGTGAGGCTTCGGCTTGCAATTCTTCTACTGCATCCCAAGCAGCAGCACACTCTGGTGAGCTGCTACCTGTAATATCACAGGTAGCGCGTGCTTGTTCCACTTCATCTTGAATTTTTTCTTGGATGTCGCCCTTTACTGTTTCTTGGATGTTGGTCATTGCTTTAGTCTGGTTGTGTGTTGTTAATACTAGTATAGAAAAACTTCAAAAATGGTAGCTTTTGGCTTTATTACTAACCATTCTAACAATTTAGCTGATAAGAGGTTAGTGCCTGAGCCTATTGATTTATAACCAATACATCAAATTAACGCATCTATTATAATGTATTTACCTTTATTTTTTAATATTTTCTGGAATTAGTACTATAGAACAATAATCATACAATATATTTAGATGCATGTATTTAGGGAATTGACAACCCCAGCTTCCTGGGATGGGGAATACAAAGGGCTGGTGTCAACTCTTGTAGGATGCAACTCTTTCCAAAATGAATAATCAAAAACTACTAGCCTAAAAAGAGAAAGAAGCCCAAAACTCATGGCAGACCAAATGCAATGGACAAACGCCCTATCAACCCATCATTCATTGGAAGCAGCAGTTGCAGATGTGGTACAACGATCGCTCTCGTCGTTAACTGCACCTGCGGATTTAGGGCTGGTATTCATTTCGTCTGCTTTTGCGAGTGAGTATTCCCGACTATTACCCTTGTTGGCTGAGAAACTTTCTGTGCCAGTGCTAATTGGCTGTAGTGGTGGAGGTGTAATTGGGACAACAGTTAGTGGAGAAACCCAGGAGTTGGAAGCTGAACCAGCTATCAGCCTGACTTTAGCGCACCTTCCCGGTGTGAAAGTTCAAGTCTTTCATGTTGTTGCTGAAGAATTACCTGACTTAGACGGCCCACCAGATGCTTGGCTTGATTTGGTCGGTGTGCCATCATCACCGACACCCCAGTTCATCTTGCTGTCTAGTTCCTTCGCCTCTGGAATCAACGATTTGTTGCAAGGGCTGGATTTTGCTTATCCAGGATCAGCGATCGTGGGGGGAGAGGCTAGTGGTGGGGGTATGGGTGGTCGTGCTGCCCTATTTTGTAATGAGGTTTGCGGTGGGCTGGGTCAACACTTGTATCGTGAGGGTACTGTCGGTATAGCTTTGACTGGCAATATTGTGTTGGAAACGATTGTAGCCCAAGGATGCCGACCTATTGGCAAACCATTGCAAGTCACAAAAGCCGATCGCAATATCATTCTAGAATTAGATGAAAAAGTACCTCTGATGGTATTACGAGATTTGATTGCCAGTCTCAGCGAACAGGAACGTACCTTAGCACAGCACTCTCTATTTGTGGGTGTGGCAATGGATGAATTTAAGATGGCTTTGCAACAAGGAGACTTTTTAATTCGGGGTATTCTTGGGGTAGATCCCACAGCTGGGGCGATCGCTATTGGCGATCGCGTCCGTTCTGGTCAAAGGCTGCAATTCCACCTGCGTGATGCCCAAGCCTCTGCTGAAGACTTAGAATTACTTCTACAAAGTTATCAACACAAACGAGACTCTGAACCCTCTGCTGTAGCTGCCTTGATGTTTGCCTGTCTGGGACGAGGTGAGGGACTCTATGGTAAACCGAATTTCGATTCTGAACTATTTAGGCGCTACCTCAACGATATTCCTGTAAGCGGCTTTTTCTGTGGTGGTGAAATCGGCCCTGTTGGTGGCAGAACCTTCTTACACGCCTACACTTCAGCATTTGGAATTTGCCGCCAAAATCAGTGATGAGTTATGAGTGCTGAGTTATGAGTTAAAAATTTAGTTCCTAACTTCTAAATCCTAAATCCTAACTTTTATTCAATGATGTGGACTCAAATCGACGCGCATATTAGCCAAGTGACTGGTGAAAAATTTCAGAGTCAGCAACGGCGATCGGTTGGTGGCGGGTGTATTAACCAAGGTTATGCTGTTTCCAATGGTCAGCTTACCTACTTTGTCAAGGTTAACCAAGCATCCCAAGTTGCGATGTTTGAAGCTGAGGCATTGGGGTTAGAGGAAATGCTAGCAACAGCTAATATTCGCGTTCCTAAACCAATTTGCTGGGGTGTGACTGGTAATTCTAGCTACATCGTGCTGGAGTGGTTGGAACTTGGTAGCGGTAACAGCAATTCATGGGAAGAAATGGGGCACAAGCTGGCGGCGATGCATAAAGCTAGTAGCAGTCAAGGTTTTGGTTGGAAAATTAACAATACCATTGGTTCTACGCTGCAAATCAATACTTGGACAGCAGACTGGGCAGAATTTTATATTAAACATCGCCTGGGTTATCAATTTCAGTTAGCAAGACGACGAAGGGGTAATTTTCCTCAAGAAGACAAATTACTAGCAGCTATCCCTGAACTATTGGCGGATCATCAGGTGCAACCTTCTTTAGTACATGGCGATTTATGGGGCGGGAATGCTGGGTGTACTGCGTCGGGAGAACCAGTGATATTTGATCCAGCAACTTATTTTGCAGATAGAGAAGTTGATATCGCCATGACAGAATTGTTTGGTGGTTTCCCTGCGGCGTTTTATAAAGGTTACAACGAAGTCTTTCCTTTAGATGCAGGCTATGAGCAGAGAAAAACGCTCTATAACCTGTATCACATTTTGAATCACTTCAATTTATTTGGGGGTGGTTATGGTTCCCAAGCGAATCGGATGATTGACCAGATTTTGCGCTGAACTTCACCTTTTTACAAAGTCCTAATAGTCTGATCGCTCTTCTACAACAAAGCACAAGGATGTAGAAGGGCAATTACTTGTGGTGAAATGCTAGCGTCAATGCCCAGCAGTATCCAGCAGTATCCAGCAGTATCCAGCAGTATATAGAGTACGCATAACCTAGCATAACATTCTAAAAAATTACAATCCTAGAGAGTGCGATCGCCACTCGCACTAAATCTTATGTGTGAGTGACTAATTTCCTAATTTTTTTGTATAGTAACACTTTTGTAGTACTATTGTACCAGCTTAGTTTTTTGTCTACTCATTTTGAAAGTACCGAAAGGTCAGAGAGCCAAGATTCATAATTAGTAGAAATTGATTTTTGGGCTTGGCACTACTCCGTTGACCTGTCATTTTGTCACAAATATTAATAGTAAATAAAAATGGCTAAAAAATCAAAAGGTAATGAATCTGAACCACAGTCTAATTTAGATAACGAAAACACTAACATGAAATGGCCTCCTAATGCATTATTTCCTCTTAATCTCCCTAGTGAAAAGAGAAATGTTAAGCAAGAAGTTATTAAAGATATTAATTCAAGTGAAAATTATTTAATAAACACAGGATTTAGCTCACTAGGAAATATTATAGATATCTTTAATACTGAGGTTGATATATCCACAATTAATTCTGTCCGTATTCTTCTTGGTTCGGAGCCTGATAGCCGACCCAGGAAATCTTGGAAAAAAGTCGATTTACAAAAAGAAATAAAAGACTATTGGTTAGAGCGTGGATATTCTTTATTGAAAGGCGGAAACATTATTAAAACTATTGAGTATATTAGAACTGGTAAACTCCATTTTAAAATTTCGGATAATTTTCATGCAAAACTCTATATTGGCGAAAGTCATGCAATTGCAGGTTCCTCTAATTTTAGTAGAAATGGTTTATCTCAACAGTCAGAAGCTAATGTCAGGGTTTATAAGAATTCTATTATACTTTTTGAAAAACAACAGTACGAAGGAATGGATCAGATTGCAGAAAATTATTATAAATTGGGGCAAGACTACAAAGATGAAATCATAGATTTATTAGAAAAATTAATGTCAATAACATCTTGGGAGGAAGCTTTGGCGAGAGCGATCGCAGAAATCCTAGAATGCAATTGGTTTAAAGAATTTCCTCAACTATATGAAAAATTAAATAATATTAGCTTGTGGCCTGCACAGAGATATGGTTTAGGACAAGCATTATATATATTACAAACTCAAGGTTGCGTCTTGATTGCCGATCCGACTGGTTCTGGTAAGACTAAGCTCATCAGCACACTTCAATTATTACTATTCTACTGGTTGTGGGAATCTGACAGAATGAATAAATCATATATATTGACAATATGTCCGCCAATAGTACAAAACAATTGGCATCAAGAATCTGTTGATATAGGCTTTGCTCAGAGTTCACAGGTTTCAATGGGATTATTAAGCCATTCTCATAATTATAGACATAAAAATATTTTGAAAGAGATTCAAATAGCTAATATCTTAACGATAGATGAAGCCCATAATTATTTAAATTCAAAATCTCAGCGAAGTGAGAATATTTCAAAGCATAAAGCTGACTATATTATTCTTTCTACCGCCACACCTATTAGCAAGCAAGTCAGAGATTTATTACGCTTGATAGAAATGCTTGATGTCGATAACTTAGATAATGATGAATTAAATCAGTTAAAAAGGCTGAAAAAAGGTGGATTATTGAAGAATGCTAAAGAAACAGAGAATTTAAGAAATTATATTAAAAAATTTATTGTCCGTAGAACTAAAAAACAATTTAAAAATTTAATTAAACAAGAACCAGATAAGTATAAAGATAAATTTGGAAGATTATGTCGATATCCCAAAACTGAGAGTCACACTTATGCTACTAAAGAAACAACAAAGGACAAATCAATAGCTTTAGAAATTAATAATCTTGCTCAACAGTTAAAGGGAATTGTCTATTTACAAAAGTTAGAAAAAACTGATTATTATTTTGAAATTGGAGAGGAAGCTTATATTAAGATGAGGTTAAATACAGCAAATGCGCTAGCAATATTTGCTGTACAAGCAAGATTGAGGTCTTCGAGAGTAGCTTTAACAGTAAACCAAAAAGTTTTTCCCAAAGAGCGATCGCCAAAAGCTTTGTAGTCTATGATACTTTTTAATACGCAATATTCTAACTAGCAAACATAGTATAGATAATGATTACTTATGATTAGCTGATTGATAATCTATTGATGTTAACCGGATGGAATGTAAATGCTTTCAACTACTTGATATTTACGTTCAATAGCTTGAGATAAAAAAGACAACATCTGTTTGAGTGGAAAAAGTGTGCGATAAATTAATCGACTACCTTTTCTCTTGCGACTGATTCTGAGCCAAAGGAGATTCACCCAGATATTAACTAGAAGAAAAGATATACCAACGAATAGTAATCTTAAGACTGGATTTTTATTATTAGTTTTAATTCGACAAATATTTTT
>NZ_WBKM01000168.1 GCF_015714725.1 Nostoc sp. WHI
TTGGACTTTCCCCACTTGTGATCCGTTCATGTCTGAGGGGTAGTGCCCAACTACCTGATTTTTCTGGTATCCAGGCAATTGTGCTATATCCTTGACCAATGGTAATCGGTTTATTTCCTGCTATGGATGTGCCACTATGTTCATAAGTCCTCTCTTGTAGCGTTACTGCATCTGGGCGTGACCAGTTTGTGTGATCTCCTGCTAACAACGGTCGTCCCTCTACTGGTATTTGTTTGATATATAGCTGCATCAATTTCTGTCGCTGCGGTCTGCTATCTTGTAGCGCTTCATAAATACTTGGCCACTTGCGTCTGAATATTGGTGATAAGGATAAATCTGCTAATGAATAAACATTGCGGGTCAGCAATATCGCATCTGTTAATTCAAAGGTGGCATCTTTGGCTCTACCTAAATATTTGTAAGCTACTTGACGAAACTCTTCAAGTCTGGCATTTTTCATGTTGGCAGGTGAGTAATGGTAGTTCTTTTCTCACCTTCTGCCAAAAGGGGGACTGTATTCAATCAGACACCCCTTTTTTCTTGATCATTCCCAATCTGATAATGATAATCGAATAAGGGGGGTGGGAGAGAAACGAGCGTCGCTCGTTTCTCTCCCACCTTTTCATGATTATCATTATTGTATTATTATCTGGAGCAGATATACTACAGACTTGTTAAAGTCGCGGATGCTTTGACGGCTGACAAGATAATATTTTTAATCTCTAATTCCATTTGATTTGCGTTCTCTCATATCGCTTTTAGTCTAAACTCCAGTCGATAATGACAAGCTTCGCTATTGGGTAAGTTTGGCGACGAAAAAGAGTTTGGATACTGGCTACTTGAATTAAGGAATCAGTTGGCTTGTATCCTGCTTTGATGATTCCTGGTTGTACTCTTGTGACTGCCGTCAGTTTCTCGCTCGCCTGGAGAATTAATTCTTCCCTGTGCGCCACTACCAACACACCTTCACCTTGGGCTACAAATTCAGATGCGATTGCAGCAAAGATAATAGTCTTGCCGCCACCCGTACTCAGTTGCAATAATACTTTTCTAATTCCACAAGACCAAGCAGTAAAAGTTTTTGAAACTAAATCTTGTTGGTAATCGCGCAGAATCAACATTTCTTTTCTATGTCGCTCCTTGTTCAAATTGCTTTCTTGCTTTCTTTCCTGCTTTCTTTATAACCTTCCCTTTCACCTGAGTTCATAAGATTTACTTGAATAGATCGGATGATGAAGGCAAAGATGGGGCGAAGAGAAACGCTATGCGCGATCGCGCATAAGTTAATTATCGAAAAATAAGTTTTCTTCTTTTTAGTACATTTATACTATACTCTAGCTGCATATCTCAAATAAAAAATTGAGGAATAAGTATGACCAAACGTCGTAAGACTCAACGCAACCAGAAGAATGGATTTGACCCCAAACTCATGACACCACAACAAGAAACTCTCAACCGCAAAATCATCCAACGGTACAACCTTTTTGCAGAACAAGAGGCAGTCTCAATGGGGTTTCTACCCATTGCAGGAAGTGAATGCCTTTGGGGTGTTCTTGTAGATTTCAAAGCTGGACGTAGTAACAAAGAGAGTTTTAAATGGTTTAAGCAAATGGTCAACAAGTGCCAGTGCGACCCCGAACATTTAGGCAAGTTGTACGAATCGATTCACTCAAAACTGACAATGTACGACCAATTAATGGATACCGAATGCAAACGTTTAGAAATTTAAACGGAAAGAAGGTAATCGCAAAAGTATAACTCTGCCTGTTCTAAAGAGAAATAGTGCTGAAGTCAGGTGATTGCACTCACATTTCAAACTGTTGTGACTCGCAAAATTGGTGTTTGAGTAGCAATCTCCAAAAAACTTCGTTATCAGCAATTCATTCTTAGTTTCCCACATAACCATGAGGGCGATCACTATTGGATAAGCCGACTTTTTAAACTCCGCTAAAATGGCTTTATCCAGCTACACACACTAATGGAATATGAGCAAAGTAAAGAGTAGCAGGCGCTCGCTTTTACAGCTAAAGTAAAAGAAATAGTCTGTTACAAACTAGCTTTATACATTTGCGATATAACATTTGTGGTTGTATCTAACCAACCAATCAAATCTAAAACAGCAGAGACAGCATCTGGTGGCTGAGAAATGAGTGTATCTTCCTTGATCAAACGTTCAAAGTCAATTTGAATCTCTTCTTTGCGCTCAGTAACTCCATCACCCTCGTAAAACTTTACGCCAGCTAATTGCATGATTTTGATGATTTCCTGTGCCACAATCCCATAACCAATAGTGGTAGGATGAATGCCATCTAGGGAAAATAAACCACCTTGTTTGCGACCCTGTGAGTTAGAATTGAAAAACCGTGAGTCTGGTTTGGGATCGAGTGCATCAATTGCTTGGGGTAAAGTATATTCAGTCCACCATTTTGGGCGTGCTTGTTCATCCTGAATATAGCGTCGTACAGCCAAACGATCTAGCAAGGCCGCAGTTTCAAACAAGTACCAGTCTTTCCCTTCCTCTCGACCTTTACGTACCGCATCTACAATATATTCGTTGTACTGATCAATAACGCTATCGATTGCTCTGGCCTGATTTGCAGTCAGGTGTGGATGCCGTTTCGGGTCAAAAGTCTCCTCACTAAACCAAAATGGAGCATAGAAAGGGAAATAGCGAGAACCTGGTTTTACTTTTTTACTATTTTTATCTTTGTCAATACCACGAGCAAAAGGAGCGATTGTCACATGGGGAACTGTTCCCCAAATTACGTGGCGGGCTTTAATTTTTTTAACTAATTCCACAATGCTGTCAAGTTCAGATTTGAAATGACTGGGAAGCCATACGGTATATTTGTTATTCTTCTCCATGTCCTGAAAATCTTCACCAGACCACTCAATGTGGAAAGTTAAAATACTTCCCAAGGCATTGTTAGCACCGATTAAAATAATTAGCGTTTCAATTCCATCGCCTTGACCTGTCTCTACATTTCCTTCGTGGCTTAACTTGAGAGCAGCTTCTAGAGGAGTTAAGGCTTTTCCCAAGGAATCGCGCGCATTATTTAAAACCCACAATGTTGCTATTTCATTAGCATTGTCCGGAACTTGTTGAAGAAAATTAGCATCATCTTTAGAAGGTTTTGCTTGGATAGCTGTTTTGGCAGTATCTGCGTTGCGAGATAAAGTATTCCGCAAATCCCATCCATATACAGCTAGGTTATGGTTGAATAACCCTGTTGCTGGAGCTTGTTGTCCTTGACCACGTTCCCAATAATTCTCTGTTTCATTAAAATAACGCGATAACCACGGCACAACAAAAGCTAGGTCTAACGCATTAATGCCATCTGCAACCTGAAATCGATTACTTAGTTCCCGTACTAGCTTTTCCAAGTTCATTGGTAAACCATCTCCTGGACTTGCATAGGTTGGATAGCGAAAATTTTTATCCCATCCCATTTCATAGGCTATGAGCATTGGATAAGATAATTTAGTGTTAAAAATAGCTCCACTTTGAAATCCATGAGTTAAGGAGTCTCCAATTGTTACTAGTCGATGCCGAGGTATGCCTTCTCGATGAACAGAGACTGGTATTCCTAAAGTTGAGTCTTTTTCTGGTTCACGCGGTTCTGTATTCAAGACACTTTTTACTTCCTCTGGGGCATTTTCTAGACCCACCAGCATATCAGGTGTTACCAGATTGTTCATAATTATTCCTTAAGATTCCAGAAATTGTTTTGACTTTGAGCATAAAAGTGTAAATATATGTTGATTATGCGCTTTTGCAGGTTTTAGCGCAATATTTCTCTTGTAGAGGTAAATAATCTCAACAATTAGCACCAGACTAACAATGCCTGAATTTACTCAACATCGAAAAAAAACTTCCTACTATCGTCAAGTTTGATGATAGAGACTGCTTTAACCGTGCTGTAACTTCTTGTTTTACGTCTGCAAGTAATAACCGTTGGTTCTTTGGTCTAGCAGGGTCGCCTACTGGTGTTGTCTGCTGACCAAGAATTAACTCCTTGATGGTAAGCATCAAGTTGTTATTACCCTGAATTACTGTGTTGCTATCACCCAGAACAACTTGGTTATCATTACCCTGAACGGCTCGGTTTTGATTACCTTGAACTTCATTTTGAGATGTGAAACTATCAGCCTGTTGCGTTGAATTTGCATCAGGCTGTTGCGAATCAGAGTTTTCTGGTAGCTGTTGACTCATAATTCAGTTCTACAATCCCAACAGGTGAGAACCAGCAGCAACACCTAACCAAGTTGCAACTTTCACAATAATCGGCTTGGCTATTGTCCAGACTTTCTGACCAGCTTCCACGCCCTTACTTGTTTTTTCAAGTGTTTCTGCCACAGTTCCCAAACGCTCTAATGCTCGTTGCTTATTTGGTTCTTCTTTATCCGTTGCTTTCTTAGCTGCACTCAAGTCTTCAATTACTTCTTCTTTAGTATCGGCTGGGAGTTCTGCGCCTTGAATTAAAGTTTCTAATTGTGCCAGTAACTTTACAACATCCTCTTTAGTCAGTGATTCTCCGGTATCTGCACCCACTTGATTTTGTTGTGTCACCTGATTACCATCACCAAGGACAGCCTGATTATTATCTCCTTGAACTGCGCGGTTGCCGTCACCTTGCACATTATTGACGTTGCCGCCTACAGAACCACCAACTGAAAATCCACCGGGATTATTAGTCATAGTACCTACCTCTTCTACTTGGATATTTGAATAAAAGCTTGGGCGCTCTAACGCCGTCATTACCATATTCTCTAATCTGCCGATTTGATTATCTTTTTCGGCTAAAAGTAATTTAATTTCTCGCTCCGGCAAGCTTTTTATCTGATTATAAGTGTCAAAATATTCTGCACTTAGTTCAGATTTTTCAGCCGTAGCTGCGGTTTTGGCACGAAGTAAAAACTTATCTTCACCTCGCACTTCCATGCCCACAATTCTTAAATCCGCCTCTGGGTGATTTTCTGCTAACTGCTTGAACGAGATGGCGATCGCTCTTGGGTCAACACCTTGGTTGTGGTAGAGGTCGAGTGTATCAAAAATTGGTTGAATAAAATCACCGAACTCCCCATCTGCAAAAACCTCTTTATTATTATCAGGTTTGCGAAGTGGATCAGGGTTTTCTTTTGTAGGGAGTCGCATATAAACGTATTCACATCTCACCCCATCAAATTTAGTGTCAGTGGTAATACCCCAATCTTGAATGTATGCCCCGGTGAGAGTAGCTCCTGTAAAGTCTGTGCCGTTAAGTTGTGTTTGTACTAATTTCGCCCTGGATAAATCTGCATCTTGTAAGTTGGCTTGGCTCAAGTCCACACCAATAAAACTTGCATCTACCAAATTAGCTTCTTGAAAATTAACTCCTCGTAAGTTTTCACGGTCAAAATTATTATCTTGCCCCTGACCAGTAACTAACACGCTTACCACTTGTGCTTTTTGCAGGTAAGTTGTACCAGGGCAAACAAGGTCAAGTTTTTTAGTTTTGCTGAAACAAGTGCGAGTCAGATTAGCTTTTCTAAAGTCTGTACTTTTAAGTGTGGCAGCTGTAAAATTAGCATCAGTTAAATCGGCGTTGCGAAAGCTTGTACCACCACTGGCTGCAAAATTATTGGCAAATGATCTGAGCCAGACATCTGTTTTATTTCCTTTCAAAGCACGCCAACCAATGTAAAAGCTAAGTAATAATTCAGGGTTAGGAAAAAAGTATTCAGGGAAGTTTCCGGCTGTAGCTACAAAAGCGAAAAGTCCGGCTCCGACAACAGCTAAATCTCCAGCAACTGCGATGCTGGCAGCAACAGCAATGGTGACCCCGATAAATCCAGCTGCGGCTCCAGTGACTCCTGCCACAAAAGGGATAATGTCCTCAATTTTGAAGCCAAAGGCAGAGCCAAAGGCAGAGCCAAGATTGATCACAATCACTGCAAGGATAGTTCCAGCTACCAAACCTGCTATTATATTTCGCCGAATAGTGATAATCCAAAAGACTGTCAGTACAATTAAGGAGAAAAAAGTATAATAGAGTTCTACTTGATTGTGGTAGTGAACAATTAACCAAACTATATAACCTGAAACAAACCCTGAAATTCCAGATAGTAACCACGAAACACCGACTAAAAAAATAGCCCAACGCTTTTGCAGCCCAGCAGTAGCAAGGCTAAAGTTTGCGTTCCTCAGATTCGCTCCTGTAAAATCTGCACTCTTGATATCTGCGCCACTAAAGTTCGCCCCAGCAAGGTTTTGACCTTTAAAGGAGCGCCCACGAAAATTTTGACCGGAGAAGTCCTGGGGCATGGCTGGGTGCAGTATACAAATTTCTTTTTGGATACAGATATACCATGAACAATTCCAGATTTTTAACGGTTTAAGTTGATTTTATATTTCTACCGTCAGAATTCACTCTTAATCGCATATACCATACTATGAGTTTTTTGTGTGAATCCAAAGCGATCGCTTTTCTGGACGAAGATTTAATACAAGCAAGGCTAAGATTGTGGCTAATTGTGGTATTGCCAACATGAAGCCATTTTTGAAAACTTTGATTACCTTGGGAGCGATCGCTGGAGTTAGTACTATTGCGATTTTTATTTTTCACACAAATCAGCCATCTATCGCTTTAACGGAAGAATGGACAGTTACCGACATTATTGATGGAGACACCCTGACTGTTCGACAAACTGATGGTAGTCAAATGCAAGTTAAATTGTGTGGAATTGATACCCCTCAATTGCAACACAGCCAAACACCGATCCAAACTTTTGATAGTCAAGCCAAAGAAAAACTGCGTTCGCTCGTGGCTGCTGCTGATAATCAAGTGATGGTTATTCCAGTGGAAAAAGACACTGATGGGCGGACTGTTGCTGAGGTGATGACTACTGGCAAGGATGGTATTGAAATCAGTTTCCAAGAAGAGATGCTGAAAAGTAGCATGGCTTATTATCGTAAGTCTGCGGCTAACTGTCCAAATACTTTGGCTTTTGAAAAGGCTGAAAAGTTGGCGATCGCATCCCAGACGGGAGTGTGGAGTCAGCCAAGATTAGAGAAGCCTTATCGGTGATTGGTTTCAGTTTCCCACATCTTAAGTATCGCCGTAAGCTTGCTTGATAGCGTCCAACCACAATTCTTTAGGCACTAATTTGACTGCTTCAACCAACCCGAAGGACTGAAGAGACATGGCAAGTAGCTGCTTGGCATCTTGCTTAGACTGTCCCATGTATCCATCTCTGAGTTCTAGTTTCTCAGGGCAACGGGCAACAAAATCATCAAACTTAAGTGGCTGTGGTGACAAACCAATTTTTTCTAAATCTTTTTTCTTAACCATAGTTTGCACGAGTCTATGAACTTGCGCCAGCCTCAGATACAGCAGCATCAACAAGCGCGTTCGATTCCTTGGGCTTCTTTTCAAAGATTTGAACCCCAGCATCAATTACCAGGAAACTACCGTCTGCTGCCCGACCAAGCTTACCTGACACAGTACCAGCCCAGTCTGCAAACTCAGCCGTATTGCTTTCAGCTTTCCGCCAGCTTTTGGCGTTAATTTGAGCGGTGAAAACTATACCATTCTGGTCAGTTAGTGAGATTTCAACTTTTTTGTTTTCTGCTGGTGTGGCTGTTGGTAGTGAACCACTAAATTTAATTATGACCTCGCTTTTCGCTTCCATTGCTTACCCCAAAGAATCAGAAAATCAGATTTCCCATCCTGATTTTATCAAGCGATGGAAGCCAACGCACAAAGTATGCGCCATATCTATCTATCCATTGTAATCAGGGAAGCTTTGGCAATATTAGAGTAATTCCATAAGTGTATATTTTTGGAATTAGGGAATTGCCCAACATACTTTTAGCAACTCTCAATATTTTTGGGGGGCAATAATAAATCCCAGCCCAGATATCAACCATCTCTTGCCCAAATATGTGTATATCTGAAAATAGTTAAGTGCAACTTCTTAATCAACGACAGAATTAGCATTCCAGTGTAATACCCAGACTGCGACGTAAGTGATGGGCTACGCACCGATGTCCGCGATCGCTAGAATAATCTTCGCAGAGGCTTCGGATATGGGAAGTACCGATAGTCGATTTCCTGGTCTTACTACCATTAATTCCTCAGAGTTAAACTTCTCTTTAAGCGTTGATAGCAAGATGGGATGAGAAAAAGTTTCAACGAATTCCACTATAACTGTTTGCCAGCGCGGAGATTCGATACTGGATTTTGGATCATAATATTTGTTATTTGGCTCAAACTGGGTCGGATCAGCAATACCCGTTTTCACTACACGCATTAGCCCAGCAATACCAAGAGGATTGGTGTTCGAGTGATAGAAAAAAGCCAAGTCTCCTTGGTGCATTTGGCGCAGATAGTTCCGAGCTTGATAGTTGCGAACACCATCCCAGATAGTCTCACATTCCCGTTGAAGGTCAGCAATGCCATAGACTCCTGGTTCTGACTTCATAAGCCAATAATTCATTGAATAGATTAGGATATACAAACTTTCTAATCTACCATCCCTTTCTCTATTTTTTGTGATTAGATACTACGAACTTGAACTACTGGTGATATCTAACGATGATTATTCCAGAATTACTCAATAGGTGTGATCAGCCTTGGCAATTGGATTTTGTATCAAGTCTTCCAGAGTAGTAACTCGTTGGCACAACTTTTGGTTTTGTAAGACAAGTTCCTCAATCATTTTTATCAAATCTGCAAACGGCTCTTGTGAATCAGTTGGACGGAGGGTTATATCACTATCTATACCAATATGTATTCCATGAGCCTCAGACAAAGGGGAATTACTCATGAAGTTGATGTTTTTGCTGGACTCAAGCTGATTTAATCTTTGAGTCAACTGTTCTATACGTTGCGCTAGATCAGGTATACTACCCGATATACGCGAAACGTCTGGTTCTGAATTACTCAGAAAGGAGTTTAGCGCTTGAATAACTAAATCTGTAGAGGTAGTACGTTCTACTGCTGCTCTTTCCTGAAGTGCTGTAATTAACTCTTCGGGAAGTTTGTAATTGGTCTGTTTCCGCATAGCTGTATAGCTGTGTATATATCAACTATACCATTTCCCGATAGGAGGATGTAATTTAATTATGAATGAACATAACTACGAACTCAGAGAAGATTTCTCGTGTCATGCAATAGTTCATAGAGAATTAGGCCCAGGTGCAAGATTTTATGATTCGCCGGACACGATTACCGTTACAAATGGCAATAAAGTAGTTTGGTGGTGGCGACCCGAAAAGCAGCACCAGCAGATTAAACAAGAAACCGAAAAGCTATCGGAATTATTCGCCCAACTCACCAAAAAGCCTGAAGAATTTACCCCACAGAAGATGAGTCCAGAGAGGCTAGTGAAAGCCTTTGTCAAGCACTATCTTAAGTTAATTATCGACGAAAAGACCAAATGGTATGGCAACCGTTTCTACTACCTCGTAAAGGCTCGTCCACAACTGTTAGATATGGACAAATTAACCGAAGTTCAAAAACTAGACCAACAACACGGCTTTAATTACGATCTACTAGGCGATACTTCCCACTGGCATTTTCTATACTTAGCCGCCCAGCCGCAGGGTTACGCGATTGAATTAGATATCGAATCTGCACATTTTACAGCATTTCTGAGACAGCCTACAATGTTCCTCCATGACCCCAAAACTCGTGCTAAACCCTATTTCATCAGTGATGGTGGGGCAATGGGCCGACTGCGTGACATTACCCCACAACTCCCCAAATGGTTTAGATTTCGGATGTTAGAAATCATAGGTAGTCATGAAATAGAATACTACCAGTTTGACCCTGTTGCAGGCTTAAGCGAGAAAAAAGTAGATCCTCATGTAATTAACTACGGGATGGCTTTTAACGCTGTCCACAAAGCCATTTACACTGTTTACCAGACAATGGCAGAGGTGGCAAATTTAGTGCGGGATGACTTGTTGCGATCACACACAGATAGTTTTATCCTCAAAGCTACGATGTCTCGTACTGCTGAAACCCAAATGTTGACGACACTTGCCGAACGCGGTTTTGAGGTTTTTTGCAAAGGCATAGGCTATGCCCACTACTGGGATATTGATAAAGGAATATTAGGTTTTAGCGAATCCAATGGGCATATTGAGGATTTAGAAGAGTTACGCAATCGGCATGGAGTTTCGGTTAAAGCAATGCCAAGAGAAATGTACGATCGCTGGAGTCATTGGTTGCCGGAAATACCGGAAGAAATTCGCACATCTGCAAAACACTATGAGTTCGTTCCCAAGAAAAGCATTCCTCAAGTCTCACCTGAGAAATTAGCGGGTTATTGGCGCAATGAGTAGGATTAATTTTTGCCAAATGGAGAATTTTCGGATTACTTCACAATTTACTTACCTAAAGGCACTCATATTGAGCAGTCGCGCACTTTAAGCGTAAATCCCTGCTTGTCTGTAAAAAATTTTTCTTGCTCATTTAGCAAAAGTGCCATCGCCGAGTCTGGTTCTTTGATAGTTACCGCGCCTGTACCTTACTTTGTTAATTTTTCTTGTGGCTGGATCACAGAGTTATCTGGCTGATTTGTCAATCTTCCCGCTACGGTTCCCACTCCCAAAAGTCCTATCATGCTAAAAATGATTAACTTAATTGGTAAATCACTAAGCCTGAAAACATAAAGCGATCGCTTTTCAAACTCCCAGTTAACCATCAAAAATTGCACTGGATTAAAATCAAACCACTCTTGGCTTTTGATTAAGTCAACATTACACCGACTAAATTGTTGATGCAATTCGCCCTCTACCTCTGCCATATCCTCTACGTAAATAGTCTTGAGGATTTTTACATTACAAGGCGGTTGATTACGATGAAAATTATCAAGTCTAGCTTCGGGATTGCGAGATAAGCCAATTTTGCAGCGACGGAGATAACAGCCAGGAATTAAGCCGTGATAGCCCTCTGCTTCCATTAGATAAATAAATCCCGGCTCATGGTCATTTTTGGGCTGATAGACAATTGTCGAAATCTCATCCAAGTTCATATATTTATTTCCAAACTATTTTGTTAGAAACTGTCACTTTTTTGCAGTTTAAACAGTAATATCTTTTATCCTTTCTTATGGTTAAATTTGCGTGACCACAATGGGGACAATAAGGCTTTGTGTCATTTTGACGGCTACCCCCTATAGTGGAAAATGACGCGGCTGACATCACCGTGTCAGTGCTTGCTATGCTTGGGTTTAAGGTATCGCGTGTCAATCTCGTGTAACCCGTGTCAGGGGACTTGGCAAGCCTTGCCAGTCGCTTTGTCTCCTCTATCTCTTGATAGTTGAAACTAACCCTATCTAGATTCGGTAAAAAATAAAGTTTCGGTGAGCGAGAATCGACTACTAAAGCTACTCTCAATAATCTGGCATCGTCGGTAACTAGCTCGTTTTTATAGTCGATGTATTCTTCAATAGCGTCTAAGTTTCGAGTCAACTTAGCCAAGTTAGAGTCGCTGTTTTTCCCTTTACCGTAGGTATTTAGGTAATGTCTAATTTTGGGAATGCCAATGATTATCTCGGTGAACAATGACCTATCATCATTGGTAAAACCAGGGATTTGTTTAGTCATCACGGACTGCCCAGACACAATCCAACCGATGTTATTATGACCAAACTGTTTGAGAATCTTCTTTAGGTTTTCTCCTGCTTTATATGGCTCACTACAGGAATTTAGAGTATTATCTAATTCATCCCATGCCCAAATTTGGAAAAAGCTAGCAGCAAATGTGGGATTTTTAACTCTGAAATTCCCGTCATCCAAACAATCATCAAAAGACTTAATTGCGGCTGTTGTATCACCATACTTAAGGAAATGCTCTAATGGATAATCGCTATCTTTGAGTGAACCAACAGCGCCGGGATAGCTTACTGTAACTAAGGTATGAGGCACTTTCTCCCCCTTCCCAGTATTGGCGCGAGTGCATCCAGCTTTGACAATTTCACTAATCATTACCGCAGTCGTTGGAGTTTTACCAACACCTGGATCTGCGATCAGCCGATAGCGAATAGGGTGAGAAGTGACGTAGTTAATAAATTCATCGGGAGTTCCGACCATCAATTTAATTTCGTCTGTTTTGATAGCTGGCTCCATACGGTAACTGACCACAATACAATCAGTTATTTCCAGCTTGCGAACAGACGTAATTTTGAATATTCCCAGCTTTTTAGCTAGAGCCTGAGATTCCTTCTTAATTGCCTCTACAATAGCTTGAGAGTCAATAGAGCGTGAATAGCCATAACCAATATCTACAACACCGTCAGGCTTTATCTGAAAGCCTTTAACGCTTAAAGGCAAACTGATATCACTAAACAAAGTACGCGCTATTTCATTCGCAATTTTGCCGTTGATATCAAAACCAAAATCACCATAAACGGGTTCTGCTAAATCACCCTGCAATTGCTGCTGTAACTGTGCTACACGCTCATTGAGTAATTCTATTTGACTAAGGTAGTTTTGTTGTTCTTCGGAGATTGCCTTGCTGACTTCATCCAAATTATTGTTGTAGGAACTCGCTAAACTCTTGATAATTTCAGCTTTGCTTTGATGCCCGTGAGCTACTTTCTCACCCCAGTTTTGCAGCCGTCTGAATAGCTGCATAGCTTCAGAGGTAATTGAATCGTGTTCATGATAAATCTTTTCTAGTTCCTGGGACTTGGCAACCTGAAAGCGTTTGTTAGCCTCCGATTCTACTTTGGTTTTAAAGTTGAATTCCCATTCCTCACACTCTGATTCTAGATATTCAATACGTTGTTTTTCTTGCTGTGACTGAGTAAACCCTTGATTCAACTTGGCTTGCAGTTGGGCGATTAAACCCGTGTTTTCTAGTTTGTTATGACCTAATGAGTTGATAGTATTTCTGGCTTCCTTAAGCTCATCTTTGACAGTATCGAGTTGGCTGCTAAGGTTGGCTAACTTTGACTTGCAAGTGTCGGAATCCCTGATTATTTTATGAAGTGTTTCACCTGCTTTTTTATTCTTACCTTCAGCTTCGTTTAATAGTCGCTGTGATTTGGTATCCGCAACAAGATAACTAATAAAACTCGCTGGTAATGCTCCCACACCAAGCATAGATATTATTTTGGCTGTATCATTGGCGAAACCTCCAGAAGCGAATGCCAAACCAGCGCACAAGCCAAAAGCACTTAGCCCTAAGCTGTGAGACAATTTCATTCTTTCACCTCCAGATAATCGCCTAACTGTGCTTTAAAGCTTGCCAAGTTTCCTTGTGACTCAACAGTTTTTAATCGCAACTCCTCAGCTTTTATTTGCGCTTGCAACAGCTTTTGATCTAATTGGTCTTTGCTGTAAACAGAGATATTCGTATCAGCGATCGTCTTTACTTGACTGACATCTAAAGAAACTGATTTCTGGGTAGTCACTTCTTTTTGATTCAAATAGTCAAGATAGTTACCCTTGACTTTCTCAACCTCGATAGCAGCCAGAACGCCAGCACCAAAAGCCTTTGAGTGTTTGCCAATAACGGTAAATTTCTCTCGTGTCAGGTCGAGTGCGGCTCCAGTCAATTTGAGCGATCGCGTAGCACCTTCATAGATTTTCATCCCCTTGTCAAACTGACTTTGAGTTGCCTGGGGAAGACTTTCGGGAGGGTTTAGCGGGTCGTTTATTCGGTAATCTTCTGGCTTAAAAACTGGCATCATTGCCGGCACTAGATCCGGCGAGAGTGTCATTAAGCCAGGGATGCGGCTATCTATGGGAATTGTCCCAGATGTAGCAGAAGTGGGAGACATGGAGTTATTGCTAGATGCTCCGTTTCCTTTACCTCTTGCCAGTTTTTCTGCTACAGCTTGAGCGGCTGCTTTTGTGTTGTCGATTTTAGCCATTGTTGAAAAACTTTCTGGTGTTGAGTAGGGATTGATATTTAATTTCTAATTGCCGAAATGCTTTGTCTATTTCGCTAAACTCAAGTGCTAATTCCTCATCTAAGTCATATTTTTTCAGGACTTGTTTTAGCTCCACCTCATCCGTCTTCGCATCCTGAATTTGGCTATTTAAGTCATCTTGCATGGTAGTATTGACGGGTATCTGATGCTTAAAAGCTCTCATTACTTTTGAGAGCATTAATTCTCGCTTTACTTGCTAGCGGTTCTATTCTGTGATGTCGGCTGTGGCTGAGGATTACAAGAAGTCGTCCCAAATGCACCAAACGCTGTAGCGCACAATATCGCCAGTCCTGCTATCATCAATAGTTTTGATAGATTTACTGTTTGTTGTCTATCGCTAGAAAAATCAATTTTCACAATCCCAACTCCCTTGTATTTTTCGCAAGAATCATTCCGCAAAGCCTTCAAAATTAGGTAACTCTGAGTCACTAGCAACAGCCGATTCGAGATAATTAAAATATTGCTTAACGTCACCGATCGCTACATCACAATCAAAGCGCAAACCTTTAAACTCTGGATGTTGGCGGATTTGTACGAGTAATTCTTGCGCTTGAGAAACTAATTCTGGCAAGGAATGACTGTTTATCTCTGGTTGAATTCCGAGAATTGTGCTTGTCATAAGCTGAATAATTTTTCTAGTAACCAGTTAGTGAAGTCGAAGGGAGATAACAGGATGTTGATCGCTCTCACACGATCAGCTTTTTTCCCAACTTTGTGATAATTCCTTCAATCTCTAGGGTCAAGTCACTTTCATCTGGGGTAATCTGCACAGGTTCTTTAGCTAAACTCGCTAAATCCCTAATCGTTCCTAAGTACCCTTGCTTCTGGTACTGCCATCGCTGGTTGATGCTCTCTACTAATTCTGCATCTCGCACAGCCAAGTTATTTAGGATCAGTTGGTTTTTAACTTGGGCGATCGCGTCCACTAATTCAATTTCTTGCCCCGCTTGCCTCGCTAGTTGGTCAATTAGGGTGAGTTGAGTGTTAGATGTGAGAGATTGGGTAGGTGCTGTTAAATGTTGTTGCTGTTGGCTGACGGAGAGGGTACTTTGTGGCTGTTCTGTGGCTGGGTTAGATGGCTGCTCTGTGAGAGTTTCGGTATTTTCGGGTAATTCTGAGGTGTTGACAGCCTCATCCGACAACCGTGGCTGGAAGTATGCCGCGATCGCCTCTAAATCGGCTTCTGAAACCGCCCTTAAAGTGTCAAAATCATCAGGGCGAACATTGCTTAAAGCTAGTCTCAGACTTTGTTCTGTGGTCATGTACTTGAGACAAGCATCATGAATGCTGATTGTGTCTGCTGTTGGCATGGCTGGAGTAACCTTTTTTCGGATTGCCATGATTTACGCTCCCTTCCCTAATTTTTGGATTTGCTGGAATGCTTGCTGATAGCGGTATCTAGAAAAATCATTTGTGTTTTTGGCGATATAGCCTTTTACGCGTTCAGCGCGTCGTAGTTGTGCCATCAGGCGACCTACGCGACTCAAAACCCATCCTTGATACGGTGACAAGGGCGACTCGCGGTCAAGGCTTCCATCATGAGTTTTTGGGTAGGCATTGCGAAAAGACTCTATCCGCCAAAACGCGATGTTTTCCCAAGTGCAAAGGGTAGAACGAGCCACACCCAATAAATCGGCTAAATGTGTCTTGGTTGCTGGGAAGTCAATAAATAAATCTAAATTGGTGGAATCTTTGCGCCGTCTTGGTTTCATCGGTTCGTACAGATATAAATACAAATCAATGGGTAATTAGCCAAATATCGATAGAGTAAACAGCACCCTGTAGCATCTAATCGCTAAACCCCATGCTGTGTATATCTCTGGAATACTCATAGGACGCTAATTAGTGGTTTGTTCTTGATCGATTGGGCTTATGGTGTTACTATAGCATAGTCCACATAAACAGCACATACATTCTTTTAAGCATAATGACTAGCTTTAAGCTCAGTGACATAATTAGGTTGTTGAGCAGGTTTTTTAGCGTGTCAGAAGAAAAGCAAGTTAGCTACAGAATGTTTATGTCAGAATCCTTGAGGGCGAAATTTAAATCTATCTGCGCTCTCAGGCAGGTCAGCATGAATGAGGTTTTGGTTGAATTGGTAGAAAATTGGATCAAAGAAGCTGAAAGCAAATCAGATAAAGGCAAGGGTGCAGCATGAACGAGGGCAAGCCTAAACAGCGATCGCCAAGCAAAGGAAGCTAGAGAAAGAAGCTACAACATGACTGACGAAAAGCAAGTAACTTATAAAATGTTTCTACCTGAATCTATGAGGGCTAGATTCAAGTCAATCTGCGCTCTCAAAGGTGTAAGCATGAATGAGGTTTTGCTTGAGCTAGTAGAAACTTGGGTAACAGAAAACGAAGTCCACTCATCTCAAACTGATAAAGGCAAAGGAGCGGCATGACCGAAACGCCAGTAAGCCACGAAACAGAAGAACCAGAAGTATCGCTAGAAGCATTACAAACAGTGGAGAGTTTTACTACTGCGCTAAATAATTTTAATTGGCGATCTGATTACTTGAGGTTCTGTGAAGTTTTGGGCTTTACGCCAGATAGCTATGCTGAGGAGAAATACCAGCAATTTCGAGAACTGGTAAGCTACCTGGACTGTTTTGACAAAGACGCGATCGCCAAAATGATTGAGGCGGGAAAATGACCAACTCACAACCAGATGATTTGTGTACACGGGAGAATTGACAATGGTCAGCAGTCTTAAAGAACTAATTGATGAGCCAGAATTGGGTCATACTGACGACCCAGAGGAAAGGTTTATCAGCAGTGGCGTAAGTTGGGAGAGCTATGAATCGCTACTAGCCAAACTAGAAAACAACTCTCATTACCGTGTTACTTATTTAGATGGAATATTAGAGATAGTGTCGCCATCAATCAGGCATGAAAGAATCAAAACGAATTTAGGGATGCTGTTAGAGCGTTTCTTTTACAATAAGCGCATTCGTTTTGTGCCTATGGGAAGTTCTACTTTTAAAAATAAAGCAAAAAAAGCAGGTGCGGAACCAGACGAATGTTACTGCATAGGTGAAGAGAAAAGTGTACCGGACTTAGCCATAGAAGTAGTTATGACCAGTGGCAACATAAACAAACTGGAAATCTACCGAAGATTAGGAGTTGCAGAAGTTTGGTTTTGGGAGAGAAACCAGTTCAAGTTGTACCACCTACGAGACAATTCCCAGACTGAGCTTGCCACCGTTTACCCTGATACCTATGGGTATGAGCAAATAGTAGCGAGTGAGATACTACCAGGATTAGACATTTCCTTGCTAGAGCGATGCATTTCAATTTCAGATTCAATTCAGGCTGTTGATGAATTTGAACAGGGGTTAAAAACGGACAATGAGTGAAACAGATATCGCTACGATCGTCCAAATTTACAGCAGATTAGATACCTTCGCAGAAACCACCAACAATAATTTTGCACAAATTAGCCGACGATTTGACCGCGTTGAAGCTGCACAAACTGAACAATCTCAACAGTTAGCAGAGATTTTGCGGATACTGCGCGATGCCTACGGCGGCAAGCTACGCAATGGCGGGAGTGGATTGTAAAGAAAGGCGATCGCCAAAATGACTGATGAAAATCAACAAGACATAAAGCGATCTAAGGGTAAATTTGACCCAATCGCAGAAACCAGAGATTGGTCTGTAGCCGCATCTGAGGAGTATTGCAAGCGAATTGCTAAAAACACAGGTAGGCGACTGGTAGAAATAATTGACACAGAAGACCAACCCTTACCCATAGTTTGCATTTTTGAGGATTATACAAATGACTGAGACAGCAACCCTAATACCGCTAAGTACATTCATTCCAGTCTTTACGGCTATTAGCAATCGGAATTGGCTCTGGTTCAAAGAACTTGAATTAGAGTTTGCTGATAATCATGGCGTAGAAACTTGGGCAGATGTTTTCAATTTTCGTATTATGCCAGCATTGGAACCCGAAGCTAAAAGATGGCTTTTAGTTGAAAAGTGCAAAAACGGTTTTACAGTCAGAACTCTTGGATAGTTGTCTCTTCTGTTGATTTAAGAGTTGCGATAAACCGAGCCGCAGAGAACGTTTTAGAGATTTCAGAGTTAAACGACAAATGGGAAAATAAATAAATTAATGAGCAAAAGCTTACCCTCCATTCTCAATAAAGAATGCACCACACCCCAGTGCATAGTTAGAAAGTTAAATCCAACTATTGAGAATTCCAAACAATGCTATTGGAATATGAATTTTATCAATTTTCGAGTAGGCTTTACCCCAGTGATGGTAAGGGCTTCAGCAATTAAAGAGTTGAGATACAAATACTTGAGGAATTTAAGAAATGACTAGAAAATTACTGACTATTCTCGATGAAGGTTGCACTATCCCCCAGTGCATTTATTACGAGCCGACTTATCCACCATTCTCAATAAAGAATGCACACCCCCCCTGTGCATAGTTAAAAAGTCAAATCCAACTATTGAGAACCCCAAATAATGCCATTAGATCCTGATTTTTATTGAGTTCCAAGTGGGGCTTAACCCACTACTGGCAAGGTTTTCAGCAATCAAACAGTTGAGGTGCAAATGCTTGAGGAATCCCAATAATAAATAAAAAATCACTGGCTATTGTCAACAAAGGTTGCATACCCCCCCTACGCATTTGTTTGGAGCAAACTTGTTCACTATTCTCAATAAAGAATGCACAAGCGCTTGTGCATTGTTAGAAACTTAGATTGGACTTTTGGAGACTTAAACGATATTACCGAAGTCTAACTTTTGTTGATTTGAGATTACGCTTAAACCCACTGATACACAGGGGTTTAGCAATTAAAGAGTTTAACTGTAAATACTTTAGGAGTTTAACTGTAAATACTTTAGGAGTTTAATTGTAAATACTTTAGGAGTTTAATTGTAAATACTTTAGGAGTTTAATTGTAAATACTTTAGGATCGAAATAATGAATAGAAAATTACTGACTATTATCAACAGAAGTTGTACGCCACCCCCGTACATTATTAAAAAATTAGATGGCACTTGCACGATCTCCGAAGTCTATTGTTAGATACTTGTTTAGATTCAACAAACAGTAGGCTGTAACTCGCTCACAGAAAGGCTTTCACGAAGACAGGAGTTGAATGACAAATGCTTAAAATAATTACAAAAGAACTAGAAATTACACCAGTATTTTTAATAAAAAATCACAAGTGATCGTGATTACATCACTAAAATAAAAATATATGTTTATATTTTGTACACCCATAACGACAAAAAAGTTCACGCTAGGGACTAAGACTAAATCGGTGACAAAATCAATCAGAAACCTGTTAAGCGGTCTGTTGGATCTTATAACTATTTACAAAACTTACCCTGAGAAAAGAATTGTAAACAGGACTAATCATGTAGGTGAAATTATAAAAGCCATACAGAAGTTGGGCAAAACAAAATATTCGCCAGTGGTGTAGAAAGACAAATTAGATATTATACTTATAAGTGACTGTGTGCCATCAACCAGTATTGATAGGAGGCGTGTTAGTAAAGATTCTTCGGTTTAACTGATTTTAACTGAAGTGCCGATAGTTCAATTGTTTCAAGACTTCGAGCAACTGGTGATTCCAAGAATTTCAAGATGCGATTTGCTGCCAGGCGATTCATCTAAAAATTCAACAAAGGGATACCAGCGCTCTGCATTGGGGGAATCAAATACCACCAAACCACACCTCTTACTATAAACTAATTTTGCTTCTTTGCGGTAAAGATTAGAGAATTTTTAGAGTCAGCGCGTGTGTTTGCTTCCCCCCTCACTTCATCAATTTAGGGAATCAAACCCAAGCGCCAAAACAATGCAAGCTAACGCTAGTAATCATTTCAACGCCCTGCAAAAACTGGATAAATTAAGGCGATCGCCAACCAAGGATTTTCCCATAATGGGAATTTTTGACGGAAATAAGGGGGTAGTAGCATGAGTAAGTTTACTATCTCCTCTAAAAGCCACGAATGCCCCATCTGTGGTGATGTCACTGGTAAAGACCGCCACGGTGATGATATTACTTTATGTATGCTCTTTGCCGATGCCAAGGTTGGCGAAATCGTAAATGGGCATAAGATGCTCAAGCTCTCTAAAGATGGGATGTGGGGAGTTTTCAAGCTTGACAATTCCCAAGAGTGGAGTGATGAGCAACGAGAACAGTGGCGGTTGGACAGAGAGAGGAGAAAGCAACACCAGAAATTAGAGAGCGACCTACGCCAACAACAATCACTGTCAGCTATTGAACGGGATAAAGAATACCGTAAATTGCTTGATGAACTAACGCTTCACCCAGAAGATGAAAAAGAATTACTGCGTCGGGGGTTCACTCACCGCGAAATTGAAGGATCTGGCTCGAAGTCGGTAGATCGATATCAGGAGCTAAAGCAGAAGTATAGCAATCTCCTTCCGGGCATCTCACCTAACGGCAACGTAATTTTAACAAATGCCGGTTGGTTGTGTCCGGTCAGAAACAAGCACGGATTAATTGTAGCTATCCAAGTGAGGCTGCGAGTCGTCCCTACAGGTGAGGGGCGATATCGCTGGCTATCCTCCAAAAATAAAAACAATCCCAACGGACAATCACCTCATGTTTACCCACCCGGATCTAACGGTGGTGAACTGCCATTGGCATCGTTTTACCCCGAAGGAGAACCAAAAGGGATTGCGATCGCCGAGGGAGTTGGGGCAAAACCTTTCTTTGTTGCCCAGCGATTGGGAATGCTCACAGTGGGAGCAGCAGGTGGGCAATGGGCATCTAGTCCTGTAACGTTCAAAGAATCGCTCGACCATTTTTCTCAAAAGATGAATGGATTGAAAGAACTTATCCTGTATGTTGATAGCGGAGATGTTCTCAACAAATTAGTGATAGATCGATGGCAGAAAACAGTTAAGTTAGTGCAAGAGTGGGGATGGACTGTTCGGATTGCTTGGTGGAGTCAAATCTCCAAAAAGCATGATGATATTGACGAACTACCAGCCGAAAAAATTAAAGACATTAGCTACCTCACACCTGATTATTTCTGGGAATTGGCCAAGGATGAAAGGCGAAAGCTCTCTTTGACAAAAGTATTACTTGAGGATGAAGACCTACCTTATGGCCATGCTCAAAATTGGCAGATGTGGTTAAACTCTCGAAGATATACTCCTGATATCATAGTCAATCAAGATGAATTTACATTTCCAGAACTCCCGGAATCTAATGTCATTGTTGCCGTCAAATCAGGGCTGGGGACTCATAAAACAGGAGCAATGATTCTCACAATTCAACAAACTAAAATGGGAGTGAGACTCATTGGCTATCGAAATAATTTGTTGTTTCAAACCATGAGTAGAATGCAAGGTAGATCCCTGCTTCATCATTTAAGTGAAGAAGACGCAGAAAACCTAATAGAAAGTAAAGGCGCACACCTAGCATTTTGCCTTGACTCCATAGGAAGAGTGGATGGTTACTTTACAGGAAGAGATATCTATCTAGATGAAACTTGCTCTGTTATTTTACACGCTGTAAATGGAGGAACGCTGGGGGATAGCCAAGCCAAAATAATCAAAATATTCACACGAGCGCTCGAAGTATGTAATCGAATATTTTTGATGGATGGCAATCTCTCTGATATCTATGTTGATTTCATTGCAAAAATAGCAAAGAACAAACGAGTAATCAAAATCGAAAACCAAAAGAGAATTCCGCCACACAATATCAAAATTATTGAAGGTATTGACCCAGAAGGTGAAATTAAAAAGCGCGACAAATCAGCTTTAGTTGAGTACCTTTGCTCCCAAGATGTTAAGGCTTGGATAGCTTGTGACTCCAAGAGTTTTTCAAAAGTTTTAGATAGGCTACTCAAAGACTTGGGCCTGTTTGGGTTTTGCTTAAACTCTGAAACTGCTGGTGAAGAGTGGGCGAAGCAGTTTATGCAATTCCCTGATTTATTCATTGAAGCTCGTCAACCGGATTATATGATTGTATCGCCAACGGCTGAGAGTGGAGTAAGCGTAACAACAAAATATTTCACAGACAAGATGACATTCTTTGTAGGTGTTCAAGCTACTAATGCCCAACATCAGCAGATGTTTAGACTGAGGGATAACTCAATTCCTCATTATGTAGTTTGTCCCCAATATTCAGCAATTGAAGATAGGTCAACGCCGAAAACCTATTCAGCAAAAAGATATCAAGAAATTTCAGAGGATCGAATAAATCAATCTGCCATCATGGCTGCATACGATTCAGGCAATCCTGAACGAGTTACGAAGGTGATTGCTCAAGCTATTGCAAGACAGCAGGATGAATGGTGGCATCTGGCGGGGCAACTAGGAGTACTGGATCATTTCGAGATGCAGAATCTAAGATTATGTCTAATTCACGCACTAGAAGATGCTGGGCATAAGGTTGAAATACTTAATTGGAGTACTAGCAAGCAGTCCACAGAATTGATTAAGGAAACCAGAGAAATAGTTGAGCAAGAACACGCACAAGAAATTTTCAGAGCAGAACCTTACCCTACTATTGAGGAGGCTAATCAAATAGCAAAAATCACTTCACTCAAGCATATACAGAGAAGAGTTGAAAAAACACGGCTCTTAGATAGGTTGCCAGAGATTGAAAATAGTGATGCTTATAGCGCGGATTTTATCCATGAAACTTATGTCAAAGATAGGTACTTCATCTCTCAACAACAACGATTTTACTTTCTGAATAATTTTGAAGTTTCTCAAAAACGCCATGAAGTAGATTGGTTTTATAAAGCCACGGCTTCAGATTTCTTTAGCGGTCGGTTGAAAAAAATCACACATTTAGATATTTGGGCACTACGAGAATTAAATGTACTGCAATTTATACGCGGTTCATGGCATAAAGATATGCCAGAAGTGATTAGCTTTATTGAAAAGGCACGACAACCGGAAATAGTGAAAGCCTTGAATATGAAGCCAAAACCAGATTCAGCAACGGGGCAGGAAAGAATAGAGTATGTTTCTAGGTTGCTAGGACTTATTGGCTTAAAATTTGCAAAACCTGAGCAACGAATGCTTGATGGGGTAAGGCAAAGGGTTTACACTATTAGCTCTAAAGTCATAAGTAATCCCTCTCGTCTGGCAGTATTGGAAGCTATCGATAAGAAGATGACTTTATGGATGTCACAGAAAGGCCAAGTAGATTGGTCGGAGCAACCATTCGATCAGCGTATCCAAGAGTCAATGGCTGGCTGGATGCCAGAGCAAGCAGTAGAGCAACCCATCCAATCTCCATCTAATGCAGTTACGTCTCTTCTGCACTCTACACCACCAACTGATATAAACCATGTTGACAGTGTGGAGTCCCAACCCTCAGACTTGGAGTTTGTTGACACTAATCCAAACATTGAAAACTTAGCACTATCGCGTGATAGCACTAATTTTTCCCCGATCCTGAGCGACTATGGTTGGAATCCGAACGAATCGGCTCTCTATATTTCCGAGCCAGTAACAGTCCTCAAAGCGAATCTTGATGGCACGATTTTAGTTTCTTGTCGAAACGGTTTGGAGAAAAGCGTGGAGAGACTTTTTCTTTTTAAGGTAAAGCCAAGCGATCGCCGAGAAGAAGTTTTTATGGCATGGGTAGAACGCGATACCCTAGCCAGGGAGAAAGCAGCCCCCGATAAGTTGGAAGCACAAAAGGCAATTGTTCCAGAAGCGTTAAAAGTTGAGGAAGTCACATCTGTGGAAACTGGGCAGGACTTAACAGTTGAGCAAGTGATGCCTGCGGTGGACTATACCGGAGCAGTTGTGGAACAGTCAGCATTGTCTAGTTTCCAACAAATCAAGTTAGATGAAATTAAAGCTTGCGAGTCACAAGCCAACGAACAAACAAATGACCGCTTGCCCTCATGGGTTGGGTTAAAGCTGAAATTGCAGCAGGGATTACAGGGTGCTGGCAGGTTTTATCAAGAAGCAGTTTTAAAAATTGGAGAGTCTATTGGGATAGCTGATAGTGAGCCATTCTGGAACGCATACTTAAATCGCTGGCAGATTGCTGTTAACTTTGCCTGTGGGTGTAAATCCGTTGCCTTTGACTGGGTAGTGATCGCGTAATATCTGAAGGTCAAAACACATTTTTAATGTATATGGGATAGTGTCTCTTTGAGCGCCAAAAAATAACCTTTCCAATAACGACCATCATACGGCAACAGTTATTGGCATTAGGCCATAAGTCCCGTCAACGAGATTTATATTGGAAACTAACATTAAAGCTATTGAGGATGAATTTAGATAATTATGAAACAATTAACACCAGCATTTCAATCGATTCTTAGAGAATTTCATCGAGGGATAGAGCCTGAAATAATGACTGAAAGGCTGAAGTTTTGTACTTCTGACGAATGCCTTGAATTGTTACGTATGGAATGGAATGTTGGTTATGAGGATTATTGGAATCAGGTTACAGATTCTTCAGTAGCGATGCATAAAGCAGATGTTCAGAAGTTTAAAAATTGTGTCACAAAAGAAGAGAGAGAATTATTAGTTAGTGGGTGGAATGAAAACCACGTATGGTCTATATCTGTGGAAGTAGATGCTGACAGGTTGGAAGATTGCACTAATCGAGAAGAAAGGAGTGCTTTAATTAAAGAATGGGACGCTAATTATTGCGAGGCTGTATTTCTTAAAATAAATGATAGATATTCGGACGATTACTAAGCAAGCAAAGTTTGCACTATTAATTTTTTGGAAGTTAGCTAATAAGTAAAGTTAAAACACTAAACCTTGCCCAAGGTACTGTTACATAAAAGTTCTGGAGGTTTGGAGGTTTGACAAACCCGTTCTATTGCCCCAGAAACCATAACTGGCAAAAGCTTGAGTGAGGTTTGTTTATTTTGGAGGAGGTTTAAAATTATTGACTGTAATGGCAACGAGAACGCCGCAGTTCTTGCTTTTCATCAATAGCTTCAGGTTTACCAAGTTACTTTGAGCGAGGTACATAGTTCTTCTAGCTCATCAATGGTTGCGTCAATGTGTAATTTTTCATATTCAGAAAAATTACCGCTTACTCTGACTACTCCTTTGTCGTCATGAAATTTAATTTTACTACCGATAAGAAAAGATTGTAGATGGCGAATTATCCTTTCAATTTCTGAGCGTTTATCTTCAGTAAACGTTGCCGTCATAAACATTCCACCTTGAAAACTAGATATGGTATTTTTTTCGATTGCTAACTGGGAAATATTAAGTCCTATTGCTAATTGAGAACTGCCAATAGAATTTATTTTTGGCACAATATAACTGTCTTCAATCGTTAAATTCAACGCTGTTAGCAGTTCATTAAAATAAGATGTTGAGACAGGAATCCCGGCAATAAAGCGTTTAATAGTAGATTCAGATATATAAGTATTGCAACGCATTGACCAACCAATATAAGTTAAACCACTACTCTGAAGAGCTAGCCGAACATTTTCTTGTCCTTGTATGGATAACGCGCGCGATTGACGATTACGTTTCTGTTTCAACATAAAATCGACTACCATGTTTTATTCAAAATCCGATTAAATATCAAAGTCAAGCTGCCACACTTGTACTTGTATAATATCATTTTGAAGATATTGTTTATAGTTCATTTTTCTGTTAATTTAAAGTGAGCTTTTTAATTAAGCCTAATTAAGCTTTGCTTTATAAGTGAGCTAAAATGAACCCTTAAGTGACCTCAGACTGACCTGCCACACCAAGATTTGGAGTGAATAATAGTACGTATAGAGTTTATAGGGGCAAAATATGCAACTATAAATCTTATGTACCGATTAATGAATTATAGAGTATCAATTGTGTTTTTTACTTGTAATACTAAATCGAAAACGCCTATGCAACAATATGTTTAATAGCTATCATTTCGTTATTTGAACTCCGATACTTATTGTCAAGCTGCCAAACTTAAGTATGTTTCGAGGTTTATTTTGGAATGAATTAGCTAAACAAAACCACTCTGCTTTTATTAATCCTAAAATTATTTTCGTTGAGATTAATTTCAAGATTAGTTAGAAGTTTAACTTAATATGTGAACTTCTAAACGAATTTACTTTAAGGTCTGTTAATTTGGTTGTTTTTTTTAAACTGACCTAATTAACAGACCTTTTTACGTATAAAAAATATTTTAAGATATTAAACATCAAGTTAAGTTTGGCAGCTGCTTGATAGGTCGCATTCATTCGATGAAAGACATAATTCGGAGTTCAAAACTTATGACTTCTTTAAAAGCGGTCTTTAAGAAAATTGCGCTTGGATTGATCTTTACTATTTCCATTACTGTAACGATCACATTTACCCCAGGTAGTAGCAACAGTACTAACCAGAACCAACAGACCAATACAGCACTTTTGATAAAACCGGCCCTAGTCATCAAAGTGATTGATGGTGATAAAATTCTCATCATTGATGATGGCAAAGCTGACAAAATCCGGCTTTGTAGTATAGATGCGCCACAACTAAATCAACCATTAGGTCTACAATCACAAGCTAACTTACAACGTTTAGTAGACGAGGGAAACGGTGAAGTACTTGTAGCTCCTGTAAAAAGAGATACATTTGGCTTTATGGTAGCTGAAGTTTCTATCAAGGTAAATCAAATTCGTAATTCACAAGTGAAAGATTTGAGTGATGTACAAGTAGCTAATGGTTTAGCTACCTTTGATACCCAGTTTTCTCAAGGTTGTCAGAATATGAAAAGTATTGCCCAGACTCAGATAAAGTCTAGACAACAACAGATTGGGGTTTGGAAGAACATTCTATTCAAATAATTGGTAGTACAGCGTTATTACCCCTAACTCTTAGTCATAATCTGTTAGCTGCCGCAAGGTGGCTAAGGATAGCGAAAAGGGTGAGTGAAAGATTGAGCATCACCTACCTTATCTATAAGAATAGGGCAGTGATGCCAACTTTTATACAGTCAGAGAATAATTAAAATTTCTTACTGGGGATGGGGAGACGCGGCGAAGCCGTCGTCGTGAAGCCAGCGTAGCTGGCAGTTCTGGGGCGTTGGGCATGTGAAGAATTGCTAGCGATCGCGGACACCGCTTCGCAGTTAAAGCAGTTATGTCTTAAAATTTTCAACAGGCATAACTATTGTAACTGCCATGAACGATCGGATCGACCAAATCATAGAGAAGCTTCAGCAGCTAAAAGAAATTAGACAGAAGTTAGTCAATGAACCAATGTCTGAACCTGGGGTATGGATTCATCAATATGAGGTGCGTAAGCAGTATAAAAAAGATGGTGAAATTTATTGGTATGTGTATGCAAAATGGCAAGCTAACGAGCCAATTTTCAAGAGGAACCCAAAAGCGAGGCTAAAAGGGATTGTAAAACGCGGCAAGAACCCAGAGTATACCTGCCACCAACACATAGGCAGAGTAGGCAGTAGCACAGGACTGGGAACAGATCCAGAGGTCACAGAAGCATATCGAGAGTGCGAAAATCGCAAGCAATTGGATGCCATCGACAAAGCCTTGGAACAGGTAGAAGCAGCGCTCATCGAAGTTATGCCAGAATAAGCCAGCAAAGCATAACTATTGCGATTGTGAACCACCAACCATCACTCTCAGCGATCGCCTGCTAGACACATCTGATAGCAGCCTTTCTCTGTGCGATAACTCAGAACAAGCCATCCATGAAAATTCTGTCTTTGAGAGGCATACGTTTGTCCTGCACACCACCTCCCTAACTTATTAAAACCAAGGTAGTGGTGTGTAGCCCAAAACCTAGATTCCCTGCACACCACACCCCCAATTTATATAAACCAGGGTAGTGGTGTGCAGCCCCAGAACTCAGATTTACTGCACACCACATCCTCAACTTATTAAAACCAAAGTGCTGGTGTGCAGCCTGAAAAACTAAACCAAAACCTGTTGAGCCATCAAAATCGCTCACAACAGAATCCTTAAGTCAATTGGCGTGATCGCCAGTGGCAAAGTGCGGTTGCTGGAGTTATGCTGCAAAATCCTGATAAGGCATAACCAAAAGTGACGAAAACCTACCCTTTTCAGCAATTCTCATTTTGAAAACAAAAGAAGATAAAGTCCTCTTGTTTACATAGAGAACTTCTGTCTAATTATGATTTATTTGAAAGATAATCATAATAATTAACTGAAGAGAAACAATTTTAAAAATCTGCCCATGAAAAAATAGATTTCAACTTATAAATATAGCTGAAATTCCGACCTACTTTGTAAATTCTCTTAATTAATAATCTTTACCTCCTCTCAAAAATTTGACATTTTTAACTAGAATTTACTTTTGTGAGAGGGACATATTCGGTAAGAATAAATA